>JAQCFL010000357.1 GCA_027619375.1 Verrucomicrobiota bacterium | reverse complement strand
CCCCCCCTTCCCCCGCCTCTGCCCGGCCCCCGCCAACTTCCTCCCGTCCTCCCCCACCACATCCCACGCCACCGCTTTCTCAAAACACGCCGGTGACTCACCCGCCCCATTCTCCGCCACCATCCGCGCCGCCACTCCGGCCCGCCGCAGCGCCTCCACTACCGCGCCATGAATCACGCGGTAGCTCTCCTCCCCCCGAGTCTCCGCCAAGCCGTGCCCCCGCGGCACCAGCAGCGTATAGGTTAGATCCTCCCGGTGATCCACCATCCCCCCTCCCGTCATTCGCCGCACAAACTCCACGCCCTCCCCCGCAAACACCCGCCGCGCCACCTCCAGCTTCTGAAAATACCCCAGACTCACCCAGTCCCCTTCCCATCCATAAATCCGCAGCACCGCCTCCTCCCCCAGCGCCTCCAACAACACCTCGTCCACCGCCATGTTCTCCGGCCCCGGTCGCGCCACCGGATCCTCCCACACCAACAATCGCTCGAACGGCTGCTCCATCTCGCCTCAACGTTCCGCCATCGTCGGCGGTGCCACCTCCGCCACAATCGGCGCACTCCCCACTCCCTCCCGAAACCGCCTCGCCAACAACGGCACCACCCCGGGATGCGTCGCAAACAAATCCCCCATCACCGTCCGCAACCCCGGACACCGCTTCTCCGCCGCCTCGCATATCTCCGCGATGTCCCCGCCCGGCCCCGCATGCCGCCCCGGCGAAATAAACAACATCGACAACACCACCTCCCCCTCAAACCCCGCGCTCCCCAGCAGATTCTCCAACAACGGCTCATTGAAGGCATACTCCTCCCCCGCCCTCCGCTCCATCGATGACGCCACCACCGCCACCGCATCCTCCCGCAACAACTCCTTCAACTGCCCCCCGAGGAAATTCCGCACATCATTCACAAACTTCCGCGGCGTCCCGTGATCCACCAAAGTCACCGCCGGCCGGCTTAGCTTCTCCTCCGCAATCTTCTTCCGCACCAACCCCGCTAAAATTTCCGCCACCCCCGTGTCCCCGGGATCCGTGATGTCCACCAGGCATGGCGCGATCCGCACCTCCAACTCCGGCCACTTCTGCCGCAGCTCCACCACCCGCTGCGGCAGATACTCATAGATCGCCGCACTGTGTCCGAAAAACAACGGCACCACCAAAAACGAATCCCCCCCCTCCTCCCGCCTCTTCTTCAGAAACGGCTCAAAAATCTCCGCCGGCACCCCCTCCAGATCCTCCGCCTTCGCCCTCGTCGAGTGCAGCAACGACACCGGATGCACCACCTCCCCCACCTCTCCGCTCAACGCCCCCGCAATCCGCCGCAAACTCAGCGTCGACTCCGGTCGATGAGACCCATTATCCACCAGCAACGTACAAGGTCCTGCGTCTCCCATTTCCCCGCCAGCCTATCTCCTCCCCCCCGCTCCGCAAACCGCAATTTCCCCCATTCAACATTCCCCACTCCGCATTCCGCATTCCGCATTCCTAAACCTCTCCAATTCGCGAAAATCCGCGTCCATTCGCGGTTCAAATTCCCCAAAACCCAATAACCGCCACAAAGCGGCCCCCCTACTTCTTCAACAACAACCCCCGGCTATCGATCACCAACTGCAGCGCCTCCCGACGCGCCAAATCCGCATTGCGCTGCGCAAACAGGGACGTCTCCGCCAACTCCGTCAAATAGTCCGGATCCAACCCACCCCGAAACTCCGAATCCCGCAACAACAATCCGTAACCCGCCAAAATCGCCGCCGTCTGAAAATTGTCCGTCGCCCCGTTCCAATCCCGCGGCGGACTCATCACCGGCACGATCATCCTGCTCTTCCCACCTTCTCCCAGCATCAACAACACCCGCGCCATCACCCACCGCTCCTCCAAATCCTTCTCCGTCGGCTCCAACTCAAAAAACACGATGTTCGACCGCCCCGGAGCCAACCCCGCATCCAGCGCCGCCTCCCGCTCCTCCCGCCCCCCCTCCGTATCCATCCCCGCATAGCCGATCAGCCGATAGCTCTTCACCAAATCCGACTTGATGTCCAACTGCAGCGCCGCCGTGCTCGGAATCATCGCTTCCGAACCATTCTGCAGCAACACCCCCAGCAACAACTTGCCGGTATCCCACGGACAAACCACCAACTCCGCGCCCAGACGCACCCCCTCCAACTCCGAGTCGCCCGGCGCCTCATAGTGAATGCTGTTCACCAACTCCTCCACCCGCACCGCGTTGCGCGGCGGGAGGGCCTTCTCCCCTCGAATGAACCGCTCCACCAAGGCATAACTCGCCGTCCCCGACACCACCGGCACCAGGGCCCGGGAACGCTCCTTGCTCTCGATGAACTTGTTGTCCTCCAAACTCGGCAAGTCCGCGATCACCCCGATCTCCGCCGAGCGCACCACCCGGTCCACATTCTCAAAAAATCGATCCGGATCCTCCGCCAACAAACGCGTCAGGGCCCGATACTCCGCCATCCATTCCTCCTCCAACTCCTCCCCGGGCCCCGCCGCCGCCGGCATCGTCGGAGCCACCGGCACCCCTTGCGCCAGCCGCGCCACCCGCCCCGGATTCGGGGCCGGCGTCAGCAACAGGCTCAACACCTCCCCCTCATCAAAGACTCCCTTCCCGCCCTCCGCGATGGGCCCACGCTCCCCCTTCACCGGAATTTCCTTCAGCACAAAAATCGTCGCCAACATCAACCCCGCCGCCGCCGAGGAAATCAAGGCCACCCGCCCCCAACGCCGCCGCAGACTCGCCGATGGCAACACCGCCGATCCCCGTCCCGATCCCCGTCCCGCACTGCGGATCGCCGCCCGCCGGTCCTCTCCCAACACCAACTCCCCACGCCCCATCACCTCTCCCAACAACCCCGCCAACTGACGCGTCTCATCCAACGCCGCCTGCACACTCGGATCCAACAGCGCGGCCCGCTCCACGAGCGCCGCCTCACTATGGCTCAACTCACCAAGCGCATGCTGGGTGATTCGGGGATCTTCCGGATGGATTCTTTTCATGACGTCTTCGCTGGGTTCACATTCTCCATCAGGTCGTCCGGCAATAACGACCGCAGCCGCTTCAAACCGGTGTGCAACAAAAAGCCGACGTTCCCGGAGCTGAGCCCCGTCACCTCGCTGATCTCCTTGTAGCTGAGTCCCTGCTGGAATTTCAGTCGAATGACCTCCTTCTGATTGTCGGACAACCGTTCGAGCGCATTGGTCACCTGCGTCACCCGCTCATCCCAGTCCGCCGCGTCTCCTGGATCGACTTCATCACTGACGATCCGCAACGCCGCCGCGTCATCCAGTTCCACCATCCGCTTCTCCTTCCGCAGGATGTCGAGCGCCCGGTTTCGACACACCGTGAAGAGCCACGTCTTCAAACCGCGCGAAACCTTGTCTCGATCCTGCTGGTAAAGCCGGATGAAGGTATCCTGAACAACGTCCCGGGCCCGTTCGAGATCATGCACGATCCCCATCGCGTATCCGATCAGCGGCCCCTCGAACTCAGCGAGGGCCCGCTCCACGAATTCATCGCGAGTATCGAGCATATCCTTCTCTTCCGGCCCCATCGGGGGTCATTCTACACAACAAACGCCCCACGGCACCCCTTCTTAGAACAAAATACCCCCCTCCCCCCCAGCGGCGTGACGCTCCCTGTCGCCAACCCTCCTCATCGTGGCGGCGGTTTCCAACCGCCCAGCCGACCCCCATCCCAAAGCCACACTCTCTCCAGTGGCCTGACCCTCCCGGTCGCCAGCCCCCCCCTCCGCATTGCGGTCCCTCG
>JAQCFL010000356.1 GCA_027619375.1 Verrucomicrobiota bacterium | reverse complement strand
AAGGTGAGTTGGTTGCCATCGATCGAGGGGGTGGTGGCGGAGTCGTGCGGGGCGGTGGGGTCGGTGCCGGAGGCGTAGTCGAGGAAGTTGGTGAGGCCGTTATGGTTGGCGTCGCCTGCGGGGTCGAGGGCGGGATAGAGGTAGGCGAAGTTGAGGTAGGGGCCTTCGAAGGCTCCGAGGTCGATGGTGCCGATCTTGCGGGGCTTGCCGGCGAGGTCGGTGGAGACGGGGCTGATGGCGTCGTAGATGGCGTTGCTGCCGGCATTGAGGGCGGGAGAGTCGGCGATGAGGCGGAGGCTGCCGTAGTCGTTGTCGGCGGGCCCGGTCCAAGTGGCATCGGGGCCGGGGTGGGGGGGGGTTGCGAAGTGGGGATCTGCGGTGAGGAGGACGTGGGGACCGGAGCCGTTTTGGATGAGGTTGGCGCTGCTGGAAGGGTGGACGGAACCGAAGAGTTGGGGGTTGGCGGAGGTGGCGGTGTTGCCCCAGAGGATGCAGTGGGTGAGGGTGGAGGTGGAGGCATCGCTGTGGATGGCTCCGCCGTTGCTGGCGCGGTTGGCGGCGAAGGAGCAGTTGGTGAAGGCGGGGGTGGAGGAGGTGGTGTGGTGGCTTGCGCCGCCGTTGGTGGTGGCTTGGTTTCCAGCGAAGGAGCAGTTGATGTAGGAAGGGGAGGCGCTGTCGTGGGAGAGGGCGCCGCCGCTGCCGGACCAGTTGCCGGCGAAGGAGGAGTTGTTGACGGTGGGGGCGGAGGAGGCGGTGAGGTAGAGGGCGCCGCCGCGGACGGTGGCGTGGTTCTCACGGAAGCGACAGCGGGTGAGGACGGGGTTGGCGGAGGAGAGATGGATGGCGCCGCCGTGTTGGGCGGCGTTGGTGGTGAGGGTGCAGTCGGTGAGGGTGACGGGGTTGCTGCGGATGACGAGGGCCCCGCCAAAGGAGGCGGAGGAGTTTTGGTGGAAGTTGCAGGAAGTGGCGGTGAGGGTGCTGCCGCTGTCGGCGGTGAGGGCTCCGCCACCGAGGCTGGCGGGGGAGGGGTTGGTGGTGCTGTTTCCGGTGAGGGCGGAGTTTGTGAGGAGGAGGGAGGCGGGGGCTTCGAGCCGGATGCCTCCGCCGCCGCCGGTGCCGTCGGCAGAGTTGTTGGAGAGGATGCAGTGGTCGAGGGTGGAGGTGCCGAGGGCGAGCCAGAGGCCGCCGCCGGATCCGGTGCAGAAGTTGGAGTCGATGGTGCAGTCGAGGAGGGTGAGGTTTTCCCGGTTGGAGATGGCGCCGCCATGGCTGGTGGAGGAGCCGCCGGCGATGGTGAGGTTGGAGAGGGTGATGCTGCGGAAGAAGAGGTCGTCGCCGTCCTCGATGGTGAGGGCGCGGGAGGCCAGGTTGGCGTCGATGGTGAGGCCGGAGGGGAGGGAGGAGGCGTCGATGAGGATGGATTTGTTGAGCAGAAGCGGGCCGGAGGAGAGGAGGATGGTGCCGCCATCGAGGGAGGGATGGAAGGTGATGAGGCCGCCGGTTTCGAGATCGGTGATGGCGTTGCGCAGGGATCCCGGGCCGGAGTCGGCGGTGGAGGTGACGGTGGTGCTGAGGAAGGCTTCCACCGCGCCGATGTCGGCCACGCCGGTGGTGATGCGGGGGAGGCCGCGTTGATCGGTGGCGAAGCGCGAGGTGGTGTCTCCGCCGACGGGATCGACGAGGGGGGAATCGAAGGAGGGGCGGCGGGTGATGGTGGGCCCACCGTTGGGTTCCAGGGGGCCGAGGAGAGGGGGGCCGGTGAGGAGGGCGGGGCCGAGGCCGGAGGATCCGGCGGGGTTGCCGACGAAGTTGATGCCGGAGGTGAGGCTGACATTGCCGTCGAGGTCGGGTCCGCCGGTGGGGGAGGAGTTTTCGGCAATGATGGAATTGTCGAGGATGAGTTGGTTGAGTTGCTTGATGCCCCCGCCCGAACCGGGGGTGGGGGCGGAGCCGGCACCGTTGTTGCCGATGGTGCTGCCAGTGATGGTGGATTGACGGATGGTGAGGGAGCCGGTGTTGTAGATACCGCCCCCGGAACCGCTTGCTCCGGCAAAGGCAATGCCGCTGCCGAGGCCGGCGATGCCGCCGTTGCCGGTGTGGTTGTCGGTGATGGTGCTGTTGAGGAGGTGGAGGATCCCTCCGTTGTAGATACCGCCGCCATGGCCGGAGGCGGAACCGGAACCGCGGGTGCCGATGGAGGATCCGCTGCCGCCGTTGCCGCCGTTGCCGCCCTTGCCGGTGCGGTTGTCGTGCAGGGTGACGCGGCTGAGGGTGAGGGATCCGTTGTTGAGGATGCCGCCGCCATTTCCGCCGGGGATGCCGGGCGCTCCGGGGCCGCCCGTGCCGCCGGGGTTGTCGGCACCATTCGCGGCGGTGGCCCCGTTGGCGGTTTTGCCTCCGCGGATGTTCATGGTATTGAGGACAACGGTTCGGCCGGCGGTGATTTCGAAGACACGGGAGGACTGGTTGGCATCGATGGTGATTCCGGCAGGGAGGGTGGAACCGTCGATGACGAGGGATCGATCGAGGAGGAGTTGGCCGCTGCCGAGGGTGATGGTTTGTCCGTCGAGGGTGGGGTCGAAGGTGATGGTGGCGCCGCCGGGGGTGGGGATACTGGCGATGGTGGCGCGGAGGGAGCCCGGTCCGGAATCGTTGGGGGAGGTGACGGTGAGGAGGAGGGGGATTTCGTAGGCGCCGAGGTCGATGAGGCCGTTCTGGTGTCGGGAGCGGGCGGCGAGGTCCAGGTTGGTGGTGTTGGCGGCGTTGAGCCCGAGTTCCCGGGCGGAGGAGGCGGCCTGGAGTTGGAGGTCGCCGTAGTCGTTGTCGAGGAGGCCGGTCCAGAGGCCGTCGGGTCCGGGGTGAGGGTTGCGGATGAAGAGTGGATCGGTGTTGGCGACGACGTGCCCTCCGGGTGCGGTTCCCTCGACGAGGTTGTGTGAGCTGCCCGGGGTGAGGGGGCCGTGGATTTGGTTGCCGTCGGTGGTGGCGGAGTTGTTCCAGAGGATGGCGTTGGTGAGGGTGGGGCCGGAGGAGGGGGAGCTGTAGATGGCGCCGCCGAAACCGGAGAGGCCGGTGGCGGAATTTTTTGCGAAGGTGCAGTTGGTGAGGGTGGGGGTGGAGGAGTTTGTAAGGCACATGGCGCCGCCGAGAAAGGAAGTCTGGTTTCCGGCAAAAGTGCAGTTGGTGAAGGAGGGGGCGGAGGAGAGGTTGATGTAGGCGGCTCCGCCGAGATCGACGGCGAAGTTGCCGAGGAAGGCGCAGTTGCGAATGGTGGGGGAGCCGCCGCCGTTGCAGATCAGTCCGCCTCCGCCGTTGTTGGGGGCGGCGCCGTTGGCATTGCCGGAGGTGATGAAGAAGCCGTCGAGAATGGCGGTGGGGCCGGTGGTGTTGCCGGTGACGACGTGGTAGGCGTCGTCGAGGGTGCTGCCGGTGGTGTTGTTGTTTTGCAGAAGATCGCCGGAGAGGATGGTGGGATGGGTGGCGAAGTTGCGATCCTCGCGGATCAACTCGAAGCCGGCAAAGCCGCCGTAGAGGCCGATGCCGGAGCGGAGGGCGAAGGTGGAGTTGCGGTTGTTGGCGGTCTGGCCGATGCCGAGGTCGGGGTAGTAGGTGCCGCCGGCGACCCAGAGTTCATCGCCATGGGAGGCGGCGAGGAGGGCGGATTGGAGGTCGGGGAAGGCGTCGGACCAGCTGGTGCCGTTGTTGGCACCGGTGGCGGATGGGTGGACGCGGAGGGTGAGGGCACCGAGGGGGGTGGCCAGGGCGAGGAGGATCGCGAGGAGCGAGG
>JAQCFL010000355.1 GCA_027619375.1 Verrucomicrobiota bacterium | reverse complement strand
CTGGCACTCCCAATGGGCCACCCCCGTAGCCGCCACCAACGCCGCCAACCTCCTCCGCAGCTCCCTCACTCCCGAAGGCACCATCCCCGGCTCCACCGATCGCCACTTCCTCATCGAAACCCACCACCGCCTCCTCCTCGTCCTCAACTGCAGCGACCCCGATACCCTCGCCGCCCTGAGGCAGGAACCGCCCTGAGGCAGGAACCACCAAAGGCAGGGACCACCAAAGGCAGGGACCACCAAAGGCAGGGACCACCAAAGGCAGGGACCGATCTCCGAGCGGTCCGGCAGTTCCACGCAAGAGGACCGGCAGGCACGACCCGCACTCCCCTCCGCACTCCCAGCGCCTGCCCTTCTTTCCTGTCCAAACACCAGCGCGCCCCCTATGCTCCCCTCCACGCATGATTTCCAAACGCATCATCTTCGAGGGCCGTGTTCAGGGCGTCGGCTTTCGCTACGCCACCAAGGACATTGCCTGCGGCTTCGACGTCTGCGGTTGGGTCAAAAACCTCATCGACGGCACCGTCGAAATGCAGGTCATGGGCGAGGCCGAAGAGGTCGAGGAATTCCTCAAACACATCACCGAGGAAAGCCCCGTCTCCCACCACATCAAAAACCTCACCGTCGAATCCATCCCCCCGCTCGAGAACATCGTCGGCTTCAAAATCGTCTCCTAACCCCTCGCTGCCCCACAGCCCTCGTCCTCGTCCCCGTCCCCGTCCCCGGGTCCCTGAAGGGGACAGGGCACATAGCCCATGGTTTCAACCATGGGATCCACGCCACACACGGCATCCCACCCTGACAGGGTGGCGGCAACCATCGCCCATCTCCACCTCCGCCCTCCCCACCCAACCGCGACCCTCCCTCCACCCCTCTGATCTCTGAATACTGATCTCTGAATACTGATCTGCCCCCTCACTCCCCTCGCACCCACTCCAAATACCGCTCACTCCCCCCCACCACCACCAGCGCCACCACCTCCGGCACATCATACGGGTGCAACTCCTCAATCGCCTCCCGCAGCGCCCCCAAGCGCCCCGCCGTCGTCTTGAACAGCCCCAGCACCTCCGTTTCCTCGCAAATCCGCCCCTCCCAGCGATAAATCGACTCCATTTTCGGCACCAGGTTCACACAAGCCACCAGTTGCCTTTCCACCAGAGCTGTGCCAATCTGTCGCGCCTTCTCCACGCTCGGAAAGGTGCACAGCACCACCAACACCTGCTCCTCGCTCTTCATCGCTCCCACTAAACACCGATCCCGCCTCCCCGACAACCATCCCATGCACTCGGGCTTCATCGAGAAACTCCTCTCCCGCCTCGACCGCCTCGAACCCGGCCAGGTCCAGACCCTCGTGGACCGCCTCCTCCGCGAAAAAGGCTTCCTCGAACGCGTCTTCGAAGCCCTCCAGGAAGGCGTCCTCCTCCTCGACCCCGACGGCGCGGTCTCCTTCGTCAACCGCGCCGCCTGCGGCTTCTTCGGCCTCGATCACGAAAAGGCCGTGGGCCGCAAACTCGATGCCCTCGTCCGCGGCCTCGATTGGAAAAGCCTCATCCGCCCCGGCCGCCAGGCCGTCAACCGCGACCTCGAAGTCTTCTACCCCGACAATCGCTTCCTCAACTTCTACCTCGCCCCCATCGCCGAACCCCTCGATGGCGAAGTCGAACAGCTCGGCTACGTCATGCTCGTGCGCGACATCACCGAGTCTCGCCGCGAGGCCGCCGAAAACCTCGAAAGCGAAAAACTCAACGCCCTCACCCTCCTCGCCGCCGGCGTCGCCCACGAGATCGGCAACCCCCTCAACTCCCTCGGCATCCACCTCCAACTCCTCCAGCGCAAGATCAACGACCTCCCCGTCGGCGACCGAGCCCCCCTCACCGACCACCTCGACACCGCCCAGGCGGAAATCAAACGCCTCCATTCCATCCTCCAGGAATTCCTCCACGCCATCCGTCCCACCACTCCCCAGCGCACCGCCACCGATATCAACTCCCTCATCGAGGAAACCATCCGCACCCTCGAGGCCGAACTCTCCTCCCGCGACATCAAGGTCGAACTCCGCCTCGACGAGGACCTCCCCAAACTCCCCCTCGACCCCGGCCAGATCCGCCAGGCCCTCTTCAATCTCTTCAAGAACGCCTACCAGGCCCTCGACTCGAGCGACGGCTCCCTCACCGTCGAAACCCGCCACACCGACTTCGAAATCTGCATCTCCATCGAGGACAACGGCACCGGCATGCCCCCGGAAATCATGGGCTCCCTCTTCGAACCCTTCCATTCCACTAAAAAAACCGGCACCGGCCTCGGCCTCCTCATCGTCCGCCGCATCGTCCGCGAACACGGCGGCGAGATCGAGGTCGACAGCGAACAAGGCCGCGGCACCCGCATCACCCTCTTCTTCCCCCGCGGCGAAAAACGAGTCCGCCTCCTCGAAGACTCCTCATCCTCCTTCATCGAGGTGTGAAACCCAGTTATCCGTTATCAGTTACCCGTTATCCGGTCCGCCCCCCAATTTTCGACAACCGATAGCCGACAACCGACAACCGATAACCGACAACCGATAACCGACAACTTTTCCCCCAAAATGCCAATCCTCCTCATCGTCGATGACGAAAAACCCACCCGCGAAGGCCTCCGCATGGCCCTCGAGGACAAGTTCGAGTGCTACATCGCCGCCGATGCCAAACAGGCCCGCCAGGTCCTGAAGAGCGAACCGGTCGACATCCTCCTCACCGACCTCCGCCTCGGTGCCGACTCCGGCATGGACCTCCTCGAGGAAGCCCTCGCCCTCCCCCGCCCCCCGGTCGCCATCATGATGACCGCCTACGGCTCCGTCGACACCGCCGTCGAGGCCATGCGCCGCGGCGCCTGGCACTTCGTCACCAAACCCCTCAACCTCGACGAGGTCGAACTCCTCCTCTCCCGTGCCGCCCGCGGCCGCAA
This sequence comes from Verrucomicrobiota bacterium, assembly GCA_027619375.1. Classification (GTDB taxonomy): domain Bacteria; phylum Verrucomicrobiota; class Verrucomicrobiia; order Verrucomicrobiales; family Akkermansiaceae; genus JAPKDA01. The sequence goes on along the minus strand of JAQCFL010000355.1, from coordinate 858 downwards.
AGTCGAAAAGGAAAACCTCCGCCTCGTCAGCGAAAACCGCGAACTCAAAAAGAAAACCGGCAAGTCCCCCTCCGGCCTCGCCCGCCTCATCGGCAAATCCGCCGCCCTCGCCAAAGTCGCCCAAACCGTCGAACAGGTCGCCCCCACCCGCGCCACCGTCCTCCTCGAAGGCGAATCCGGCACCGGCAAGGAACTCGTCGCCCACGCCATCCACGACCTCTCCGGCCGCCCCGCCGACCAAATGGTCATCGTCAACTGCGCCGCCCTCTCCCCCCAACTGCTCGAATCCGAACTCTTCGGCCACGAAAAAGGCGCCTTCACCGGAGCCACCCAGCGCCGCATCGGCCGCTTCGAACAAGCCCACGGCGGCACCCTCTTCCTCGACGAAATCGGCGAAATCGACGCCGCCACCCAGGTCAAACTCCTCCGCGCCCTCTCCGAACGGACAATTCAACGGGTAGGATCGAACGAATCCATCCCCGTCGATGTCAGACTCATCGCCGCCACCAACAAGCACCTGCGGGAACTCGTCGATCAGGGCGATTTCCGCGAAGACCTCTTTTTCCGCCTGCACGTCGTCACCATCACCATGCCGCCCCTCCGCACGAGGCCTGAAGACATCGTTCTTCTCGCCAACGCCTTTCTGCGCGAATTCGCCGAGGAGAATGCCCGCCCCGTCAAACCCCTCGACGACGGGGCCCTCCAAAGCCTCCGCCAATATTCCTGGCCCGGCAACGTCCGAGAACTCCGCACCGCCATCGAACACGGCGTGGTCATGTCCAACCAGGACCACATCGCCCCCGCCCACCTCCCCGCCTTTCTCACCGCCCCCTCACACCTTTCTTCGACCACCCGCCC
>JAQCFL010000354.1 GCA_027619375.1 Verrucomicrobiota bacterium | reverse complement strand
CCCCGCCCCAACTCCAGCCTTCCCTTCTCCCCCTCCAACACAAAGGATCGTTCAAATGCGCTCCCTGCTGCTGCTCCTCCTCCCTTTCTCCACCCTCGCCGCCGAGCCCTTCCCCGCCCCCATCAACTCCGAAAAAGTCCCCGGCGAACCCCTCCCCCCCGCCGAAGCCGCGGCCTCTCTCAGCGTCCCCGACGGCTTCCACGTCTCCGTCTTCGCCGCCGAACCCGACGTCCGCAACCCCATCGCGTGCTCCTGGGACACCAAGGGCCGCCTCTGGATCGCCGAAAACTACACCTTCGACAAACTGCCCGGCAAACAACTCGATACCCGCCACCGCGACCGCGTCCTCATCTTCGCCGATCCCGACAACGACGGCAAAGCCGACAAGCCCGTCGTCTTCACCGATCAACTCTCCAACCTCACCAGCATCGAGTGGGCCACCGACGGCCTCTGGCTCCTATGCCCGCCCCGCCTCCTCTTCATCCCCGACCGCAACCGTGACGACCTCCCCGACGGCCCCGCCGAAACCATCCTCGACGGCTTCACCGTCCCCCCCGCCAACCACCACAACTTTGCCAACGGCCTCCGCTGGGGTCCCGACGGCTGGCTCTACGGCCGCTGCGGTGCCTCCGCCCCCGGCGAGGTCGGCCTCCCCGGCGCCCCCGACGATCACCGCATCCCCCTCCGCGGCGGCATCTGGCGCTACCACCCCCAACGCCAGGTCTTCGAGTCCCTCAACAGCGGCACCACCAATCCCTGGGGCCACGATTGGGATGAGCACGGCGAACTCTTCTTCATCAACACCGTCAACGGCCACCTCTGGCACAGCATCACCGGGGCCCGCTACATCCGCCCCCACACCATCGACCCCAATCCCTACTCCTACGAGCTCCTCGACATGCACGCCGACCACTGGCACTTCGACACCATCGGCGACTGGACCAAATCCCGCGACGGCGCCGCCAACGAGTTCGGCGGCGGCCACGCCCACGTCGGCATGATGATCTACCAGGGCCAAAACTGGCCCGAGCAATACCGCGGCCACCTCTTCACCCTCAACTTCCACGGCAAACGCGCCAACCAGGAGATCCTCGAGCGCCATGGCTCCGGCTACCTCGCCAAACACGGCCAGGACCTCCTCCTCTCCGGCGACCCCTTCTTCCGCGGCATCGACCTCACCACCGGCCCCGACGGCGGCGTCTATCTCCTCGACTGGTCCGACACCGGCGAGTGCCACGAAGACACCGGCGTCCATCGCACCAGCGGACGCATCTTCAAAATCACCTACGGCCCACGAATTCCACCGATCGCAACTCAAGACGGACTCGAACTGCTCGGCGTAACCCACGGTCAATACATGGGAGGTTCTTGGCACCCCCGACTTAGTCGGCAGGAACTTCTCACCCGAAAGGACTGCCTGAAATCTGTTTCCTATCTCAACGACATGCTCGCCTCCTCCGAGACCACCCCCCGACGCCTCAACGCCCTCTGGACCCTCCACCAACTCAACACCCTCTCCACCGACGACCTCCTCGCCCTCCTCAAAGACAAAGACGAACACCTCCGCGTCTGGGCCATCCGCCTCCTCACCGACACCCTCCCCCTCGACAACATCTATGGCCACCGCCACGACACCCCCGAGAGCACCAAACTCGCCGGGGCCGTCCTCCCACACGTGGTCCCTCTGGCCAAAGACGACCCCTCCGCCCTCGTCCGCCTCACCCTCGCCTCCACCCTCCAACGCCTCCCCTCCCAACTCCGCGCCACCCTCGCCAAACCCCTCGCCGCCCACCCCGAAGACGCCGACGACCACAACCTCCCCCTCCTGATCTGGTATGGCATCAACCCCCTCGCCACCGACCACCCCAACCAACTCGCCGAGATCGCCACCACCTGCCAACTGCCAAAAGTTCGCCGCTTCATCGCCCGTCGCCTCGCCGAGGACATCGCCGAACGCCCCGAACCCCTCAACCTCCTCCTCCAAACCAACGCCAACGCCCCACCCGAGGTCAAAGCCGACCTCCTCCGCGGCATGATCGAAGCCTTCGCCGCCGCCCACAAGATCGCCGAACCACCCGCCTGGAAAACCTTCGCCGAAACCAACCCCACCCCCGAACTCGAAGCCGACCTCCGCGCCCTCAACGTCCTCTTCGGCGACGGCCGCGCCCTCTCCGAAGTCCGCAAACTCGCCCTCGACGGCAACAAGCCCCTCGATCTCCGCAAAAGCGCCCTCCGCACCCTCATCAAGCAAAAGCCCGACGACCTCCGCAAACTCTGCGAAGACCTCCTCGACACCCGCTTCCTCAACACCGTCGCCCTCCAAGGCCTCCGCCAATTCGACGACCCCGCCATCGCCAACCGCATCCTCGACAAGTTCGGCGCCTTCCACCCCAGCGAATACCAGGAAGTCCTCGAAACCCTTGTCTCCCGTCCCACCTTCGCCCGGGGCCTCCTCCAGCGCATCGCCGCCGGCAAATTCCCCCGCCAAAACCTCACCCCCTTCCACGCCCGACAAATCCAAGCCTTCAACAACGACGAACTCACCGCCCTCCTCGCCACCGCCTGGGGCTCCCTCAACGACAGCCCCGCCGAAAAGAAAGCCCTCATCGCCACCCTCAAACAAGACCTCTCCCCCGCCGCCCTCGCCGCCGCCGACCTCTCCGCCGGTCGCGCCACCTTCGAGGCCGCCTGCGCCACCTGCCACACCCTCTACGGCCAGGGCGGCAGGATCGGCCCCGACCTCACCGGCGGCGGCCGACACGACCTCCACTACCTCCTCGAAAACATCGTCACCCCCTCCGCCGTGGTCACCGCCGACTTCCAACTCACCGTCCTCAAGCTCAACGACGGCCGCACCCTCACCGGCGTCATCCGCTCCTCCAACAAACAAAAGATCACCCTCCAAACCCTCACCACCGAGGAAACCATCCCCGCCGCCGACATCACCGAGACCACCAAACTCCCCGCCTCCCTCATGCCCGACGGCCTCCTCGAAGCCCTCTCCCCCGACCAACGCCGCAACCTCCTCGCCTACCTCATGTCCCCCACCCAGGTCGCCCCCAAATAACCCCATAAGAGCCGCGCCCCATTCTTCCCCTTAAGGCTGGGACCGACCTCCGGGCGGTCCGGCGGTTCCACCTCTTCCTCGTCCTCGCCCTCCACGAACCTCCACCAATCTCCACCAATCTCCTCACCCGGCATGCCCCTGTCCCAACGGGATCACCCATACCAGCCCCGGGCAAACCCGCGCAGCGCGTGCAGCCCCGGGTTATCTCCGTCTCAGTCCCCCGCGTCCCATCGGGACGCCTCATGCTCCTTCACCTCCCCCCCTCCCATCCTTAATCATTCCTCCCTCTCCCAACCCATCAGAGAAATCAGTGCAATCAGCGGTCAACTCCCAGGACCCTCCCCAACTCCCCATCTTCAAAAATTCGCGTCCCTTCGCGTCCATCTCGACCCGGCGGAGCTCGGAGAACGGAGACGGTTCGCGGTTCAAAACCAACAGTGTTCGGCATTGATCGTGCTTTGACAAGCTGCCGAGTTGGCTTGGATGCAGGGCTGAATTTCCAACTGACAATTTCCAAATAAATTCCAGTCATCAGGTTCCAAGTCGGAAAACGAATCGAAGGAGAGGCATCAACCCGGGCTCTCGGGCTTGTCATTCGCGATTCCGGATGTGGCAACGAGCTTCAGCAGTTGAGGTTTGGTCTTGGATTTGAAATTTAATTGGAAATTGGCGGTTGGAAATTTTGCCTCTTCCGCCGAATCAGTGGGTGGATGAGGAGTGAAAGCTTCAATTTGGCAGCCTTCCGATC
>JAQCFL010000029.1 GCA_027619375.1 Verrucomicrobiota bacterium | reverse complement strand
AGGCTTGGCTACTGGGTCCGGGCGGGGACGACTTCGGCTTCGAGGTTTGCGTCGAGGAGTTCGCGGCGGAGGTTGCTGCCGCGCTTCTTGCTCCAGAGGAGAACGATGGGCGAGGCGACGAAGATCGAGGAGTAGGTTCCGACGACGATGCCAACGATGATGGCGAAGGAGAAATCCTGCAGTTGTGGTCCGCCGAAGATGTAGAGCACGATCAGCGAGAAGAGGGTGGTGAGGGAGGTCAGCAAGGTCCGGGAGAGGGTGGCATTGATGGCGACGTTCATGACGTCTTCCACCTCGCCGCGTTTCACCCGGAGAGTTTCACGAATGCGGTCGAAGACGACGATGGTGTCGTTGATGGAGTAACCGGCCACGGTGAGGATGGCTCCGACGTGGATGAGGGAGAGTTCGGATCCGGGGAGGAGGATGATCACCCCGATGGTGATGATGATGTCGTGGAAGAGGGCCACGAATGCACCGAGGGCGAAGGAGAACTCGAAGCGGATGGTGATGTAGATGAGGATGCCGACGAGTCCCATGCCGAGGGCGATGATGGAGTTCATCAGGAACTCGTGGCCGAGCGCGGCGCTGACTTCATCGCGGTCTTCCTCGATTTTGAAGACGGTGGCATTGGTTTTGGTGTTGTCGACATCGCTGATGCGTTCGGCGACGATGGTTTCGGCGAGGAGGGGGATGTCCTTGCGGAGCTCCTCGACGATGCGGTCCTCATCCTCGGAGGCACAGCGGATGGAAATGAGGTTCCCGGTGTTGGGGATGGATTCCTCCTGAACGATGGGCTTCTTGGAGAGGGTGAGGTCGCTGATGGCCGCGGTGATGGCGGCTTCGCTGATGACATCTTCTCCAATTTGGAATTTGACGATCGAGCCACCGGCGAAATCGACGCCGAGGACGCTGTCCTGCTTGAGGCCGACGATGCCGAGACTGGCGATGATGAGCAGGCCGGAGAGGAAGAAGGCGATTTTTCGCTTGCCCATGAAGTCCATGGTGCGCTCCGGGATGAGGTTCATGAAGCTGAGCTTCTTGATGAAGCCCACGCTCTTTTTGCCCTCGGTGCCGGCACCCCACCAGAAGAGGACGCGCGTCACGAGGAGAGCGGCGAACATGGCGGCGAGAATGCCGATGGTGAGGGTGAGGGCGAAGCCTTTCACTGTGCTGGAAGCGCGCCAGAAGAGGATCAGGGCGGTGATCAGGGTGGTGATGTTGGCGTCGAAGATGGCGGAGAAGGCCTTGTCGTAGGCGGCGTGGATGGCGTGCTTGAGGGATTTGCCCTCGGCGAGTTCCTCGCGTAGTCGTTCGTAGATGAGGACGTTTGCATCGACGGCGACACCAATGGTCAGGACGATACCGGCGATGCCGGGGAGGGTGAAGGTGAAGCCGAACATGGCCATCGCTCCGAAGAGGATGAGGATGTTGACGGAGAGGCCGATGAGGACGATGAACCCGCCCATGCGGTAGTAGAGGAGGACGAAGAGGAGGGTCAGGGCGAGACCGGCGATGCCTGCGTTGATGCCCTGGTCGATGGTGGCCTCGCCCAGTCGGGCGGAGACTTGACGGACCTCGAGGATGTTGAGGGAGTTCTCGAGGGGGTTCATCAAACCGGCGGCGAGGGTTTCGGCCTCTTGGTAGGAGTCGAGGCCCTCGATGATGAAGTTGGAGCCGAGAGGGACGCTGTTGACGACGGGGGCGCTGATGACTTCACCGTCAAGGACGACGGCGATGCGGTCGCGACCGGGAGCCATGTCCTTGGTGAGGTCGCGCATGCGGTCCCCGCCTTCACTGGAGAGGCGGATGTTGACGACGCCCTGTTGGGCGGCATCGGGAGAGGCGAATTTGACGTGCTTGCCCTCGATGGCGATGCGGCGGCTGAGGAGGAGTTCCTCGGTGATGAGTTCACCTTCGTCATTGTTGCGGCTGTATTCAAAGAGGGCGTAGCCGGGGACGATGGCCTGACCGGCCTTGACCAGAGAGGCCTGGGTGTAGGATTCGGGGTGGACGCGGCGCAGTTCGAGTTTGGCGGTCTTCTCGATGAGTTCCTTCATTTTGGAGGCCTCATCGGCGGAAATGCCGGGCATTTCGATGGTGATGCGGTTGGTGCCCTGGGCCTGGATGAGCATGTCCTTGGTGCCGGCCGGGTTGAGGCGCTGTTCCAGGGTCTTGATGGCCTGCTGGATGGCGCGGGGGGTCACGGGGACCTTCTCGCCGGCCTCGTTAAGGCGGGGTTGCACCTCGAGGGTGAAGGCCGTTCCGCCGGCGAGGTCGATGCCGGGCTTGAGGGTGGGGATGGGCGGCTTGCTGGGGTCCGGGTTGGGGGTTTCGAAGTGCGGCGGCTTGAGAGCCATGAGGCAGAGCACGATGATTCCCGCGATGAGGACGGAACCGACGTTGCGCTTGCGCTTTTCGCTGTCGGTGGCGAGGTACCAGAAGAGGAGGCCAAGGATGGCGATGCCGGAGAGGAAGATGAAGAAGGGAGAATAATTCATGGGACGAAAGGGGGCTTATTTTTTCGGGTCCTCGGCGGAGGAGCCGTCGGAGTCGCCGTTCGCGGAGGAATCGCCGCCGGCGGTTTTTTTGGTGACGTCGCGAACGGAGGCTTTGTCGAACTTGAGGAAGACCTGTTCGGAGACGGTGAGAGTCACTGTTTTGTCGGAGATGTGGTGCACCACGCCGTGCAGGCCGCCGATGGTGACGACCTTGTCCCCTTTCTTCAGCGCGGCGATGCGGGCCTCGGCCGCCTTCCGCTGCTTTTGCTGGGGGCGGATCATCAGGACATACATCATCACGAAGAGGATGACGATCATGAAGAATCCGTTCCCAAAAATGGACTCCAAAAAGGAGGGTTGGACGGGCGGGTCGGCAGCGAGGAAATAGAGGAAGATCATCAAGCGCGTGTGGAATTATACCGCGCCACGAAGTCGTCTTTGAAGGTGGCGAAATCGCCTGCCTCCACTGCTGCTCGTGCGCGGCGCATGAGGCGCAGGTAAAAATCAAGATTGTGAAAGGAAAGCAACCTTAAAGCAAGGATTTCACCGGCTTTGAAGAGGTGCCGGAGGTAGGCGCGGGAGAATCCGGCCACGTGAGGGTGGCAATTATCGGTCAGCGGGCGCGGATCCCGCTCGAATTGGGCATTTTTGATGTGAATTGGTCCATCCGGGGTAAAAGCGAGGCCATGGCGGGCGCTGCGGGTGGGGAGGACGCAATCGAACATGTCCACGCCCCGGGCGATCATTTCGAGCATCTGGGGCGGGGTGCCGAGGCCCATGGCGTAGCGCGGTTTGTTGGTGGGGAGGAAGGGTTCGGCGTGATCGATGGCGCGGAACATTTCCTCCTCGGGTTCGCCGACGGAGACTCCGCCGATGGCGTAGCCGTGCAGATCGAGGGCGGCGAGTTCGCGGGCTGATTGTTCGCGCAGGTCGGCGTAGATGGAGCCCTGGACGATGCCGAAGTGCTGCTGTCGGCCGGTGCCGGAGCGGGGTTGCTCGCGTTCGATCCAGTCCTTGCAGCGTTGGCCCCAGCGGGTGGTGAGGTTGGTGGACTCCTCGGCGTAGGCCCGTTCGCAGGGATAAGGGGGGCATTCGTCGAAGAGCATGGCGATATCCGAGCCGAGGGCGGCCTGGATTTCCATGCTCTTTTCGGGGCTGAGGAGCATGGAGGCGCCGTCGAGGTGGTTTTGGAAGCGGACGCCTTCCTCGGTGATCTTGCGGAGTTTGGCGAGGGACCAGACCTGGAAGCCGCCGGAGTCGGTGAGGATGGGGCGCGGCCAGGTGGAGAAGCCGTGGAGGCCACCGAGATCGCGGATGATCTCCTCTCCGGGGCGGAGCCAGAGGTGGTAGGTGTTGCCGAGGATGATTTCGGCGTCGAGTTGGACGAGTTCGTCGGGGTGGAGGGTCTTGACCGAGCCCTGGGTGCCGACGGGCATGAAGACGGGAGTTTCGATGACTCCATGAGGCGTGGTCAGCCGCCCGCGGCGGGCCTTGGTGGTGGAGTCGGTAGCGAGGAGTTCGAACACGGGGGGCTGCTAGGTCGGCTGTTCGCCGCGGGCCATGACGACTTTGCCGGTGCGGACGGTTTCGATGATGTCGAACTGGCCGAGCATGCTGATGGCGGCGTCGACCTTGGGGGTGTCGCCGGTGATCATGGCGACCATGGAGGCGGGGGTGAGGTCGACGGTTTTGCCGCCGAAGTGCTCGACGATCTGGAGGGCGTCGGTGCGCTGGGTGGCGGTCTCGGCGAGGAACTTGACGAGGAGCATTTCCTTCACCACGGAATTCTCGGCGGAGTGTTCGAAGCAATGGATGACATCGATGAGCTTGGTGACCTGCTTGATGATCTGCACGAATCCGGTGGGATTGCCGACGATGCCGATGGTCATGCGGGAGAACCGTGCATCGCGGCCCTGGGAGACGACGAGGGAGTCGATGTTGAAGCCGCGGCGGGCGAAGACCTGGCAGATGCGCATGAGGACACCGGCGGTGTTGTTCACATAGACCGAGAGGGTGTGAAGCACCTCGGTGGGGTCCTGGGTCTGGGGCGTGTCTGTGGTGGTGATGGTATTCTTGGCCATGGGAGAAGATGTGTTCAGCTGAAAGTTTGAAGTGTTAAGGGGGGGGCGGTGTGGGAAGGGGTTGACTTGGAACAGCGGGTTGCAAACCCGCTCTCCCCATTTCGCTCTCCCGATTTAGGTGGAGCCGGTGGGTTTGGCCATCTTGTGCTTGGGGGGTTCGGTGAGCATGTCTTCTAGGGCGGCGCCGGCGGGGATCATGGGGAAGACGTTGTCGGTCTTCACGCACTCGGCGTGGATGAGGCAGGGGCCGTCGTTGTAGGCGAGGGCCTTTTCGAGGATGCGGGTGACATCGGCGGGGCGCTTGATGTTGAAGCTCTCGATGCCGTAGGCCCCGGCGAGTTTGCAGAAGTCGGGGTTGCCTTCGAGGTCCACGCCGGATTCGCGATTTTCGAAGAAGAGTTCCTGCCACTGGCGGACCATGCCGAGGTAGTGGTTGTTGAGGACGACGATTTTGATGGGGAGTTTGTGGAGGGCGGCGGTGGCCAGTTCGAAGAGGGTCATTTGGAAGCCGCCGTCGCCGGAGATGGAGATGACGAGCGAGTCGGGACAGGCGAACTGGGCGCCGATGGCGGCGGGGAATCCGAAGCCCATGGTGCCGGCACCGCCGGAGGAGAGCCACTTGTAGGGGGCGTTGGTCCGGTAGAACTGCGCGGCCCACATCTGGTGCTGGCCCACGTCGGTGCTGACGATGGCTTCTCCGTTGGTGAGGTTGTAGAGTTCGTCGATGACCTGCTGCATGCGCAGTCCGCCCTGTTTGCGATAGGCGAGAGGATACTTCTTCTTGTAGGTGCCGAGGTGGGTGAGCCATTCGTCACTTTCGAGGCGGGAGATGCGCTTGTTGAGTTCCTTGAGGGAGGCCTTGGCGTCGCCGATGATCTGCACGTCGGGGACGATCATCTTGTTCATCTCGGCGGGATCGATGTCGATATGAATGATCCTGGCGCTGGCGCCGAACTTGTCGGCCTGGCCGATGATGCGGTCATCGAAGCGGGAACCGACGTTGAGGATGAGGTCGGCCTCGACGATGGCCTTGTTGGCGTAGGCGGTGCCGTGCATGCCGAGCATGCCGAGGGAGAGGTCGTGGGTCTCGGGGAAGATGCCCTTGCCGAGGAGGGTGGAGGTGACCGGGCAATGGAGTGTTTCCGCGAGGTGCAGGAGTTCCTCGCCGGCGCGGGCGATCATGCAGCCCTGGCCGGCAAGAATGACCGGGCGGCGGGATTGCATGATGAGTTGGATGGCTTCGTCGATGGCAAGGGGATCGATGTTGAAGGCCTGCTCCGGGTGGTAGCCGGGCAGGTCGATCTCCGGGTCGAGGTTGCCGCTGAAGGGGCCCTGGGTGATGTCCTTGGGCAGGTCGATGAGGACCGGGCCGGGGCGGCCGGTGGTGGCGATGTGGTAGGCTTCCCGGGCGACCTTGGGGATATCGTTGGTGACCTTGACGAGGAAGTTGTGTTTCACCACGGGCATGGTGATGCCGAAGATGTCGGCCTCCTGGAAGGCGTCCTTGCCGAGCATCCAGGTGACCTGCTGGCCGCAAAGGACGATCATGGGCACGGAGTCCATCTGAGCGGTCATGAGGCCGGTGACGGTGTTGCCGGCACCGGGGCCGGAGGTGACGAGGACCACGGCGGGTTTGCCGGTGGCGCGGGCATAGCCATCGGCCATGTGGACGGCCCCCTGTTCGTGGCGGACCAGGATGAACTTCATCTTGGTTTTCACCGTTTCGAGGGCATCAAAGATGGGGATGGCTGCTCCACCGGAGTAGCCGAAGATGTATTCGATCCCGAGGTCGTCGAGGGTCTTGATGAGGGCTTGTGCGCCGTCGAACTCTTGTTTGGCCATGAAGATTGCGGTTGGGCAGGGTGCTTGGGGAAAATCAGGTGAATGAGCAAGCTGAAAATGCTGAATTTTGGCAAAAGATTGGCGATTTTCCCCGATGACCGTCGAGAACATTGGCTGTTTTTTCGGAAACGTGACGATTTCCGCGAGGGCGTCGCGCCAAAGCTGGTCGCCGCACGGCAGGATGGCGAGAGAAGAGCCTGCCCGCACCGGAGGCGGTGCGAGCGGTGTTGGATTGCCTGCAGGAAGGCTGGGAGCGCTGGGCAACGGGACCAATGATTTGGAATTTCCCAACCAGCTGAAGGCGAACGTGGCTGACGGCGGGGTCGATGATCCCGGAGGGCTCGCAGCTGCCGTCGGAGGCCACCGGCGGATTTGAACTTTATTTGGAGCTTGGGGATTGGAAATGTTGCCGGCCAATCGGGTTGGGCCCGTCGAATTTCCAAAATCCAGTTTCCAACTACGCTCCAGGGACCAAAATATCAAACGACCAAAGCGTGTCTCCCGTGCCAAATCCGGTTCTGAGAACTCGCCGGGGGGCATGGGAGTGGCAAGCGGCTGATGGTGGGCCAGCGATCACCTGACGCCCATGTGCAGGCGCGGGATCCTCGACCCCGCGCTAATGGCTTGGATCGGTCCGGGAGGAGGAGTCGCTGCCGAGGAGGTCGAGGATGGCGGCGATGGTGGAGAGGGCGTTGCCCTCCAAACGGTTGTTGACGTAAACGTAGGTGGCGCGTTTGCGGGGGGCCTGTTTCACGGTGCGGAGGAGGTTTGCGGTGGCTTGACGGACCTCGGGTCGGGGTTCGCGGAGGCGATCGTAGGGGGAGAAGTGGTCCACGGCCTCCCGGTAGGCGCGGCCGCATTTCAGGAGGAGGCGGGCACCGACGGGCGCGTTGTGGTCATCGGCGGGGAGGAGGGCGAGTTGCTCGGCGAGGCCGGGCATGCGGGTCCATTGATTGTAAACGTGGGCGACGTGGTGTCGGCGGAGGGTGTCGAAGTAGGGTTTGGTGAGGAGGTTGGCGTTGCGGATTTCGACGCCGAAGTCCCAGTGGTCGGTGGGGAGTTTGGCGAGGAAGCGGTCGAGTTGTTCGACGAAGTCGCGGCCGCGTTCGAAGTCGCGCGGATAAAAGCGCGAAAATTCAAACATGAGGAGGCCGGTTTGTTCGCGGTAGGGTTCGAGCGGTTTGAGGAAGGAGCTCAGGAAGAGATTGGCGTTGAGGAAGTGGGGGTTTTCCTTGCCGGCGAGTTCGCCGTGGCGGGGGAGGTTGGGGAAATTCTTGATGGTGACGGTGTCGGTCACCTTGTGGGACATCCTGAACTGCGGGCCAACCGGATCGTAGAGTTTGGCGAGAGAGGAGTCGCTCGGGAAGCGATAGTAGGAGGAGTCGGCGCAAACGGAGGAGAAGACCTCCGCGTATTCGGCGAGGCAGTTGCGTTCGAAGCGCGTGCTGCTCAGTTTGCCGCGGTAGAGGTAGCGGTCGGGCGAGTAGAGGTCACCGAGCCAGCCCTCATACTTCCAGGAGGAGGTGCCGAGGTGGATGTTTTGACGACGCAGGGCCTCCAGGGCGGGAGCGAGGGCGTGGGTGGAGGGCATGGCTCATGCCGGAACAACGGAGGCGTCGATGGTTGCGGGGAAGAGCTTCTTCCAGATCTGCAGGGCGTCGCGGATCTGTTGAGCCTCGCGGGTGGGGGAGAGTTCCCAGACGTGGGGCATCTCCGGTTTGAAATGCCGGAAGAGGTGCTGGTAGTCGAGGGTGCCGGTGAAGGGGACGCGGTGATCGCGGTGGGGCCAATGGACGTCGTGCACGTGGGCCCCGATCAGGTAAGGTTCCATTAGGCCGAGCCAGTGGTCGTGATCGAGGAGGCCGAGGGTGTGTTTGAGCTGGACGTGGCCGAAGTCGTGCCAGTAGCCGACCCAGGGGTGTTCCTTGAAGTGTTCCTGGAGGGCGCTCATTTCGCGTTCGCTGGGAACGTCCTCGTATTTGGAGCGGGACTCGACGGCGAGTTTGACGCCGAACTCGGCGGCCTTCCCGGCGATCTCCTCGAGGGCGGCGACGGCCCGGCTCACATAGAGCGGGCCCGTCTTCTCGCGTTTCTTGACGCATTTCACCTTCCACGCGGCATATTCGGCGCTGAGGATGCGGCCGGCCTTGGCCATTTCGGTGAGGCGGCCGGTCCACTTCTTGTGAGGCATGAGGGGGACCGAGCCCATGTGCAGGACGAGGTATTCGGCTTTGAACTCGGCGGCGATTTCCAGGGTGCGGAGGGTCATCTCCATGGCCCGGTTCCGCTGGTGGGGGCGGTGGGAGGTGAACTCGTAGGCGTCCGGCGCGTCGATCATCACCTCGGTCGGTGACGGAAAGAAGTTGTGCACTCCGGAGCAACGGAACGTGCCGGCCTCGAAGGCCTTCCGGATCCCGGGGAGCTTCGCCACAGTCATGCCGTGGCTCAGCTCAAGGGTGTCGAATCCCAGTTCGAGGATCTCCTCGACCATGGGCTCGCCCTCCGAGTGGCGAGCGTTGTTCCAGCAAGTGGAAAAGGAAAGCATCCCGCAGGGGGCTCAGGATCGGATCATCACGGGAACGCTGGCCGCAGTGGCTGATCCGCGCAGTTGGAAGAGGACGTAGCAATTCACGATGAAGAAGAGGGCCATGACGAGGGTGGCGATCTGCATGAGGTCCATCATGGAGACGATACCGGAGAATCCTTCGGCGCGGGCGATCTCGGTGGTCTTGAGGGCGGTCCAGGCGGCCTCGGTTTCTCCGGTGGCGATGACTTCCCGGACGAATGGTTTATCAACAGTGGTGTAGGGAGCGTAGCTGGCCTGGCCCGAGCGGATCATGAAGGCGGCGGTGATCATGAAGAGCAGGAAGCAGCAATTGCAGATAAAATAGAGGGAGATGCGCTTCTTGGTGTCGGGGTTGGTGGGAGTCATTTGGTATGTTCGTTAGGGGCTATCAAGAGGACCAATTCGCCACGTGGCGCCTTGTCATTCAAGAGACCTAACAAGTCCGGAGGACTACCGCCATATATGTTTTCAAATTTTTTAGTTAACTCTTTAGTAATGCAAACCTTAGCTTTAGAGTTAAGAGAACTTAATAATTCAAGGGTTGAGATGATCCGGTGAGGTGACTCAAAATAGACCGAGGTGTGGTCGCGATCGAGGGCTGTCTGGAGTTCCTTGGAGCGCTTGCCCTTCTTGAAGGGGAGGAAGCCGCCGAAGAAGAACGGGTGAGGGGGGAAGCCAGAAGAGACTAAGGCTGTGGTGATTGAGCAGGCGCCGGGCAGGACTGTGTAGGGTGCGCCGAGTTCGATGCAGGCTTGCAGGAGGCGGTAGCCGGGGTCGGAGAGGCAGGGAGTTCCGGCATCGGAAATGACCGCGATTTTTGTTCCCTGGGCGGCGCGGGCGGCGAGTTCGGGGCCGCGATGCTTCTCATTATGATCATGTAAAGATACCAGAGGTTTTGATATCTCATAATGCTTAAGTAATTTGCCGGAGTGGCGGGTGTCCTCGCAGGCGATGAGGTCGGCGTCCTTGAGGACTTCGAGGGCGCGCAGGGTGATGTCGCCGAGATTGCCGATGGGGGTGGGAACGAAGGAGACCATGATCGGAGGAGACCCCGTTCCCGCCGGGGACAGGGGCGGAGGTTAGAAGCCGTCGGCGAGGCGTGCGATCATGGACTCGGCGGCTCGTTTCAAGGCGTCGGGAAGCGCGGTTTGACGAGCGGTTTGAAGGTTGGGATCGACGAAGAAGGTGGTGTTGCCGATGGAGCGTCCTCGTTGAAGGATGTGGAGGGGGTTGTCGGCTTCGACGAGGGACCATTCATAGACCACGGACATTTCCAGTTCCTCGGAGCGCTGGGAGTCGAAGCGGCTGGAGCGGACCTGGCGGTAGGAGATTTCGCGGAGGGTGGCGTCGAGACGGGCGTCGGCGTTGGATCCGGAGCCGAGACGGTAGGTGCCATCGAGGAGGATGGCGTCGGCGATGGCGTTGGTGGCGTGCGCGGCGGCCCTGGGGATCTGGGTGTCATTGCGCACCATGGCGACATGGATCGAGGAGATGTGGGCGAGGGCGACCGGTTTGTTTCCTCCCTGCTGGTAGCCCGCGCAGGAGGCAAGGAGCAGTGGCAGGGTGGCAAGGAGGAGGAAGCGCATGACCGGATCAGTTGGCGGCTTGAAGTTCGGCGAGTCTGGCGGCGGCCTTGTCGTGGAGGGGGCCGGACTTGGCGGTGCGGAGGACTTCCTTGTAGTAGAAGATGGCGGAGGTGGGTTGCTTCTTCTTGTAGTAGAACTCGCCGATGTCGTAGCTGCGCTGGATGTCCGCGGCACCGATGCTGCGCAATTTTTCACGGGCTTCGGGGGCTCGTTTGGCGTTCGGGTAGGTTTGGAGGAGGTCCTCGAAGGCGCGCCGGGCCCGGTCGAGGTTGGCGGGGTTCTGGTTGCCGTCGGAGGATTCGTCGAGGAGGATGGTGCCGATGCGGAAGTGGGCCTCAGGGGCGTAGGAGGTGAGGGGATAGTCGGTGGCGGTCTTTGTGTAGGCCGCGATGGCTTCAGGGACCTTTTTGTGGCCTTCCCAGACTTGGCCGATGGTGAACTGGGCCTTGGGGGCGGTGGGGGCCTGGGGGGCGTTGTCGCGGACCATGGTGAGCATTTCGGTGGATTCCTTGGAGGAAATTTTCGATTTGAGGCCGAGGAAGTTCGTTTTGATGTGGCCATCGGCGGCGGCATGGGCGACGGCGGCCTGGCGTTCGAGGGCCTGGGTGTAGAGGGAGCTGCCCCGGTAGCGGGTGATGAAGGCCTGATAGGCCTCGAAGGCATCCATGGGTTCGCCCTGGTGATCGAGGAGGGCGGCTTGTCGGAAGCGGGCCTGGGGTGCGACTTCCGAGTAGGGGTGTTTCTCGGCGACTTCGGTGTAGAGCTTGAGGGCTTTCTTCGTGTTTCCGGCGGTATCGGCGGCCTGGGCGGCGGCGAGGAGGTTCGCGGCAGCCGGATCGGCGGCGACGACCGTGCCGGCCGGCGGAGGGGCGTCTTTGGTGGACCCACCGCAACTGACTAGGAAGGGGAGGATGGCGATGGCGAGTGGGAGCGCGCGGAGAATTTGGCTCATGGCGAAATGCTAGACGGCGGACGGAGATTGCCAATGGGATTTTCCGGGGAAGTCGGATTGTGTTAACAACTTGTCGGTTCAGGCCTTGCCCAGTTCCTTGGATCGCTCGGTGGCGGCGGTGACGGCGTCGATGCAGGCGGAGCGAAAGCCTTTGGCCTCCAATGCGGCGAGGCCGGCGATGGTGGTGCCGCCGGGTGAGGCGACCATGTCCTTGAGGACGGCGGGGTGGAGACCGGTGGACTGGACCATGGCGGCGGCGCCGAGGACGGTTTGGGTGGCGAGTTCGAGGGCTTGGTCGCGGGGGAGGCCGTTGCGCACCCCGCCGTCGGCGAGGGCCTCGATGAGGAGATAGACGTAGGCGGGTCCGCTGCCGGAGAGGCCGGTGACGGTGTCCATGAGGGATTCCTTGACCTGCACCACGGAGCCGACCGCCCCGAGGAGGCGGCGGGCTATCTTGGCGTCCTCCTCCGTGGCGGCGGAGCCCAGTGTGTAGGCGGCGGCACCCTTGCCGATGAGGGCGGGGGTGTTGGGCATGGCGCGGATGACCCGGGCATGATTGAAGATATGGCGTTCAATGGTTTGCACGGTGACCCCGGCGGCGATAGAGAGGATGAGGAGGCGGTTTTCCTCGGTGCCGGAGGAGGCCACCTCGCGGAGCACGGTGAGGACATCGTCGGGTTTGGTGCAGAGGAGAAGGACATCGCACCGGGTGACGAGTTCCTGGAGATTGGCAGCGGCGCGGATGCCCTTTTCCCGGCTGAGTTCCTCCACTGCCTCCGGGCGCACGTCGTAGGCGAGGAAGTCCGCAGCGGCGACCGCTCCAGCTTCCATGGCACCCACTGCCAGAGCCTTTCCCATGCGGCCGCAGCCGACCAGACCGAGTTTCATGGGCAAAGGATGCGCTGGGGCCGCCACGGGTGTCGAGTGTAAGCTGCGGGGGTGGCGCGAGACTTTTCCTTGTGTCGGGCCGGGGGGAGGGGGAGATTCCGCCATGCGAGTTAACCGCGTTCCCCCGGGCCTTTGGATGGTGCTGTCTCTGATTCTTTCCCCATGTGTCTCTGCCCAGGGGCCGGAGAAGAGCGAGCCCCCTGTGCCCAAGAAGGCTTTTAAGGTGGGCGATGTGATTCACCCCACCGTGGCGAAGATGCCCGTGCCGCAGTTCAACGACCGGATCGTGGCGTTGCGCATGCCGATCACCACGTCGAGTGAGGACGCCGAGAAGCATGTGCTGCAGGGGATGGCGCTCCTTCACGCGGCGTGGGATTTCGAGGCCTATCGCCATTTCTGCGCGGCGGCGCAGCTGGATCCGGACTGTGTGATGGCCTACTGGGGAATCACCCTGAGTTTGGCGGCACCGAACCATGAGTTCATCAATGAGCGGATGGCGGCGATCAACCGGATGTTGGATTTGGTGGAGGCGTATGAGAACGACCCGAAGCGCGACCTGCCATTGATCGAGCAGGAGTATGTGATTGCGGTGGCGCAGTTGTTCTCCAGCGAGCCGGGGGCGTCGGCGAAGACGCTGGAGCGCATCCTGGAGACCTATCCCCGCAACCTGCAGGCGGGATTACTGGCCACCTTTCTGCAACGGGATGGCTACACCGAGTTTGGCGACATGCTGTGGGGGCAGGAAGAGGCGATTCGCAAGATGAAACTCTACCTGGTGGAGCATCCGGATAATTTGTCGGTGCTCTCGTTCTGGGCGATGCTCCATGCCGAGGCACCGGATGCGGATGTTGAACTGCGGGAGAACGTGCTGCCCTACGTGCGCAAGATGGTGCGGATGGTGCCGGATTTCCCACCGTATCAACACCTGCTGGGGCACTTTGAATGGCGCTGTGGAAACCATCAGCTCGCGCAGGAGGCGTTCGAGCGTTCCAGCGAGTTGTATGCGGCCTACATGGAGAAGAACAAGGTGAGCTTTCACGATTGTGAGGGCTGGGTGCGCTCGCGTCTGTATCTTGCCTCGGCGCTTTACAGCAGGGGGGAGATCAAGAAGGCCATCGCGGTGGCGAATCAGGTGTCCAAGCTGCAGGTGGACGGGGAGCGTTTGGGATCGCCCGGGGCGAACCTGGTCATGTGGGAGGCGCGGACGCTCCCCACGAGGCTGCTTCTGGCCCGCGGGGCGGGGGGGGATTTCGATGCGGCCATGAAGGCCTTGCCGGGGAAGGATGACAAGCAGTTGTTCAAGGAGCGGACGCTGTCGATCTTCTATCTGGAGGGGTTGCGGCAGTATGCGGCGGCGCGGAAGGCGCTGCTGGAGGGCAATGTGGACAATGCCCGCCTCATCAGGGAGGCCTTCGCGGTGACCGGATCGACGTTGATGGAGCTGCAGGGGAATGCGTCGCGGAGTTCCTCGATGTCGGAGTATTTTCGCGCGGTGAAAGCCCTGGAAGTGTATGCTCTGGAACTGCGTGGGTTGATCGCCCTGCAGGGCGACGAGTCACAGCGGGGCTCGGCCTTCAACTGGTTTCGTTCGGCCTGCGACAAGCAGATGGTTCCGACGATGCTGGTGCCTCCAACCGTGGTTTATCCGATGGAACTGCGGTTGGGTGACTTTCACCTCCGGGCGGGTGATCCGCTCAAGGCGGCGGAGAGTTTCCAGGAAGCCTTGAAGCGCTGTCCGAATGACCTGGCCGGCCTGCTGGGGTATCATTCCGCGCTGCTGAAGCTGGCGCGGAGTGCGGATGCGGAGCGGATCCAGAAGCAGATTGATCTGGTCCGCGGCAAGTAGGAATCAGGCGGTCTGGAGTTGTTCCGGGGAGACGCCGCGCAGTTCGAAGCAGCGGAGGATGGTGGCCTCGATGAGGTTGGCGGGGCAGGAGGCTCCGGCGGTGACGCCGATCACGATGGGCTCGTCGCTGAGTAGTTTGGAGGGATAGCTGCTCTGGGTTTCGGCTTTGGAGGCCAGGTCATAGTGGGCGATCGTTTCGAGCGAAGTGAGGCATTGGGCATCGCGAATGAAAAAGGTGGGCAGGACCTCCTGGCCGATTTCGACGAGGTGGGTGGTGTTGGAGCTGTTGTATCCGCCGACGACGAAGAGGATGTCGGGCTTCTTGTTGAGCATTTCAAAGAGGGCGTCCTGGCGCTCCTGGGTGGCCCCGCAGATGGTGTCGAAGACCTGGAGGCTGGCGTCGTTGCCGTCGCGGGTCTCGAGGGCGGTGCGGATGCGGCGCTGGATTTCCTCCGTCTCGCTCTTGAGCATGGTGGTTTGGTTCGCCACGCCGACTTGTTTGAGGTGAAGATCGGGATCGAAGCCCTCGGAGTGGGCATCGTTGCCGAAACGGGCGAGGAACTCCGCCTTGTCTCGGCCGTGGAGGATGTAGTCGCAGACGTAGTCGGTATCGGCGAGGGTGAGGATGATGAGGTAGTGTCCCGCTCCCGAATCGCCCATGGCGCGGGAGGAGGTGGCCCTGGTTTCCTCGTGACCGGCCTTGCCGTGAATGATGGAGGTGATGGAGTCCTTGGCGTAGCTGCGGACCCGCCGCCACACTTTCATGACGTCCCCGCAGGTGGTGTCGACGATGATGCAGCCGCGCTCCTCGAGTTTGTCCATGAAGGACGTGGGGGCGCCGAAGGCGGGGACGATGGCCACGTCGTCCTCGGTGAGTTCGTCGTATTGGGCGCTGATCTCGGTCCAGGGGAGGGAGATGATGTTCATCTCGCCGAGTTGGCGGTTGACCTCGGGGTTGTGGATGATCTCACCGATGAGGAAGATGCGCTGATCGGGGAAGACGCGGCGGGAGGCGTAGGCGAGGTCGATGGCGCGTTCCACGCCGTAGCAGAAGCCGAATTGTTGGGCGAGGCGGAGGGTGGTGTTGCCGATGGTGAGCTCGCCGCCGTCCTGACGGATTTTTTCGACGATCGGGGAGCGGTAGTGGCGTTCCACCTCGGCCTGGACCCGTTCCATGACTTCGGGGCGTCGGATGTTGACGCGTTTCCGTTTTGGTTTTGCGGCTGGCTCGCTCATGGGCGGACCCTAGCGCACAATGAGGAGGGGTCGCACTGATATTTTGCGGTGGAGGCTGGGAAGCGTTGAATGGGGCGGATGGAGGGGGGGGTGGCTCTAGGCGCCGGCCGCATCCGGGTTCTTGACGGACACCTGAAGGCCTGAATCGCTCCGACCCCCAACAAACCACCGTTAAGAACAGCCTTGGCAAGGCACACTGGAGAACCACCCTCACGATAGATGATCTTGGCGCCGAGGTCTCCTTATTCCGCCAAAACCAGCAGCGGCCTTGACCTCACGGCCGTTTTTGGTTCTCTGTCGCCCCAAGTATTTCACTCTGAAACACCATGAGAATCCTTGCCCCCGTCGTGATCTCCTTCCAAGCCGTGATGTCCGCCATTGGGGGCCCCCAAATCACCGTCGAACTCTCCGGTGCGCCACTAAGCTCTGGTGCGAGCGTGAATTTCGGTAGCATGCTTGCTGGAACCAGTGATGTCATTCGGGTGGAAGGGGGGATGCCCGGCACAGCGGTCCGAAAGCCCGGGGCGCGTCCCATCGTATTTTCATTTTACGGACCGATCTTTGAGAAGCAAACTATGCAACAAGAATACATGGTGTATCCAGCAATAGCCCTTGCGTCCGGGGCGGGGCGAGTTTCTGGTGAGGCACGCAGACGAGGAAAACTTGGACGGGAATCAACAGGGTTGGAATCCGTCCTCGGAGGCAACCACGCCGGAACGGCAGAAGCGATCAACGAAGAACACCGATGATGATGAACCGAAGGGACGTGATACGCGGAATGGCGGCGAGCCTTGGGGCGGGCATGCTTTCCAACTTTGCCCAGGCAGCACCCAAAGCAGCCGCAGGAGCCACCCGCGGGCCCAAGCGGATTGTGTTCTTTTTGCAGAACCATGGCTTCGACCCCTACACCTGCATTCCGAAGGGTCTTGAGGAAAGTTGCCCCCTCGATGGCGTGACCCTCTCGGAGCCAATGCAGGCGCTGGAGCCTTACAAGGACAGGATGCATATCATCACCGGCCTGCATGGGCTCCATGTGGGACCTGCACACAGCGCCTATTTCGGTGCCCTTGGCGGTTACCGCTGCGGCATGAATACCGCTCCGGCCGACCAAACCATCGACTACGCGCTCAGCCGGATCCTCCCGGAGACCATTCTCTCGCCACTGGGTATTGGCATGGAATCCATGGAGAGCATGAAAGCACTTCCAACCATCGCCACGCTGACCGCAGCGGGGCCAGGTCTGCCGATGCACATGCATTCCGACCCCAACAAGCTCTATGAGGTGCTCTTCGCCAGGGTCGCCGGTGGCGATATCCTCAAAAGCTATGAGGCCCGCATGGGACTCATGCGCGATATTGAGGCCATGGCGAGGCTCAAGGGAAGGGGTTTGTCAGCGGACCAGACTGCAGACTACCGCAGTTTCGTGGGGGGATTTTCGGAGATCAACAAATTGAGCGAAAAACTTTCCGGTTTTTCCGATCAGCTCAGGAAATTCGCGCCGAAACTCGATGACCGCTACACCAAGCCGAAATTCGAAACGGATTGGCATGACGCGCTGTTGGATATCGGCATCGCCGCCCTCCAGTCGAACCTGACCAACGTCCTGACCGTCGGGTCTGGACGGGGTGAGTTTTTTGGATCATGGAAAGGGATTGGCGTCAAGGGAGAGGGCCACGGCCTTGGTCATACGGAGCAAGTCGGTGTCGAAAACTGGATCAAGATCCGCCAGTACAACTGCGAGATGCTGATCAAGATCATGAAGGCCCTCGAGGCGATCCCCGAAGGCCCAGGCACGATGATGGACAACACGCTGATCGTTTACACCAGCAACAATGCGGACAAGCAGCACACCGACGGAGCCGTCTGGCCCTTCGTGCTTCTCGGCAATGGCGGCGGAATGTTCAAGACCGGCCGATATACGCATCTGGATAACAGGCCGATCAACGACCTCTATACCACGTTCCTTCATGGTGTCGGCTCGCCGGTCGATCATTTCAACGTGGACAAGAATATGATCCAAAAGATCAACAGCAAGGCAGGCCCGATCGAGGAGCTGATGGCTTAGTCGTATGAATGTGATCAAGGCAATGGGCTGCGCGGTCGTATCCGCTTTCCTGTTTTTCTCGCAGGCTGGTGCAGACGAGGCAGGTCCTCCCAACCCAGGAGCAGGAAGTCTGGAAGTGGCCGCCGAATATAGGATCTGGACGGACTCGGAGGGTGACACGGCTGAAGCCAAGCTCGTCAGGCTCGAGGACAACAAGGCTTATGTGCAGGACAAACAGGGCAAGGTCTGGCCTGTCCCGCTGGATAGTCTGAGTGCAGCCGATTATTCCTACATTCAGGCAGTCAATCCCAGCAAGGGTCACGCAAGCGCTGTCGTCGGAAACATGGCGCATGGCGGTGATGCCGGCTTCGGCAAGCTGGCTGAGCCCTTCCTTGAGAACTACTGCCTGGATTGCCATGACGATGCGACGCAGAAGGGCGGTGTCTCGCTGCACGAACTTGGTGACGTGACGGCAAAGGATGCGGACATGTGGAAGCGCGTCTGGGAACAGGTCTCCTTGAAGGAAATGCCGCCCAGGAAGAAGAAGAACCAGCCCGAGTTGATGGAGCGGAAGGAACTCTCGGACTGGATCACCACCCGAATGACCGAGGCAATGAAGGATAAGGGCGGTTTCAGGGAGAACATGCGCCCCAACAAGGGCAACCACCTAGACCATGATCTCCTTTTCGGCACCAAGTATGAGAACCTCGAGCCTGCATCCACACCGGCACGCTTGTGGCGCATTCATCCCCAAGAGCACCTGGTGCGCCTGAACGATCTTGTTACCATCAAGAGGAAATATGATCCGAAGCGTCCGGGGGTTTGGACACACGGCGATGCCATTCCGCCGGATCTGGACGGTGTACTCCAGGTGCAAGCGGGGGCGGATGGCCCAGGGAAGAGAAATCCCCCTTACGTTTTCAGTTTCCCGCTTATCTTGGCGGGCTCCAAAGACCATGGAATCCGCAACTACCCCTTCCTTTACTCGGTCAACAGCTCCGAGATGATGACGATCGGAAAGGTGGCCGAGGAGATCCTGCGTTTCATGGCCTACGGCTCCAACCTGCCTCTGACGGGGGATCAGAAAATCGGCGAGGAGTCCAAGAGCGTTTTACGCCCGATGACGCCTGTTTACGACCTGCTGAACGGACCCGAGGTCAACGATGAGGGGATCAGGAAAGCCATCGAATTTCTGTTCGAAGCGCTCACGCTCAGGTCACCGACTTCGGCGGAGACTTCCGCTTACATGGAAATTGTCGGAAAATTGATCGGGGAGCTCGGAAAGGAAGAAGGGGCCATCCTCGGGTTGACGGCTCTCTTCCTCGACCGCGACGCCCTCTTTCGACCCGAGCTCTGTAAGAGCGGAACGCCCGACGCATACGGGCGTGTCGCGCTAAGCGGTGACGAACTCGCCCTCGCCATCAACGCGGCCTTTTCCTATATCCGCCCGGATTCGGATCATCTGTGGACGGCGCTGGCCGAGGGAAAGCTGAAGACCCGCGAGGACGTCAAACGGGAGGTCACACGCATCCTGAACGATGACAGCATCAGGAAGCCACGCGTCCTGCAGTTCTTCAGGGAGTATTTTGACTACGATCGCGCCTCCAGCATCTGCAAGGACAAGGACGAGATCGGCAAAAGCGGGGGGCATGCACATTCATACTACGCTGTCGTCAACAGCATGATCGCCAACACGGACCGACTCGTTGAATTGATCCTGTGGGAGGACAAGAACGTGCTGAAAGAGCTGCTCACGACCAACCGGGTCATTTACCAGCCTTATACCTCCACCGACGCGAGATCGGGCACGATTTATAAATCTGATATTGAGTATTTCGGTGAGGAAGGGGTGACGAAGCGTCATATGAAAGCCCCGGAAGGCTTCAAACTGCCAGAGGCAATTCTACACGGAGAGCCAAAAATGATGGGAAATTTCGAATACGAGTTTCTGGGGATGACCTACGCAATATTCCCGAATCCCACCGAGCCTATCCACGTGCGCCAGCCAATCTACGGAGGGTGGAATCGGAGGCCGGCAGTGGATGGCCTGAAAGCCCTCACCACCGTGTCCACGGACAAGCGGCTCGGCATCCTTACCCACCCCTCGTGGCTGATCTCCCACTCAGACGCGATGGACAACCACGCCATTATGCGCGGGCACTGGATCCGGCAACGGCTTCTGGGCGATGACGTGCCCTCCGTGCCCATCACGGTAAACGCCATGTTGCCATTCGAACCGGAATCGACACTGCGTCACCGCATGCGGGTCACCCGCGAAGACGAATGCTGGCGTTGCCACCAGAAAATGGATCCTCTCGGTTTGCCATTCGAGATGTACAATCATGTCGGTATGATTCGCAGCATGGAAAAGGGAAAGCCGGTGGATGCCAGCGGCGAGATCCTGTTCAGCGGCAATCCGGCTTTGGACGGCCCGGTTGAAGACGCCCTTGAGATGATCCGTAAACTGGCGGAGAGCGAGCGGGTGGAGCAGGTGTTCGTCCGCCACGTGTTCCGTTTTTGGATGGGGCGCAATGAGACGATTAACGATGCCCCGATTCTTCAGGAGGCTCACCTGGTCTACAAGAAGAGCGGTGGCAGCATGAAGGCCTTGTTGACGTCGTTGCTCACCTCGGACGCCTTCCTCTATCGCAAGGTGGACAGGAAATAGGGGAGCGTTCCCAATCCCCGCTGCCAAACCCAGACTCCATGATGATCCTGCGAACCCATCTCCCCGCACTCGCCGCCTTTCTGCTGGCGTTTGCATGGATCACGCCCGCCGGGGCGGCGCCGGATCGCCCGCCAAACGTCGTCATCTTCCTCACCGACGACCAGGGAACCCTCGATGCCAATTGCTACGGCTCGAAGGATCTCCATACGCCGACGATCGACAAGCTGGCGGAGACCGGGGTGCGATTCACCCAGGCCTACGCGCACTATGTCTGCTGCCCGACGCGCGCGATGCTGCTGACCGGGCGTTATCCGCAACGGAGCGGTGTGAGCGACTGGACGCAGGGCGACGCCAAGACGAAGGGCAAGGGCCGCAACATGCTGCTCAGTGAAATAACTCTTGCCGAGATTCTCAAGGGGGCGGGCTATAGGACCGGGATGTTCGGCAAGTGGCATCTCGGCGCGCATGTGGATCACGGCCCGACCCGCCAGGGTTTCGACGAATACTTCGGCAACCGCGGCGGATTCATCGACAACTATAACCACTGCTTCCTCCACCGCGAAGGGTTCCACGATCTCTACGAGGGCAACAAGGAGGTCTTCATGAAGGATCAATACTACCCCGACCTGATAGCGGGCCGGGTGCTGGATTTCCTGGACAGACACAAGGCCGAACCCTTCTTCCTGTATCTGGCGTTCAATCTGCCCCACTACCCGGAGCAGGCCGATTCCAGGTTTGAGGAACGCTACAAGGACATGCCGATGCCGCGACAGGCCTACGCTAAGGTCGTTTCCACCGTCGATGACCACATGGGCCGGATCATGGATCGCCTCGAAAAACTCGGCCTGCGCGAGAACACCATCGTGGTCTTCATGAGCGATAACGGGCACTCGGCGGAGGATTACCAGATCGGGGTCGAGAAGCACATCAGCGGCTTGCCCAAGGGTTGGAATTACGGTGCCAACGGAGGCGGCGGGAACACCGGGAAATGGCGCGGTCACAAAGCGGAGTTCTACGAAGGTGGTGTCCGCGTGCCGGCGATCATCAGTTGGCCGGCCAAGCTGCCCAAGGGCTTGGTGCGCGACCAAGCCATCACGGCGATGGACTGGTTGCCCACAATCGCCGAGCTCTGCGGCGTGCTTTTGCCAGAGGTGGAGCTCGATGGCAGGAGCATCATGCCGATCATCGCGTCCGCCGACGCGCCGACCCACAACAAGGTTCTGCATTGGGCCTGGCAGACCTTCTGGGCGGTGCGCGAGGGCGAGTGGAAGCTCATCTCACTTGGCAAAGACCAGCGTCAATTGGTCAACCTCAACGACCCCGAACCGGAGCGGAAGGACTACCTGGAGGAAAAACCGGACATCGCGGGGAGGTTGCAAGCCCTGCACGACACTTGGGCGGAGGAAACCAGGGTCGCCAACCCGGATTGACACGCCACTGTTACCCAACGCCAATCGCACCACCTATGTCTCGGTGAAAATCACCCACGAAGCAGCCGAGGGCATTTTGTTCATGAACCGCTACACACCTAACGCCAAATGCTCACCATCGCGGGCGTGCGTGTTGACCGGCCGCAATCCGTGGCAAAACGGGGCAGCGGCGGATCACGGTCCCTGCTATCCGCCCGAGCTCAAGACCTGGATGGAGGCCTTGGCCGATACGGAATACACCGTCGGCTACACAGGCAAAGGCTGGGGTCCCGGGGAGGTTCCCCCCGAGCGGAAGAATATACCGGGTCAGGCCTGGCAGAAAAAAAAGGCGAAGAAAACGTCCTCTGAGATCAGTACGACGGATTACGCGGGCAACCTTGCGGATTTCCTGCCGGCTGCACCGTCGAAGAAACCGTCTTGTTTTTGGTATGGCGGACACGAACCACATCGGAGCTACCATTACGGCTCGGGCGTGGCCAAGGGCGGTTACAAATGAAGAGAAGCCGTCCTTCCCCGCGGTGGGCTTTGTGCGCCCGCATCTGCCATTCTCCGCTCCCAAGGAATCTCGGGATCCCTTCGGGCGGGACAAGCTGCCAATGCCGGAGTTTATGGATGCGCCCGGGATGCACCGGGTTTTGCGGTGAAACGGGGTGGCGAAATCATGGCCTTCAACCCGATTCCCGTAGTTGAACCGTTCCCGGATGATATAACCCTACAGCTCATCCATGGCCACTATGCGAGTGTGGCCTATATGGACACGCAGGTTGGGAAGCTTCTGGATGGATTGCAGAATGGGGGAAACGCATCCGTGACTATGCCTATCATTTTTATCCCAAGGGTGGTCGGATCGGACGGGCTATCCGAGACGAACGTTACCGAGTCGTCGAATGGACGGCTGAAGGGGCGGATGCTATTTATGAGCTCACAAATCTAGCCGCTCTAAACAAGATGAAAACTTTGTTGGCCAAAGAACAACCTGCTGCCAAACAGGTGCCACCTCGGCGGTGGCAGAAAATGGTAGCCGCCGCCAGCCTGCTATCTATGCAACAATGATGCATGGTTCTCACGAAAAAAAAATCTTTCGCCCAGCGCGGGAGGTAACTAATTTGGGAGTTGGTTTGCGCAGGCCACAGGCAAATACAAAAGCCTCTTCCGCCGAATCAGTGGGTGGATGAGGAGTGAAAGCTTCAATTTGGCAGCCTTCCGAT
>JAQCFL010000353.1 GCA_027619375.1 Verrucomicrobiota bacterium | reverse complement strand
CGATGGTGCCGCCATGGCACTGGTCAGCCCGAATGGCGCGACCCGCTACCTCGGCTGGACGGCACTGCAGAAGATGGGTGACAAGGCAACACCCGCGCTGCAAAAACTTTGGAAAGGCGACAACCCGCGCCACCGTTCCCGCGCCCTCTGGGCCCTTGGAAAAATGGACGGCAAAGGGGCGGCCAGCGTCGATTTGGCGCTCGCTAACGCTGACCCGGACATCCGCATCGTCGGTATCCGCCTCGCCCGCCAGCTCGGGCTCGACCTGCCGAAAACCGTCGCCAAGGTCGTGAAGGACAAGTCCGCGGCGGTGCGCCGCGAGGCTGCCATCGCGCTGCGCTTCGACGGCTCGTCGGAGGCGAACGCGCTGTGGTCCGAGCTCGCGATGCAGCACGACGGTGCCGACCGCTGGTACCTCGAGGCCTTGGGAATCGCATCCGATCTCCACGCGGACGCCCGCTTCGCCGCCTGGTTGGCGAAAGTTGGCGACGGCTGGAAGTCCGACGCCGGGCGCGACATCGTGTGGCGCTGCCGCTCGAAGCAAGCGCCGGAATACCTCGCCAAAATCATCAAGGACGCGTCGATCAAGGACCACGATTCGCCGCGCTACATGCGGGCCTTCGACTTCCACGACGGCGACGAGAAAAAGAAGGCGCTGGAAAGCCTGCTCGACCTCTAGCCCCGCCGTCGAGTCCTGCCATGCGTGCCCATCTCTTCTGCGCGGTCGCCAGCGCGGCCAGAGCTCTTTTGCTGTCGATCCCGTCTGCGGCCCTCGCGGACGAGGCCAAGGATGCGCTCATCGTCGAGACCATCCTGCGCCTCGACGACTTCGACCTGGGCGGCTCCGCCAAGGCGCAGGCGGCGGTCGGACGTTACCTGGAGACCAACTGGGCCGGCGAGCGCTACCTCGACCTCATCCGGCGCTTCGCACTGAAAACGGAAACTCCGGGCGTGTTGCGGCTCGCCCTCGAAAAGGCGGACGCGCCGATCGGTGCCGATGCCGCCGTATTGCTAGTCGAACTCGGTGCTGGCGAACTCCTCGTGAAAGCGCTCGGCGGGGAAGACGCCACCACGGCTGCGCGCGCTGCGAAAGCGATTTCGCACGCTGGCGATCCCGCCCTCGCTGCCGAGTTGGAGAAGGTGGTCGGCGACGGGTCCCGACCTGCCGCCGTCCGCTCCGCAGCGCTGAGCGCCATCTACGGAACGGACCCTGACAAACAGGCCAAACTCTTGGCCAAGGTGAAAGCTGGCCAGCTCGCCGACGATCTCAAGCAGACGGCGTCCGATCTCCTCATGCTTTCCCGCGATCCGAAAGTGCGCGAAGAAGCGCAGTCACTTTTCGCAGCCAGCCAGGGTGCCTACCCAGCTGTGTCCGAGTTGGTCAAGCGCAGCGGAGACGCGGAGCATGGCAAAGTACTCTTCGCCACCAAAACCTGTAGCGTCTGCCACCAGGTTGGCGGAGTCGGGATCAACTTCGGCCCGGGGCTTTCGGAAATTGGTGACAAGCTCAACAAGCAGGCACTCTACCAGGCCATCATGGAGCCCAGCGCCGCGATCAGTATGGGCTTCGAAGGCTGGGAACTCACCTTGGACGACGGCACCCCGCTCCTCGGCATCGTCGCGGAAACAGAGGAAGCCCTGACGCTCACCATGATCGGTGGCGCGCAACGCAAGGTCTTGAAATCTGCCGTGACCTCAAAAAAGAAACTCGCCGAATCACTCATGTTCCCCGGCCTGCACCGCGTGATGACGCCAGATGAACTCGTCGACCTCGTCGAGTACCTGAGCTCGCTGAAAAAGGCGCAGCCGGGATCCTGAACCCGGGGCCGGAGCCGCGCCAGATGTCGAGAAGCGTGATGAACGCCTGCGTCCCAAAGAGCGAACCCAGCACCCTTTTTATGACTCATAAGACGCCGTTATGTGGCTCAATGCCAGTTTGACGCGGGAGCATACGTATCGGAGGATCACGCATGGCGAAGAAGGCGAAGAAGGCTCCCAGAAAGAAGCCTGCCCCAAAGATCTCCAAGAAGGTGCCCCGAACCACGAAAAAAGCGGTTGCTGCTAGGAGTTTGCTTTCTGCGGGAGGCCCCTGAGCCAGCCGCTGGGCCGGACCGGAGGGCGGGGAAAAGGGGGTTGATAGGGCGCTCGCGATGAATGCCAGGAACAATAGGTGCAATGTCTTCATGGTGGTAAGGGATCTCTCTTCGGCTGGTTGGTTGGTTGGGGGCAGCTGTCGGACAGGTGAAGCGTCACGAGGGGGCGGCCGATGGTCAAGCGAAATTCGTGCCGGGAAGAGCGGGCACCAATCGGAGTCGTGGGGTGCCCAATCCTAGCTTGCTGCGAAGGGTGATTTTTTGCTGGCTATCCGCTTGAACAGTAGCTCTGCTTGACCGAGCAAACACAACCAACCAATCGATCAAACATCACTATGAAACAGCATCACCTTCCCCCCTCGCTTTTCAAATTCGCTGCTGGCCTCGCTGCCGGAGTCCTCCTCACCGCGACGGGGTTCGCGGCCGTGCCCCCGGCTGAGGCCGTCGCCTCGCTCGATGTCGGCGAGGGGCTGGAGGCCTCGCTGTTCGCATCGGAGCCGTTGATGCTGAGCCCGTCGAGCATCGACATCGACCACCTCGGTCGCGTCTGGGTCTGCGAGGTCATCAACTATCGGGGTCACAATGGCAAACGTCCCGAGGGAGATCGCATCCTGGTCCTGGAAGATTCCAACGGTGACGGCACGGCGGACAAATCGACGGTTTTCTACCAGGGCAGGGATATCGATTCGGCGCATGGGATCTGCGTGCTCGGCAACCAGGTGATCGTTTCCGCAGGCGACAATGTGTGGGTCATGACGGACGAGAACGGCGATCTCAAGTCGGACAAGAAGGAGGCGCTTTTCACCAAGATCGGTGGCGCCCAGCACGATCACGGCATCCACGCATTCTCGTTCGGTCCGGACGGCAAGCTCTACTTCAACTTCGGCAATGCCTCGCGCCAGCTGGCCGACGCCTCTGGGAAGATCATCACCGACAAAGCGGGCAACGAGGTGAAGGCGGGGCTCAGGCCCTACCAGCAGGGCATGGCCTTCCGCTGTGACCTCGACGGGTCAAACGTCGAGACGCTGGGCTGGAATTTCCGCAACAACTGGGAGGTCTGCGTGGATGCGTTCGGGACTGTCTGGCAGAGTGACAACGACGACGACGGCAACAAGGGCGTGCGCATCAACTTCGTCATGGAGTTCGGCAACTACGGCTACCGCGACGAGTTCACCGGCAAGGGATGGGGCGACAAGCGCACCAACATGGAGAAGGAGATCCCGCTGCGCCACTGGCACCTCAACGACCCCGGCGTCGTCCCGAACCTGCTGCAGACCGGTCAGGGATCACCCACCGGCATCGTCACCTACGAGGGCAGTCTGCTCCCCGAAATCTTCCGCAACCAGGTCATTCACTGCGATGCTGGTCCCAACGTCACCCGCGCCTACCCGGTGAAAACCGCCGGGGCCGGCTACACCGCCGAAGTCGTCGACATCCTCAAAGGTGCACGCGACAACTGGTTTCGACCCTCTGATGTTTGCGTCGCGCCGGACGGATCGCTGTTGGTGGCGGACTGGTATGATCCCGGTGTCGGCGGCCACGCGATGCGAGATCTGGAACGCGGCAGGATTTTCCGCGTCGCCGTCCCGGGATCGAAGTACTCGGTTCCGAAAGTCGATCTCAGCACGCCCGATGGTGCCGCCATGGCACTGGTCAGCCCGAATGGCGCGACCCGCTACCTCGGCTGGACGGCACTGCAGAAGATGGGTGACAAGGCAACACCCGCGCT
>JAQCFL010000352.1 GCA_027619375.1 Verrucomicrobiota bacterium | reverse complement strand
CCCCGCTTCCCCCCGATCACCGAAGCGAAAAACAACACCTGGTAAAACAGCAGGCTCACCGGAAACAACACCGCATTGATCAACGAAAACGTCCCCACCAACCGAAACGCCCACCAACATTGCACCACGTAAACCCCATACGCCAACCCCGCCGCCACCCGATACTCCGCCGTCACCATCGGCAGACACGCCACCACCACCCCCGCCAACGCAAACATCGCCCCCGTGATCCACACCGCACTGCACACCAGCGCCCGCCGCGCCACACTCTGCGCCCCCCGTGCAAAGCCCTTTTTCCAACTGCGCCAAAGCTCACCCAGCCCACCACCGAACATCCGCATCCGCACCACCCCGCGCCCCAGGAAACACCGCCGCTCGACCCCCAACTCCTCCAAGTGCGCCGCCAAATGAAAATTCTCCAACACCTCTCCCCGCACCACCCCATGCCCACCCACCGCCCGATAATGCTCCCGCGAAATCAACAAACACTGCCCGAACAAGGCCTCCCCCTGCCCCGAGCGCCAGCCAAACGCGTTCACCCCCGTCACCATCAGCACATTGAAGAACGCCGACAACTCCTCCACCGCCCCCCGCACATGATGATACGGACACACCGCATACACCCGCCCCGCCTTCTTCGTCAGCGCCGCCAAACGCTCCATCCCACCCACCTCCAAGCGCGTGTCCGCATCCAGAAACAACAACCAATCCCCGCCCGCCACCGCCGCCCCCTGCTGACACGCCCACGGCTTCCCCTTCCACCCCTCCGGCAACGGCGCCGACTCCAATACCTTCGCCCCGTTCCTCCGCGCCAACGCCGCGGTGCGGTCCTCCGATCCATCATCCACCACGATCACCTCCCCCGGCAACACCTTCTGCCCCTCAATGGACGACAATAGCCCTCCCAGCTTCGCCTCCTCGTTCCGCGCCGGAATGATGATCGAAATCCGCCCCGCCTCCGCCTTTCCCCCCTCCTCCGGCACAAACCGCGGCCTTCCCAGGATCAACCGAAAACTCGCCGCACAAAGCAGCGCCAATAGGGGTATCACAAACAGCATGGCCTCATCTAGCCCGGAGGCTGCCGCGCAATGATCCGATCCGCAACCTTCTGTCCCGAAAGAATCGCCATCGGCATCCCACCCCCCGGATTCACACTGCCCCCGCAGAAGTAGAGATTCCCGTATTTCTTGCTGCATTTCGGCGCCTTGAAACCGTGATTCAGCTTCCAGTCGCTCACCACCCCGTAGATCGACCCCCCGTTCGACCCATACATCCGCTCGATGTCCACCGGCGTCAGCACGTCCTGCACCACGATGTTCTCCCGCAGATTCTTCAAGCCCATCCGCTCCATCTTGTCCAGAATCCGGTCCCGCAGCGCCAGGTAGTCCTCATGCGTGATCCCCGATCCCTCCGCCAGCGGCGGGATGTGCGGCAGGATCTTGATGTTGTCGCACCCCTCCGGCGCCTTGCTCGGATCCGTCCGCGTCGGAGCCACCACATACAGCGTCGGATCCTCCGGCAAGCGCCCCTCTTCAAAGACGGTCTTGAAGTGCTTGTGCTGGTTCCCGCTGTAGAAGAAGTTGTGATGCGCCAACTCCGGATACGCCTTCTTCGTCCCCAGATGAATCACCAGCCCCGAACAGGCCGGCGCAAACTTCTCCAGCTTCTTCAAGAACCGCGGCGACTCCGACAACAGCCTCTTGTAGGTCGGGATCACCTCCATGTTGCTCACCACCAGATCACTCTTCACCACCGTCCCGTCCCGCAGCGTCAACCCCGTCACCTGCCGACCCCCCCTGTTGATCGCCACCACCCCCGCGTTCAAATGCACCGGGATCCCCATCTCCTCCATCAACTTCCCCAACCCCTCCGCCAGCGCATACATCCCCCCCCGCACATACCAGAGCCCGTAGTCGAACTGGATCACCGGCATCAAATTCATGTAGCCCGGCGCCGCCAGCGCCGAGGAACCCACGTACTTGATGAAATACTCGAAGATACTCCGCATGTGCGGATCGCTGAAGTGCGCCTCGATCGCCTCCGCCATGCTCCGCCCATAGTCGATCTGCTTGCCGATCTTCCGCAGACCGTAGTAGCGCAGAAACTCCCACAAATTGTCCAACCCCTGCTTCAGATACCCCTCCTCGATGATCCCATACTGCTGCCGCGCATAGCCCATGAAGCTCTCGAACTCCTTCCAATGCTTCCCCGCCTCCCCCGCCAACTTCTCCAACTCCCGCCGCATCAGGTCCGGTTCCTCATAGAGATCCAACACCAACCCGTCCTCGAAAAAATTGCGCCAGTGTGGCGTCACCGCATCCAACTCCACATAGTCCGCCATCCTCTTCCCGGCCCGCGCAAACAGATCCTCGAAATACTGCGGCAGGGTGAAGATGGATGGCCCCAGATCAAACGTGAATCCATCCTTCTCCATCACGTTCAGCTTCCCGCCGATCCGCTCGTTCTTCTCGAACACCTCCACCTCATAGCCCGCCGCCCGGAGCGAGATGGCCGCCGACAGACCACCCAATCCGGCTCCGATGACCACCACCCGGGGATTTTTCATGCCGCCATCCTTCCCCAACTTCCCGCCTTGTCAACGCCCAGACTCTCCATAACTTGCCAACAGACTCCCCCACCAGCATGTCCGACACCCCAATGCCCCTCGCCGCCCTCCAAGCCCAGCGCACCTTCTTTGCCAGCGGCGGCACCCGGGACCTCCCCACCCGCCTCGCCGCCCTCCAGCGCCTCGAACGGGCCCTCAGCGACCGTCAGGACGAACTCCTCGCCGCCCTTGCCGCCGATCTCGGCAAACCGGAATTCGAGGCCTTCTTCGCCGAATACCACTTCCTTCTCCAGGAACTCCGCCTCTTTCAACGCTCCCTCCGCCGCTGGCTCAAACCCCGCCGCGCCTCCTCCCCGCCCTACTTCTGGCCCTGCCGCAACCGCATCCTCCGCGAACCCCGCGGCGTCACCCTCATCATCGCCCCCTGGAACTACCCCATCCAGCTCGCCCTCAGCCCCCTCATCGCCTCCGTCGCCGCCGGCAACACCGTCATCCTCAAACCCTCCGAACTCACCCCCGCCTGCGACCGCTTCCTCGCCCGCCTCATCGCCCACTGCTTCCCCCCCGAACACGTCACCACCCTCAGCGGCGGCCCCGACGTTGCCGAGAGCCTTCTCCAACAACGCTTCGACTTCATCTTCTTCACCGGCAGCACCGCCATCGGCCGCCTCGTCGCCCGCCACGCCGCCACCCACCTCACCCCACACATCCTCGAACTCGGCGGCAAGTGCCCCTCCATTGTCCACCTCGACGCCGACCTCCCCATCACCGCCCGCCGCATCCTCATCGGCAAACTCTTCAACGCCGGACAAACTTGCTTCGCCCCCGACTTCGTCCTCGCCCACGAGGTCATCAAGGACGCCCTCGTCGAGGAACTCCACAAGACCCTCCAACACCACCCCTGGGAAGAGGAACTGGCCCGCATCGTCAACGAACGCCACTACCAACGCCTCCAAGGCCTGCTGGAGGGAGTATCCATCACCAAAGGCCACGACGACCCCGCCAACCTCCACTTCGCCCCCCGTCTCCTCCCCCACGCCACCTGGGACTCCCCCGCCATGCGCGAGGAGATCTTCGGCCCCATCCTCCCCATCCTCACCTACCGCGACACCCCCGCCCTCCTCGCCAAACTCCAATCCCTCCCCGCCCCCCTCGCCCTCTACTGCTTCTCCCGCGACAAAGCCTTCACCCAATCCCTCCTCGACCACGTCCCCTCCGGCGGCGTCACCATCAACGACATCGGCAAACACGCCTCCAACCTCCAC
>JAQCFL010000351.1 GCA_027619375.1 Verrucomicrobiota bacterium | reverse complement strand
CTCGATCACGAGCACCTCGCCTTCTTCGGCGTCGCCAATGTCGGCGAAGCCCGCCGCCTCGCCGCCGCCGGCATCCAAACCCCCATCTACCTCCTCGGCCCCTGCTTCGATGAAGAACGCGCCGAAGTCGTCGCCCACCGCTGGACCCCCTGCCTCTCCTCCCTCCACGAAGCCACCCACTTCGACTCCCTCGCCGCCCCCTCCGTCCAACCCCTCGATGTCCACCTCACCATCGACACCGGCATGGGCCGCGGCGGCGTCCTCCCCGATCAAGCCGCCGCCGCAATCGCCCACATCCACTCCCTCCCCCACCTCCGCCTCACCGGCCTCGGCTCCCACCTCCCCGCCGCCGACGAAGACCCCGAGTTCACCCGCCAACAGTTCAACCAATTCGACTCCCTCATCGAATCCCTCTCTCCAATAACCAATAACCAATCCCCAATAACCCCTCTCCACATTCATCTGAGCAACTCCGCCGGCCTCCTCGCCTACCAATCCCGCACCACCAACCTCGTCCGCCCCGGCCTCATGCTCTACGGCTGCTCCCCCCTCCCCGGGTTCCAGGCCAAACTCCAGCCGGTCATGACCCTCAAGTCCCGCGTCGCCCTCATCCGCGACCTCCCCGTCGGCCACGGCATCTCCTACGGCCGCACCGCCGTCCTCGATCGCCCCTCCCGCGTCGCCACCATCGGCATCGGCTACGGCGACGGCTACCCCCGCTCCATTTCCGGAAACAACCCTGAAGTCCTCATCCGCCAGACCCGCTGCCCCCTCCTCGGCCGCGTCACCATGGACCAGATCATGGTCGATGTCTCCGCCCTCCCCCACTGCCTCATCGGCGACGAAGTCGAACTCTTCGGCTCCCACATCCCCGTCTCCGAAGTCGCCGCCAAGGCCAATACCATCCCCTGGGAAATCTTTACTTCCATCACCCCCCGCGTCAACCGACTCTACCTCCAGAAATCCTCCACATGAAATCCCTCCTCCTCTTCCCCCTCCTCCTCGCCTCCTGCGCCACCCCCTCCGGCCCTTCCACCGGCCCTTCCACCGGCGCTACCCCGGACCACACCTCCCACACCGATGCCGAGCGCCTCGCCATGCAGCACAAACTCATCGGCTTCCAGGAGAAATACGACCGCTTCGACCACGACGGCGACGGCTACCTCACCCCCAACGAAATCTCCGAGGGCCTCACCTTCGAAAAAGTGGAAGGCATCACCCCGGCAGAGGTGCCCAAGATCATGGCCTACTACGATACCAACCGCGACGGCCGCATCTCCCTCTCCGAAATCAATGCCGGCTACGAGGCCGGCCCCGAATCCGCCCTCCGCGCCCATCACAGCCATTAAGGGCTCGTTAAGAAATAAGTCTTCCGGAGATGCGCAGGATTTTTGGTCAGCACCAAGGCGGATTTCAGCGAGTATAGCAGGCTATTCGACCTGGAAACCAACGCAGGTGATGGACAAAAGGACCAGCAGATTGGAGGAGTTATTTCCTAACGCGCCCTAAGGACTCGCCCCTACTCCCCCTCCATCCGCGCTTCGACCTGCTTGCCATCCACCCAGTAGGCGTGCAGCACTTCCTCGATCCAGACGATCCTCTTGTCGCCCGACCACGGCAAAAACTTCAAACGGAGGTTCATTGGCGTGATCGCATCCGCCGCCACCACTTCCCGTAGCCGCAGCTCCGTCTCCGATCCCCGCTCCACATACCCATACAATTCCTCGTTCCCGTCCCGCACCCGAACCCCAAGACACTGATACTTCCGGTCATCCGCAAATTCGTAATTGTAATAGTTCTCCCACCGCAGAAAGACCCGCATCTGCACCGCCTCGGTGGGATGCGTCTTCAGAAAATCCTCCCAACCCATCTCGCCGTAGCCCACCGAGGATTCCCAATCGATCAACATGCGGTCGCTGCCCGGAAAAAGGTTGAAGGCCTCCATCCCATCGCCCTCCCGTTCCTTCGCCACCACCACTTCCACCGGGATCCCCGCAAACGGCAACGGCTTGGAACTCTCGATGCCGCCAAACCCTCGCGGCGCTTCGACCCCCTCCCGCGCATAAAATTCCGCCATCTCCTCTCGCAGCGACTCCCCGCCTCCCACCCATCGACAACGCTCCTCGTCCGTCGTCGCTTCCATGAACCCGCGCACCGCCGTCTCCACCGACAGCGCAATCGCCTCCGCCGACGAGTCCCTGATGAAACGCGAAACCGTCACCTTCATCTCCGGAGTCCGCGCCGCCACCAACACCTCCACCGGCCGATTCAACTTCGGCTTGATCACCACCACCCACACCACCGCCAGCATCACGAGCACCGCGACTCCCCCGGCCGCCAACAAATACTTGCCCGTCGCCGAGGACTCCACCTCCGGGGCTCTCCGATGATGACGATGCCCCCCGCTCCCGTTCTCATCGCTCTCATTCCAGCGCCGCGCCCCCTTGATCCGCTCCACCTGCATCTCTCCCGCCTTCGGCTTCTCCGCGCCTCCAGTCCCCCCCAGATGACGCACCTCCACCTCGCCGCTATGGCGCTTCGGAAAATTCTGTGGCTCGTCACTCACTGCTCGATCAATTGGTTCATGCTCCCGGCCCCCTCGGGAGCCGCCGCTCCGCCATCCCACCACATCCCCTCCCCAGCGTCAATCTGACACATTCAGACCTGCACCGTCGGCCGCACCGGAATGCCGTGCGCCTCCAAATAGGCCTTCGTTTCCGGCACCGTGAACTCCCCAAAGTGGAAAATACTCGCCGCCAAGACCGCGTCGGCCAGGCCATCCCGCAGCACCTCCACCAGGTGATCCAGCGTCCCCGCTCCCCCGCTCGCGATGACCGGAATCCCCACCGCCTCACTCACCGCCCGCGTCAATGCGATGTCATAGCCATCCTTCGTCCCGTCCGCATCCATGCTCGTCAGCAAAATCTCCCCCGCCCCGCGGTTGTAAACTTCCTTCGCCCACTCGATCGCATCCAGCCCCTCCACCGGATTCCTCCCCCCGTGCGTATAGACCCCCCACTTCCCGGGCCCCTGCCTCTTCGCATCGATCGCCACCACCACACACTGGCTCCCAAACGTCTCCGCCCCCTCGTTCACCACCTCCGGCCTGTGAATCGCCGCCGTGTTCACCCCCACCTTGTCCGCCCCCGCCAACAGCATCTGCCGCATGTCCTCCACCGTGCGAATCCCCCCGCCCACCGTCAGCGGCACGAAACACCGCTCCGCCGTCCTCCGCACCACCTCCACCATCGTCTTCCGCTCATCCGACGACGCCGTGATGTCCAGAAACACAATCTCATCCGCCTCCTGTTCGTTGTAAGCCACCGCACAATCCACCGGATCCCCTGCGTCCCGCAAATCCACAAAGTTCACCCCCTTCACCACCCGCCCATCCGTCACATCCAGACAAGGTATAATCCGCTTCGCCAACATCCCCGCCACTCTAGCCACCCCGCCCCAAACCGCAACCCCTCCGTCCGTGGCGTGACCGTCCCGGTCGCAAGCCTGCCCTCACCAAAAAGTGGCGGCGGTTTCCCAACCGCCAAGCCGACCATACCGTGTAGCGGCGCCTCTGCGAGGCGTCGGCGGTTCCACCTCCGCACCACAGGCTCCTCCCTTACCCAACCCTAAGCCCATTTCGCCTGCGGGGGCCCAGGGAGTCTTTCACCGGCGACCCCGCTTTCGCCAGGCCCCTCCGCTCCCCCCAATAAAGGACCAACGACACCCACTTCGTCCCCCTGTCGCGCAGCGACAGTACCCCCCCTCTACCTCTTCCCAATCGCCCCCGCCACCTTGCACCCCACCACCAACACCACGATCGCCAGGAACACCAC
>JAQCFL010000350.1 GCA_027619375.1 Verrucomicrobiota bacterium | reverse complement strand
GGGGGGGGTGGATGTGCGAGGGGCCTTGGAGGGGAGAGGGTGTGGAATCGGAGGCGCGTCGCAGAGGCGCCGCTATGCGAGGAGGCCGCGTTGTGGCAGAGTTCGGCTGGGCGGTTGGAAACCGCCGCCACGATTGGCTAGCGGCCTTCGGCGAGGCGGGTGGCGAGGGCGGCGGGGAGGTTGGCGTCGAGGATCTTTTGCTGGGTGGTGGCGATGTCGTAGTCGAGGCGGCGGAAGGAGACGGTCTTGGTGGGGATGTCGTAGATGGCGTAGCAGGCGCGCCAGTCGCCGTCGCGGGGTTGGCCGACGGAGCCGACGTTGATGAAGTACTTCATGCTCTCCTCGATGACGATGGACTCGGCGGGGACTTCCTTGACGCGTGCGCCGCGGACGAAGACGCGGGGGACGTGGGTGTGGCCGTGGAAGCAGAGGTTGGTGAACTGGTAGTTGAAGTTCGACATGGCGTCGAACTTGTTGGTGACGTAGTTCCAGGACTGGGGTTGGTCGAGGGTGGAGTGGACCACGGTGAAGTCCTGGACCTGGCGGACCATGCGGAGTTTGCGGAGCCACTCGCGCTGATCCTCGGTGAGGTTGCGCCGGGTCCATTCGAGGGCCTCGGCGGCGATGGGGTTCATGGTTTCGAGGGAGTGGGTGCCGCTGGCGTCCTCGTCGTGGTTGCCCTTGACGATGGGGATGTTCATGGCGCGGACGATCTCAAGGCACTCGGAGGGATTCGCGTTGTAGCCGACGACGTCGCCCATGCAGACGTAGTCGGTGCATTCCTGCTCGGAAGCGTCAGCGAGGACCGTTTGGAGGGCCTCGAGGTTGGCGTGGATATCACCGAAGAGTGCGATGCGCATGGGGCGGTCGATAGGAAACGTGAGAGGCAAGGAATAGGAACGGCTTCCGCTACTGTCGAGTGAAAGGTTGGGGGGATGGGCCGGGATTCGGGGCTGAGGGAGTGGGAATGCGCCGGGAGAGGGGTTTTGAGGGGGCAAAGGCGATCAGCGGGCTTTGGGGTTCTCGAAGAGTTCAGCGGGGTATCCCCGCCAGCCGCCGGGGTTGAGGGGGCTGTATTGGGCGGGGATGTTGAATTCCTGGAGGAGGAGTTCGATCGATTCGCGGACGCCGTCCATGGGGAATCCCTCGCGTTTGCGGCGCCAGAAGTAGGAGAGGTATTTGAGGGCGTTTTGGCGGGAGGCGCGGCGCAAGGCGGGGTCGTTGGTGCCGTTGCGGGGGCCGAAGATGATCTCGAGGGGGGTGCGTTGGTCGGGGGTGGAGAATTTCCACTGGAGGGAGAAGTAGATGAGGCGGAGGGTGGGGAGGCTGCGGTTGGTGTCGTCCTTCCAGAGTTCCTGGACGGTCTGCCAGGCGTCCTCTTCGCGGCCGGGGATGCGGCTGAGGGCGTAGAGGCGTTCTCGTTCGAGGATCTCGGGGGCCTCGCCGCGATTCATGGCTTCCTCGATGGTGGCGACGGCTTTGGGGAGGTCGTTTGGTTTGAAGGGATCGGTGAGGATGCGGACGTAGCTGTGGCGGAGGCGCCAGTCGTCGGGGTTGTTGTTGATGCCGTCCTCGAGGAAGCGGAGGCCTCGGGCGAGGAATTGCTTTTGGAGGTAGCGGCGTCGGGCGTCGGGGATGTTGGGTTTGTCGCCGTAGTCGGCGTAGGCGTTGTAGGCGAGGTGCCAGGAGGCGACGTCCCAGTAGTAACGGGTGTGTGGTTGGAGGGTGGTGATGGTGTTGTATTCGCCTTCGAGCTTGGTCCATTCCTGGTGTTCGAAATAAGTGTGGGCCTTGAGGTTGCGCATGGAGGCGATGAGGGAGCGGAAGCCGCCGAGGGCGATGGCGTAGGAGGATTGGCCGAGGGCCTTGCGGGTGGAGAGGTCGATGGGCGGGGGGAGGAGACGGCGTGCGCGGAGGTCGCTGGTGAGGGCCTTCTCGAAGGGAAGTTTGGCGAAGCCCGCAGCGATGAGGGCGAGGAAGACGAGGAGGAGTTTCCGGGTGGTTTTCATATTTCCTTATCGGAGAAGACGAACCAGGAGAGGACCGTGTAGATGCCCATGTAGAGGGAGGTGAGGCCGAGGAGTTTGAAGAGGACGTCGAGGGGGAAGGGTTTGCCGGCCACGGCGGCGTTGACGATTTCGAAGGGCCGGAAGTCGGGGAAGATGACGGAGAGGAGGCGGGCGGCGTAGGAGGTGAGTTCGGAGCCGTCCTTGGCCTGCATGGCGGCTTCGTAGTAGTCGCGGCCGTCGGCCAAGAACTGGCCGATGAAGTAGACGAGGGTGGTGCAGATGATGGTGAAGATGGTGCTGGAGGAGAAGGTGGAGATGAGGAGGGCGGCGGCGGCGATGATGCCGGCCTTGAGGAAGATGGTGAGGATGGCGCCCTGCAGGGCCCAGCTGGGGCCCTGTTGGAGGATGTCGGCGCGCTCGGAGTCGATGGCTTCCTGTGGCCAGCCCATCTTTGTGGCATCGGCAATGCGTTGGGCGAGGAGTTCCTGGGTGTGGTTGTGGAGGACGAGGTTGAGGAGGAGATCCATGGCGAGGAGGCCGGCGAGGATGAGGGCGAGGATGCCGAGGAGTT
This sequence comes from Verrucomicrobiota bacterium, assembly GCA_027619375.1. Lineage (GTDB taxonomy): Bacteria > Verrucomicrobiota > Verrucomicrobiia > Verrucomicrobiales > Akkermansiaceae > JAPKDA01. The sequence continues at coordinate 1,269 of JAQCFL010000350.1, read as the reverse complement.
TGCCGAGGAGGTAGTCGAGGCGGGGGACGGGTTTGGCGAGGATGGTGTAGAGGGTGCGGTCCTCCTGGTCCTTGGGGATGACGAGGGCGGTGGCGACGACGGCGATGATGATGGCGAAGTAGTGCATCGCGCCGACGAGGGGGTCCTTCAGGCTGAAGAGTTTGTCGGAGCCGGTGCTCTCGGGGCCGGCGGTATGGGGGAGGTCGAAGAAGTTGAAGACGAGAGCGCCGAGCACGAAGATGAGGAGGAAGTAGAAGATCTTCATGCGCATGAGCTGCGTGAAGGTGCTCCCGGCGATGATGAGGGTCCGGGCGGGGGAGAGGAGGGCGGTTTTGGAGGGCTTACTCATCGCGGGAGGAATCGGCGTCACGGGTTTCGCGGAGGAAGAGGCCCTCGAGGGTGGTGCGGGGTTTGCCGGTGCGGAGGAGAGTGGTGTCGCCGTGTTTGGCAACCAGTTGTTTGATTTCCTCGAGGAGGGCGGGGTCGGCGTTCTGGAGGACGATCTCGGTCTGGTCCTCGATGGAGATGAGGTCGTCGAGGCGGCCGGACTTGATGAGGCGGCCCTTGTGGATGATGCCGACGTGGTCGCAGACCTCCTGGACCTGTTCGAGGAGGTGGGAGCAGAGGAAGACGGTGATGCCGCGTTCCTTCAGGGCGAGGATGAGGTCGCGGATCTGGCGGGAGCCGATGGGGTCGACGCCGGCGGTGGGTTCGTCGAGGATGACGAGTTGGGGATCCTGGACGATGGCCTGGGCGAGGCCGATGCGTTGGAGCATGCCCTTGGAGTAGCCGCCGAGGCGTCGGTGGCGGGCGTCGGTGAGGTCGACGAGGTCGAGGAGTTCGTTGGTGCGGGCGGTGAGGGCCTTGCCGCGCATGCCGCAGAGTTTTCCGTAGAAGCGGATGGTTTCCTCTCCACTGAGGTGTTTGTAGAAGTAGGGGTTCTCGGGGAGGAAGCCGACCTGTTGGCGGGAGTCGACCTTGGAGGAGTCGTGGCCGAAGATGGAGCAGGTGCCGGAGGTGGGGGAGACGAGGCCGAGGAGGGCCTTCATGGTGGTGGATTTGCCGGAGCCGTTGGGGCCGATGAGGCCGTAAACCTCGCCGGGGGCGATGGTGAAGGAGACGTGGTCGACGGCCCGCAGGGGCTTGCGGCGGAAGGAGGTGGAGAAGTCTTTGACGAGGTCGCGGACTTCTACGGCATTCACTTCACTCATCGGGGGTGACGATGTGCGAAGGAGGAAGCTGTTGCAACGGGTTTTCGTGGAGAGGAAA
>JAQCFL010000349.1 GCA_027619375.1 Verrucomicrobiota bacterium | reverse complement strand
AGGAGGGTTGACCGCTGATTTCGCTGATTTCACCGATTGGATTGAGCTTGGGGGGAAGGCGGCGCAGAGTGGGAGGCATGAAGGGGAAGATGCTGGTGTTGTTGGGTTGGTTGATTTCCTTGGCGGCGCATGCCGAGGAGACGCGGCCGAATTTGTTGTTCATCACGGTGGATGACATGAATTGGGATTCGGTGGGGGCCTTTGGGTGTCCGGTGGAGGGGATCACGCCGCACATGGACCGACTGGCGGCGGAGGGGATGAAATTTGCGCGGGCTCATGTGACGGTGGCGATTTGTCAGCCGACGCGGGCGGTGTGGATGACGGGGCGCTATCCGCATCGGAACGGGGCGCTGGGCTTTGATCCGATTGCGAAGGAGGTGCCGAGTTTGCCGGAGGCGTTGAAGGGGGCGGGGTATTTGACGGGGTTGCTGGGAAAGGAGAGGCATGTGGTGCCGACGCGGCATGCGGCCTTTGAGGTGATCCGCGGGATGAAGGAGCTGGGGCAGGGGCGGGAGGTGGAGAAGTATCGGGAGGCGGTGCGGGAGTTTCTGGCGCGGGCGAAGGCGGAGGAGCGGTCATTTTTCCTGATGGCCAATGCGCATGATCCGCATCGGCCGTTTGCGGGATCGGATCAGGAGAAGTGGCGGCCGCGGCCGGCGGTGCGCAAGACCTACACGCCGGGGGAGGTGCCGGTGCCGGGATTCCTGCCGGACCTGCCGGAGGTGCGGCAGGAGTTGGCGGAGTATTTCACCTCGGTGCACCGGGCCGACGATGTGGTGGGGGCGGTGCTGGAGGAATTGGAGGCGGCGGGGATGAAGGGCAACACGCTGGTGGTGTTTGTGAGTGATCACGGCATGCCGTTGCCGTTTGCGAAGACGAACTGCTATTACGATTCGACGCGGACGCCGATGATCGTGCGCTGGCCGGGAGTGGTGGAGGCGGGGAGCGAGAACAAGGAGGACTTCGTGAGCGGGATCGATGTGGCGCCGACCTTTTTGGCGGCGGCGGGGTTGCCGAATTTGGCGGGGGCGGATGGGGAGTCGATCGTGCCGTTGCTGAAGGGCGGAAAGGTGGAGGGGCGGAACAAGGTGTTCACGATGATCAACACCATTTCCGGCGGGAAGGCCTACCCGATGCGGGCGGTGCAGGATGAGCGGTATCTTTATATCTGGAACGGTTGGGCTGATGGGAAGACGGAGTTCAAGAACGAGTCGCAGTCGGGGCGGACGATGAAGGCGATGAATCAGGCCGCGAAGACCGATCCGGCGGTGGCGGCGCGGGTGGAGATGTTCGTGCACCGAACCACGGAGGAGCTTTACGATCTACAGAAGGATCCGTCGTGCTTGAAAAACCTGCTGGATGAGAAGGGCGGGAGCGCGACTTCGCGGAGCAGCGCGATGACCAAGGCGCTCTGGCACTGGATGAAGGACACGGACGACCCGCAGCGGAAGGCGTTCGAGGGGCAGGTGGAGTTGGCGCTGGATTAATAACGCTACTCGACGGACACCGCGTTGTTCGGAGCGGGATGGAGGGCCTCGCGCGGCAGCTCGATCCGAAAGGTGGAGCCTTCATTTCGGACGGTGGTGACGGAGACGCTTCCGCCGTGTGCCTCAACGATCGCCTTCACGAAACTCAGGCCCAGCCCCATTCCGGGAGTCGTCCGGCTGGGTTCCGCCCGGAAGAGTCGATCCCAGAGATGCGGCAAGTTCTGGGCGTCGATTCCCATGCCCCCGTCCTTCACGGTGATGATCACCCGCGCCTCCTCCTCGCGTGCCGCGATCGCCACCTGTCCTCCCGCAGAACCATACTTGATCCCGTTATCCACCAGATTTGCAAGAGCCCGACCCAACCTGGGGCGGTCGGCGCGGATCACCAGTTGCTCCGGCAGGTCCGTGGTCAGCGCGATTTGCCTTTCTTCCGCCGCGAATTCGTGGAGGGCCACGACACTCTGCACAAGGTCGGGAAGTGAGAAGGGTTCGACATCGAGGCGCATCACGCCGGCCTCCGCTTCGGACAACTCCATCAGGACGGTGAGCAGGCTATTCAAGCCCTCCGCCTCCTCCACGCAATCTTCGAGCGCCTCGCGGAGACGGGCGGGATCGTCCGAATTGCGGAGGGCCCGTTCGGCGGTCATGTGCAATCGGCTGAGGGGGGCGCGGAAATCGTGGGCGACGTTGTCGAGGGAGGTCCTTATGGCGTTGATGAGGGATTCGTTGCGGGCCAGCAGGCGGTTGTAGAGATCCACCAAGCCATTCAATTCGCTGGGTCCGCGTTCGGGTTCGACGCGCTTGCTCAGATCTCCTCCGCGAATAATCTCCCGCATTCCGGTGATGATGCTACAGACGATCCACTGAATGTGAGGTTCCAGTCAAAATTGGTCCAAGTGCCGGAGCCTAACCCCGTGAGGTTGCTAGACGAGTAGGTTCCGGTCCTCCGAAAATCCGGTGACTTGTCTCCGTTGCTGTAGTGGCCTGCGATTCTCTGTAGCGACGCGTCACTTGGATTATACTCGGTTCCGATCTGCCCCACCATCGCTCCGATGACCCCAACTGCCGGCAATAGTGAAATACCCGCCGCAATCCATCCGCTGCGAGAGAGGCGCTTCCGCGCGGCGCATCGAAAGGAATGAACGGCTAAGATCACGCTGCAAACCGCAACCACCCCGAGCATGACAAACATAGAAAGCGATTCCATCTAGAAGGGCAAATTCCGGAACGTTGAAGGTGTGCGAGGGCGAGGTCAAATCTCCAGAGCGGAGCGAAGATTCGGCGTCATGCGCCCTTCGCACCACCGTCTTGTGTGTGCCCAGCATGGGCACGTTGTATATGGGGTTCAAGTCCCCTGTAGGAATAAGAGAACATGAAAATGAAGAAACTACCATCTGAAGCCAATTGATTCGGGGGCGCCACCCGCCCCCTCACCCCTGCGGGGCACGTCGCTCCGCTCCTGTCCAAAACACCTACAAGCCTTCGGTGTTTTTCGGGAAGGGTGACCGACCCTAACCCGTCTTCGCCCTCCGGGCTACGCCGGGGTCTTCGAGGAGAGTAGCAGCCTGTCCCGGCTACGCCATGCGCACAGCGGTCGCTTTCGATTGTTCACTTCGCGTTGAGCAACCGTTGGCTTGACGAACAAGGTGTTCCTGACATGCGAGCCGTTTGGATCGCGCTTCACTATGGGCCGAAGGCCCGAGTCTGATTGGAACCGCCCTGTGCGGACCCGTAAGCAGGGTGGTGTGGGACCCGTGGCTGACGCTAGTCAGTCACGGGGACCCGATTCGGCGATTGATTATGGCCTGGTCAGCTGAAGCTCAACATTGGTCGTATCGCTCCAATTTGGTGGTAAAAGGGTCGTCTTGTAGCCGTCTGCGCTGGCACCGATGCGGTCACCATCACCCTTGGATCCCGACCAGAACACCATCAGTTCGCCGGGCTGTTCCATCGCGACAACGTCTGCTTGAGGTGCAGGAACTCCAAAAATCATGGGCTTGAGAATAGTTCCGTCGTTGGCATCTACGCAGCGAATGCGCACCTTGTGTAGACCGACCTCCGACAGTTGCGATTCCACGTCTTGCAACCGGTTCCAGGTAAAAATCAATGCCGAGACTACGGCGATCAAAATCACTGACATACCTATGAGTGTCGGTTTCATTGCAATCTTCATCTTCTGCCGAACAGTACTTATTCGTAGGCCATTCCGGAGTGAGACCAGGAAGTCACCTCCGGTGACAGGATGGCTGGCGGGGCCTTGATTTGTCGAGGTTTTTCGGGTGGGGAGTGCCTCTATCCGGGGTGATGGGTTGGACGGGAAAGGGGGGAAGTTCCAACGTGGATATCACGGACCGAGAGCACGGGGATTCGG
>JAQCFL010000348.1 GCA_027619375.1 Verrucomicrobiota bacterium | reverse complement strand
CGGAACCGCTCAAAAAATCGCCCCCCCCCGCCCAACGACGCCGCCCCCATCGTGTCCCCGTGATACCCCTCCGCAAACGCCACAAACCCCGTCCGCTCCTCCTCCCCCGTCTGCTGCCGATACTGAATGGCCATCTTCACCGCCACCTCCACCGCCGTCGATCCATCATCCGAAAAAAAGACCCGCTCCAGCGTCCCCGTCGGAAAACACCCCGCCAAACGTTCCGCCAATTCCGAAGCCCGCGGATTCGCATAGCCCAGATACGAGGTGTGCCCCACCCGCCCCAGCTGCGCCTCCAGCGCCGCATTCAACACCGGATGATTGTGCCCGTGGATGTTCGTCCAAATGCTAGAGTTCCCATCCAAATACCGCCGCCCCTCCGAATCCTCCAGCCACACCCCCTCCCCCTTCACCAACACCAGGCGCTCCCCCCCTTCCCAAACCCCCTGCTCCGTGAACGGATGCCAACAATGCGCCGCATCCGCCGCCAGCCAACGCCGCGTCTCTTCAGTCATCCTCCAGATCCTCCAACAGCTTGTCGATCCGCTCCACGAGCTGCCACGGCACCCGCTTCCGCTGATACTTGTTGAACAGGATCTCCCGCAGCTTCTCCCACAGCTCCCGCTTGATCGGATCATGATCCTCCCACTCCTCCTCCCCCTTCCGCTGGGAAATGACCCGCCAACGGCTGGCATGATACTCGGCGCGGTACAGGATCATCCCCTCCTCGTCCCGATCCCGCCACTGGTGCTTCTGCATGCCCCTCCCTAGCCTGCCGATTCCCCCTTGTGAAGCGCCTCCTTGCCCTTCCGCTGCGACTCCCCCGCAATGACGTTGACCACCTCCACCAAAAACCGGAGCATCCCCCCGTGATCCGACTGTTCAACAGCGACGTAACCAAGATCCTGGCCTACCTCGTCTCCTGCTTCCTGCTCGCCGCCCTCACCGCGCCGTGGATCTACAACGCCGGGATGTTCCTCTCCGAAGTCACCGCACACGGCACCGAAAACACCGCTCTGGACTGGCTCGGCACCAAGGCCCGCGACGCCGACTTCACCACCTTCTTCAAGCGCACCCTCCTCCTCTCCGCCGTCCTCCTCCTCATCCCCCTCCTCCTTTCCCTCCGACTCAGCCAACGCCCCGCCTCCCTGCGCAACTCTCCCTGGTCCCTCTACCTCCCCCCCCGCGCCATCGCCGGCGCCCAGGGCCAGCCCCTCCGCAACCCGCCCCTCGGCTGGCTGCAACTCCTCACCGGCTTCCTCCTCGCCGGCGGCATCTTCTTCGCCATGGGCCTCCTCCTCATTTCCCTGGGCTGGTTCCATTGGGAGGAAGACATCAACTGGGCCTACGACATCCAACGCTCCATCCCCGCCGCCGCCGGGGCCTCCCTCCTGGAGGAATTCGTCTTCCGTGGCGCCCTCCTCGGCATCTTCCTGCGCACCTTCCGTCCCTTCTGGGCCATCCTCTTGCTCTCCCTCCTCTTCGCCGGCCTCCACTTCCTCCAACCCGGCGACGACCTCGCCGTCTTCGACCGCAGCATCCCCCTCGCGGAAGGGGCCACCTACATCAACCCCGAGGGCAGCCTCGCCGGCTTCGAACTCCTCCGCCTCGTCGGCCTCCGCTTCCTCGATCCCCTCCCCATCGTCCACGAGTTCATCACCCTCACCGCCATCGGCCTCATCCTCGGCTTCACCCGCTACGCCACCTCCTCCCTCTGGCTCCCCATCGGCCTCCACGCCGGCTGGGTCTTCGCCTTCGTCCTCTTCCACAAGGTCACCAAACGCGTCGAACTCGACCCCAGCCTCCACTTCTACGTCGGCAGGGACCTCAAGGAAGGCCTCATCCCCCTCGCCGCCCTCACCATCACCGCCCTCCTCGTCTGGATCTACACCCGCACCCTGCGACCCATCGCCCGGCCCGAACCGACCGAGAACAGCCTCCCATGATCCCCTCGCGCTGGCTCGATTTCCTCTTCCCCCCCTCCTGCCATCTCTGCCAGGCTCCGCTCCGAAACGGCCGCTACCTCTGCTCCCCCTGTCGGGAAACGCTCCCCCGCGTCACCTCCCCCCTCTGCACCCGCTGCGGACTCTCCTTCGACGGCACCCAGCCCGACCCCGCCTCCTGCCCCAACTGCCGCGACCGCTCCTACGCCTTCGACTTCGCCCGGTCCGCCCTCCTCGCCCGGGACGGAGCCCGCGAACTCGTCCACGCCTTCAAGTACGAACGCCGCCTCCACCTCCACCACGAACTCGCCACTCTCACCGCCGAAGCCCTCGACGACGAACGCCTCTCCGCCACACCCCCTACCGAGTGGACCCTCGTCCCTGTTCCCCTTCACTGGCGGCGTCAGCAATGGCGCTGGTTCAACCAGGCCCACGAGATCGCCCGCGAACTCGCCAAACTCCGCAACCTCCCTCTGCACCGCGCCCTGCGCCGCACCCGCTTCACCACCCAGCAAACCCTCCTCACCCGCGGTCAACGCCTGCAGAATTTGCAGGGCGCCTTCCGCCTCAGCCGCTGTGAACAACGCCGGCAACTCCTGCGCGGAAAGGCCGTCCTCCTCATCGACGACGTCTTCACCACCGGCTCCACCGCCAACGAATGCGCCCGGGTCCTCAAGGAGGACGGCGGCGTGGAAAAGGTGGTTGTCCTCACCGCACTGCGCGGCTAGGATGAACCCCACGGCACACAGCAGCTCACGGCGTTCGGGCACTTCCCGCCTCTCCCCCCAGTTCCCTTCCCGCCACCGGCAGCTCCAAACCCAGCTCTCGACCACATGGGAATTTTCAATAAACCGCCACTGCGCGGCCACGGCAAAAAAGGCAACCTTCCTGACGACCTTTGGGCAAAATGCCCCGACTGCGCCGAACTCGTCCACTCCCTCGACCTCAAACAAAATTTCCAGGTTTGCCCGAAGTGCGATCACCACTTCCTCATGGGCTGCCATGACCGCGTCGCCCTCCTCGCCGACCCCGGCACCTTCGAGGAAACCGACTCCAACCTCATCTCCGCCAATCCCCTCGGCTTCGCCAACTACGAGGACAAGGTCGCCGGCCTCCGCGAAAAAACCAAACTCAACGACGCCGTCCTCACCGGCCGCGCCACCCTCGGCGGCATGCCCGTCATGTTCGCGGTCATGGACTTCAAGTTCTTCGCCGGCTCCATGGGCTCCGTGGTCGGCGAAAAAATCACTCGCACCATCGAGACCGCCATCGCCGAACAACGCGCCGTCCTCATCTTCTCCTCCTCCTCCGGCGCCCGCATGCAGGAAGGCATGCTCTCCCTCATGCAAATGGCCAAGACTTGCGGCGCCCTCCAACGCCTCTCCGTCGCCAAGCTCCCCTACATCTCCATCCTCACCCACCCCACCACCGGCGGCGTCACCGCTTCCTTCGCCACCATCGGCGATGTCAACATCGCCGAACCCCGCTGCATGATCGGCTTCGCCGGCCCCCGCGTCGTCAAGGAAACCACCCACCAGGACCTCCCGGCCGGCTTCCAAACCGCCGAGTTCATGCTCAAACACGGCCTCATCGACGCCATCGTCCCCCGCGCCGACCTTCGCTCCAAACTCGTCCAACTCCTCGGACACCTCATGCCCCGCTAGCGCCACTGCCGCGTCCCCCAATGGGGAGAGCGGGTTTGCAACCCGCAGCACCGGTCCAGCTCCCTCTCCATTCCCCCGTGACTGCCGGCGTCCCGCCGCAGGCCCCCTCGTGACGTGACCGTCCCGGTCGCAAGCCCTCTCCCGCGTAGCGGCACCTCTGCGAGGCGTCGGCGGGTCAACCCCTCTCCCCTCCAAAGCTCGCCCCTCAACCACGCCCGCCTCCCCGCCCCGTGGCGTGACCGTCCCGGTCGCAGGCCTC
>JAQCFL010000347.1 GCA_027619375.1 Verrucomicrobiota bacterium | reverse complement strand
GGTCAAGGAAGCGCGGGAACGGGTGGGCAAGGACGGCACGGTGATGTTTGACGCGCATTGTTGTCTGCCGCCGCCGATGTTGATCCAGTTCGCCAATGCCATCGAGCCTTACGACGTGTTGTGGATCGAGGAACCGGCGGTGCCGGGAAACATCGAAGTGTTCAAGCGCATCAAGCAGTCCGTCAAAGTGCCGCTGGCCTCGGGCGAGCGTGACCGGACGATCTGGGAGGTGATCCCGTATTTGCAGGAGCGCTGCATCGACATCATCCAGCACGATTGCGCGCATGGCGGCGGCATCACGCAGATGAAAAAGGTGGCGGTGCTGGCAGAGACTTACACGGTGCCGCTCGCGCCTCATTCGATTGCGTCGTTCATAGGCATTGCGGCGAGCTTTCATGTCACGGCGTCCATCCCGCTGTTTCTCATTCACGAATACTACTCCAATGACTGCGGCGGCACGCTCAAGAAAAGTTGGGAGGTGGACAAGAATGGCGACTCCTCGCTGCCACAGGGACCGGGGCTGGGCGTCGAGGTCGATGAAGCGGCGCTCGCGAAGATCGATCCGACGAAGTTCAAATGGCCCGGCCAGAAAAATCCGGATGGTTCGGTCGCGGACTATTGAACAAAGAACCAAGAACGAAGAACCAAGAACCGAACCAGACAATGACTAACGCAACACGAGGAATTCTCTCAACGATGGCTGTGATATGTCTCGTGGCATCGACGGCCATGGCGGAGGATTCACGCACACCGGAGGCGCGGGCGGCTATTCCGGCCGCGGGCTTGACGATTACCAGGGCTCTGGCCGGGAAAGTTGATATCACCAAAACGCTGGCGGCCAAGGTCAAGAACAACCGCCTGGTGATCGTCGCGACCAGCGCGTTTTTGGGCGTGGATGCCGGGAATGATAAAATTGTGGTGGACTATGTTCTGGACGGCAAGCCACAAACGATCGAGCTGTCGCCGATTCCCGGTGATGAACTGGGGGTTGCTACCCCCGGCGCGGATTGGGTGAAAGGAGTTGCGGTTCTAGGCGCGAGCAAGCCACTGCCGGCCAGGGGATTAGGGATCAAGTTCGCCATATACGGTAAACGAGAGGGATGGGTGGACGTAAGCGAACCGTGCCATGCAGCGATCGCCAACAACAAATTGACGATTGTGGCTTCGGACCATGGGGCAGGGGATCCAAGCAGCGGGGCGGGGAAAGTCATGCTCGTTTCGTATGTCCTGGACGGAAAAGAAGGAACGAAATCCTGTGAGCAGGGTCAGGAGATAACCATTTCGACGGACACGCTGACGGCCCAGCAGGAGTTGGATGCCCTTCCGCCCTTGAAGGCAACTTTTACGAGAACGATCGAGGCGCGCAATACCGATCTGAATCGGTTCATTCCCGTTGACGGGAATACGGTGTTCAACGCGGCTGGGTTACTGCGAACCTGGCCTAAAGACGGCCCCAGAGAACTTTGGCGGCTGAAGACCGGACCCTCAATCGGCGCGACCGTGGAATCAGGCGGCCGGGCATTTGCGACGGGACAACTCGACGGCAAACAGTGGGCGTACTGCCTGGACGCGAAAACCGGGAGAATCATCTGGAAGACGGAACTCGCGCCCGAATACATGCTGCCGGCTCACTGGTGGGGAACCGTCGCCTCGCCGCTGGTTGATGAAGACCGCGTGTACTACATCCCCTATCAGCGAGTCAGTAGGGAGGGAGGTAAGCCTGATCAAAAAGGCCCCAATGAGATTTGCCCTCTGGTCTGTCTTCGGGTAAGCGATGGCAAGGAACTTTGGCGCAGTGGTGGAGACATCCCCCTGGTGAACGGATTCTCGACGCCGCTCGTTGTCGGCGGGACCCTTTTTGTCCTGCCGCAAATCGAGAAGAACGTTCTGATGGCGTTGGATAAGGTTTCCGGAAAAGTCCTGTGGACCGGAAAGGAACGGCAGCCCAAGCATGGCGGTGCGCCGTATGCCGGCGCGTCGCCGACCTATCTTGAACTCGACGGTCAGGGGCAGTTGATTTACGGTCTGGGCAACGACGAGATCATAGGCGTCAGCGTAAAGGACGGTTCCATCCTGTGGACGATTCCCCGCCATATGGGCCATGGGTTGATGGTTTCAGCGGTGGCGGTATCCAACCGGGTGTTTCTGTGCAGCGGAGAAAACAGATTCTCCATGTGTATTGAGCTCAAGAAGCGTGAGGGACAGTATTTGGCAGACATCTTGTATCAGAGTTCCAGAGAGCAGCTGAATTGGTTCCATACGCCGGCCATTCATGACGGTGCCGTTTATGGATTTGGCTCGTTTCGGCTGCAATGCACCGACCTCGCGACCGGCGAACTGATGTGGGAGCAATTCGAGCGCCGGGACTGGGACACAAAACAGCAACTCATCATCGCCGACGGGTTGATCTTCGGCCTGACCAAAGCCGGTGAGCTTGTGATGGCGGAAGCGAACAAGGCTGGCTACAAGGAACTCGGCCGGGTGCGCCACGGGCTGGAAATCCATCACACCCAACAGCCAACCCTCGCCAACGGCCGTCTCTACATTCGCGGGTTGGATACCGTGGCCTGCTATCAAGTCCACCCCGAGCTGCTCGGCAGCACCCCCGACACCGGCTCAGCCGTTCCGGCGCGCCGCGCTCACAAACCCTAAACCAAGCACCAAGCACCAAGCACCAAGGACTAAGAACTAAGAACTAAGAACTAAGAACCGAACGAGACCTTCTATGAAAACCACTCTCAACCTCCTCACCGTCTGCGGCCTGCTTGCGATGCCCGTATATGCCGGCACGCAAACCGAGAACTACGGCATTTCCGTGTTGCCGGTGCCGGGCAAGGTCGTCATCGACGGCGCATCCGACGACTGGGACCTTACCGGTGGCAACTTTGCCTGCGAAAACGTGGAGGAGCAGCGTGACCGCCACAGCGCGTGGCTTCATGCGATGTACGACCAGGACAATCTCTACGTGCTTGCGCGCGTAACAGGCAGCTTCCGTCAGAACGACAGACGCCCCGCCGGCAGCACGCTGCGGATGCACATGCTCACGGCGCCCGGCACACCGCAGCAGCTTCAGCCCAACCTGACCTGCGCGCGCGACCTGGACGGGAAGGAATCGATCGCGCTCACATTCGAGCCGCCTCTCCAGAGCGCGCGTGACCCGAAGCAGATGGGCGCGGAGCAGGCGTTTCTCAACGACCCGGACGGCAAAGGCTTTACGCAGGAGATCCGGATTCCCCTGAAGATGATTACCAGCGAAGGTGTCACCCTCGGGCCCGGCAGCGAGATGAGAGTGATGTTCGTCCTCCCGTTTGGCTGGAGTCTGCATGCATGGGACTGTTTCATGCCCGGAGTGGTGCCGGAGCGCACCTATTGGGGCACGCGCAAGCTCGACCAGTTCGGCCCGGCGACCTTCGAGCGCTCCGGAAAGCTGAAGCCCCGGATGCTGCACCTGGCCGACGGCCGCAAGTTGCCGGTGTCGCTGCAGCAAGGTCAGCCGGTGGTTGACTGGTCGGCCCTCAGCGAGGGGCCGAAGGGCTTCATTCCCGTCAAGCTCACCATGCCCGAGGACGGCTACGTGTCGATGCTCCTCCGCAACGCCGACGGCGTCGTGGTGCGGAATCTCCTCAATGCCGAGCCGATGGCCAAGGGCGAGCACACGGTGACGTGGGACGGCCTGGCCACGCCGATCTGGCGCACACCCGGCGCGATGCTGCCCGCCGGCGACTACACCTGGCAGGCCATCTGGCACAAGGGCATCGGCCTCCGCCTGCGAGGCTGGGCGGGCAACAGCGGCAACGCCCCTTGGCACAGCGGCCCCACCTCGAACTGGGGCGGCGACCTCGGCGTGCCGTGGACGTGTGCCGCCCAGGGCGATTCCGTTTACCTTGGCTGG
>JAQCFL010000346.1 GCA_027619375.1 Verrucomicrobiota bacterium | reverse complement strand
AAAATATCGTGAAAAGCGAAATACCGCCGAGAAACCGAACAAACCCACCCTGAAATCAGCTAAACTGTTACTGACTGCTCGGCAACCAAAAGGGGTCAGTCCTTGAAATCGAGTAATTTGCCCAGCTGGCGTTGTTTCCGCGCGAGCTTGGAATCGTGCCGCACCCGGCGCACCGCACGGCTGACGCTCGAGGGATGCCCCATCGCCAACCGGTCGGCGATCCAGCGGTTGCTCGCGGCGGTGTACTTTTTCACCAATGCCACAATGAGAGCCTTCTCGTCCAACCAACGTCCCCGCCCGGCCAACTGGTCCGGATTCAACGGTAGGTCCAAATTGGAGAGGATCTTGGAAACGATCCGTTCGGCCTCCGCCTCATCGTGAGACCGGGCTGCAGAACCCGCCACACTTCCCAGCCTGCGTTTGGGCCGGATTTGATCGGCCATGGCTGCAAGGACCTTGGCCCGAGAGCTTTTGTCGCCGAGGTGCCAGCCGCGTCGAAGTGCATTCAACGTCTCGTCGTTCAGCGCAGCCTTCCGATCCTTGGCCCGCTCTTCGAGATAGTTGACATACGCCCTCGCGCCCCGCCTGCCCTCCCCCAACTCGAAAGCCTGCAGAACCTTTTCGGTCACCAGCCAATTGGGCCGGTCTCTCTTCGAGTGGTAGTGGGGAAAGCTGCTTTGAGGGTAGTCCATCAAACTCTTCCCGGTGGTTCCGCCGACCAAACCCGCCCGCACAGGATTCAGGTGGATGTAGTCTGCGACGATGCGGAAGTAGTGGGCATCGCGATCCTCCCCATTGACCACCACCGCCTTGTAGCGGCCTTGAAACAGGTGTCCTCGGCGCTTTCTGCGCCCGTTCCAACCCTGAGTGTAAACGCCCAAGAGCCACTTCATACCAACCACCAAGTTCGGTTCGGGTGTTTCCAGGAGGACATGCACGTGATTTCCCATCAGGACCCAGGCATGCACCAGCCAGCCAAATTTTTCGCAGGCCTCCTCCTTGCGCTTCAGCCAGGCGCGGCGGTCTTGTTCCGTGTCAAAGACCATCTTGCCGCCATCCCCACGGGCGATGACATGGTAGATCGCACCCGGTGCTTGGTAGCGGATTGGACGTGCCATGCCTTCAGGATTGCAGCGATCTCGTTGGAGCGCAATGCTCGATTTCAAGGACTGACCCCATTGGTGATGACCCCATTGGTGATGACCCCATTGGTGACCCCATTGGGGGTTCCGGCCGCTCAGTACTACGGTACGTCCACCGCAGAGGCGTCGATGGTTTTGGTGAGTTCCTGGAACGCTTCACCGCCCCAACCCGAAGCGAGGGCGGGGTTTTTGGCGGGTGCGGCCAGGATCCGGCGGTGGATCGCGGCCTGGTCGTAGGCGATCAGGGCTTTGGTCGCCTCGAGAAAGAGGTGGGGATTGCCTGCTGACTCGATTGCGATGAAGAGGGGTTCGATGTAGGTAGTTTGGGGTTTCGCGGCAGCGATGTCGGCGAAGAATCGATAGCGGGATACATCGCAGCGCTCCAGTTCGGCCACGATGAGGCGTTCGACCAGGGCGGGGTCGCGGGGGCGGACGGCGTCCAGGAGTGCGGTTAGCAGGTCGTCCTTGATGCGCCAGTCGAGGTGCTCAAGGGTGTGGCAGGCGAGCGTGTTGGCTCGCTCTTCATCCAAGGCGCGGAGATGACTGAAGGTTGGGAGATCAACTACGCCGAGTTCGCTCCAGAAGCGCCACTTCAACGGGTCATAGAGCGGATCGGAGTGTGTCCCGATGCTCTGATACACGAACTCGAGGTGGTAGCTCTTCATCGGGGCCGCTTCCTCGTCGGACTCCAGGACCTGCACAAGGAGGTTGAGGGTCTCTTCGGTCTTGAAAGCGGCCACGGCATTGTAGAATTCACGCTGGGTGGTGGAGTGGTATTTTTCAGCGAGCAACGCCGGATGTGCTTTCGCCAGAAGACTGGAGAACTCGGGCTGGGGGTTCAGCGCGATGCAGCGGTAGACTTCGTAGGGGTGTTTTTCCGCAGAAGCGACGATCAGAGGATAGTCGGAGGGATCGTTGAATTGCGCCAGGGCAATCAAGGCGGAGGGGTTGCCCCGGGAGGCTTGAGTCCGGATGGAGGGGAGAAGGGATGCGGGCAGAGAGCCGTTGCGCAACAGTGAATCGGTGGTCTCAAGGGTGTTCTCGTGGAGAAGCAGGTCGTCTAGGATCTTGAGCCGCTGCTCCGGGCTCAATCGGGCCTCGAACAGTCGGTGGTAAAAGTCACCAATCTTGACCGTGGACTGACTACAGCCCGAGAAGAACTCGAAGGAGTCCTCATCCCGAAGCTTCTCCATGAGCAGTTCGAAAAATCCGTCGTCTGGAAACCTGGATTGGAGGGCCATGCCTGCGTAGGCCCGCACGTTGACATGGGGATGGCGGGTGAACTCGAGGAGCTGCTCGCGGCTGGTGGTGTCCCTGATCACCAGGAAGGCGTCAAAGGCCGGGGTTCGCTGTGCCGCAAACCCCACCGCGCCGGTGTTGACGGATGCCGAGTCCTGCACCACGCGAAGAGCCTCCTTCAGGGTTTGGGCAGACCGGGCTTGTCCAGGGACGCAGAAGACGAGCGCCAGGAGGAGCGCGGCGACCGGGTTTGTCCGGGGAGTCATCATTGGTGTGGGCAACGGCAGTGGGAAGCGCGGGTGCTGGTGGGTGATTCGGGAGAGCGGACCTAATCGCCGAGGAATTTTTTGATGGTGGAGCGGGCGTGTTTGCGGCCGGCCTTGGGGTTGTAGTTGTCCTGTTCCTCGAGTTTGGCGGCGTAGGCGAAGTGGTGTTGGTAGAGTTTTTGGTCTTTGTAGGAGGCCTGGAGGTGGAAGCGGTTTTGCTTTTTGTAGATGTCGGCCCAGGCGGAGCGGACTTCCTGCCAGTAGGGGCCGGTTTTGTTCCAGTAGTCGTCGGCGCCGGTCTTGAGGTCGGGGGCGGTGATGCGCTCGTAGCGGTTGATGCCGGTTTCGGCGGCGAGGCATTTGGGCGGCTTGCCGTCCTCGACGAGGAGTTTGCGGTTGTCCTGGGCGTGGACCCATCCGGTGGGGGTGATGGTGAGTTGGTGGGTGCCGTCGAGGACGTTGTAGTCCTTGCGGACGGAGAACTCGCGGCGGGGGAGGGGGCGCCAGGAGGATTCGCTGTTCCAGGTGGAGACGCCGCTGCTGTGGTCCCAGGTGCCGACGACCTCGTAGCGTGGGGAGTCATCGACTTGGTAGACGGCCTGGGTCCAGGTGCCGGCGACGGTGTCCTTGTTGCGGGTGAGGCGTTCCCAGGTGCTGTCGCCGCGGTAGGTGTGGAGGTCGGTGTCCTGATAGGTCCAGTCCTGTCGCCAGTGCTTCATGACGCCGGGGCCTTCCACTTCGCCTTTCTCGTTTTTGAAGAACATGACGAGGGTGTGTTGGAGGGAGATGAAGTGGTCGCGGTCTTCGAGGAGGCGGACTTCCTCGGTGCCCCAGGAGAAGTAGGGGCGGGGGGGCGTGTAGTTTTCGGTGAAGCCGATGGTTTCCACGAACTGGAAGCTAACGCGGAATTGGCCGGCCATGGCGAGGATGGCGCGGCGGTCATGTTCGAAGGGGGTGTAGCCGTCCTTGTGGAGGGCGGTCCACTCCGGGGAGGGGGTGGTGTCGAGGGTGACCTCGGTGCCTTGGGTGGTGCCGCCGCGGTAGGCCATTTCCTCGGGTTGGAGGAAGGGCCAGGCGAAGGGGAGGGAATTGACGGGTTTGGGGGCGGGTTCCTCGTGCTGGGCGGCAAGGGCGGAGGTGCCGAAGAGGAGGGCGAGGAGGAGGCGGGAATGGTTCATTGCAGTTGGCCGGAATGTAGCGGAATTTCTGGGGAGTGCAAAGAGAGGGAGTGGGGGAGGGGGGATT
>JAQCFL010000345.1 GCA_027619375.1 Verrucomicrobiota bacterium | reverse complement strand
GTTGCAAAGCCGCGCTCCCTATTGCTATTCCGGGAGGCGCTGGAGGGCGGGGAGGCCGGACTGGAGGAGTTGTTGGTCGACGGCGTCGGAGAGGGTGGCGTCGAGGTAGAGGACGTAGGGGATGTCGTCGATTTTGATGGTGTGGAGGCCGTCGACGGGGTGCTGGAAGGCTTCGGCGAGGGAGTTCATGTCCTTGACGGGCCGGCCGTTGACTTCGGTGACGATGAGGCTGGCGATCTGATCGTAGCCGATGGTGGCGGGGGTGGCGACGACGCGGCTGAGGAAGACGAGGCGGTTGCGGCCTTCCTCGTAGTCCTCGGGATTGCGCAGGGCATCGAGGAGGTTGAGGGGGGCGCGGGTCTGCCATTCCTTGCCGAAGGCCTGGAGGTATTGCTGGCTGAGGTCCTGGAAGACGAGGCCGCCCTTGATGAGGTAGGCGGGGGGCTGGTCGTGGATGTGGGAGGGGATGAGGGGTTCGACGCGGCGCTGGAGGACGGCGGTGAGGGATTTGGCTTCGCCGTCGCGGATGATGTCCAGGGTGATGGAGTCGCCGACCTTTTTGCGGCCGGTGATGAGGTTGGTCCAGAAGAGGCGGCCGTAGCGTTGATCGAGGTAGTAGCCGCGGCGGTCGAGGGGATTGCCGTCGATGGCGAGGATGACATCCTTTTCCTGGAGGCCGGATTCATCGGCACCGCTGCCGGGGAGGATGCGGCTGACGTAGAGGCCGCCCTGTTCGTCGTTGAGGCCGAGGAAGGCGCGGAAGTAGGGATCCTCGGTGAGGACGGTGGCCACGCCGAGGGAGGGGAAGCCGGTGTAGTTGCCGTCGGCGACGTCCTGGAGGAAGATGGCGATGATTTCGGGGGCGAGGACATCGCAGATCTGGTCCTTGGAATCGTAGCTGGTGAGGATGCCGGCGAGTTTGCCGTTGCGGGTGGCGGGGAGGGTGTAGCTGCTGGAGGAGCCCTGCATGGAGGCCTTCACCTCGTAGGAGAGGAAGAAGTGGCCTTCGACGAAGGAGGAGAGGAGATCGACGGAGCGGACCGTGCCGACGGTGCGGAGGGCGTTGCCGTTGTCCTCGAGTTGCCAGATGTCGATTTGTTCATCGATATCGACGGGGCCGTTGGTTTGGAGGGGTTTGATGTCCTTGATCCAGGCGCACTGGGCGGGATCGACGGGGGAGACGAGGGCGAGGTTGGCTTCGTAGTCGACGGCGACGACCTTGGCGGGGGTGTTGCGGGTGCCGTCGGCGGATTCGAGTTCGAGGTAGGTAGTGTCGGCCACCATTTCGGCGGTGGTGAGGATGCGGAGGTCGTTGAGGACCGCGCCGAGGCCGCGGCGGCGGCTGGGATTGTTGCGCTCCCAGGGTTGGGCGGGGCTGTAGGTTTGGATGGTGGCGTTGATGCGGATGAGGCCGGCCTCATCGGCGTCGGGAGCGGCGGCGAGGGAGCCGCTGCCGAGGAGGAGGAGGGGGAAGAGAAAGAAGAGTGGGCGGAGGTTCATCGGGAATCGGAGCTGGGTTTGTCGAGGTAGTAGGGAAGGTAGATGCCGTTGCTTTGCATGATGCGCTTGTTGGCGTCCTTGGCCTCGGCGGCGGGGATGACGATGGGGCGCGGGGAGCCTTCGCATTTGATGGTGATGAACTCGGGTTGGTCGTCGGCGTAGAGGAGTTCGTGGACCTGGTCGAGGGTGCTGATCTTCTGGCCGTTGATTTCCTCGACGACCGTGCCGGCGAACTCGCCGAGGTGGGAGGTGAGGGAATCGCTTTCGACGCGGGTGAGGATGACGACGTCCTCGCGTTCCTTGAAGATGGAGTCCTTGACGTAGTTCTGGTAGGTTTTGCGGACGCGGGGGTTGCTGAACTGGTGGGTGGCGTAGAGGTTGAGGTCGAGGGGTTGGAAGGTGAGGCCGCAGAAGAAGACGTAGCGGGGGCGTTCGCCGTAGCTGAGGGCGAAGATGCGGGCGGCGGGGAAGGAGGTGAGGGTGATGGTGGCTTGTTTTTGTTCGCCGGCGCGTTGGAATTCGAGGTTGACCGTGTCGCCCTGGAATTTGCGTTCGACGATTTCGTGGAGGACGACCTTCTCGCCTTCCACCTCGATGTTGCCGGCGTTGTCGATGGGTTTGCCATCGATGGAGAGGAGGACATCGCCGGCTTGGAGGACGCCGTCGCAGGGGCCGGTGGGGGTGACGGAGGCGACCAGGACGCCGAGGCCGTTGTCGGGGAGTTGGAGGGCCTTGCGCATGGCGGGGTTGAAGAGGGGGAACTCGGCGGCACCGAGGTCGACGTAGTGATCGTATTCGCCGTCCTCGACATCCTTGAGGAAGCGTCGGATGACGGGAGTGGGGATCATGTAGCCGGTGTTGTCGGCCTGGCGCAGGCCTTGGAAGGCGACGCCGACGACCTTGCCGTCCTGGAGGACGGGACCGCCGGAGTTGCCGGGGTTGATGGCGGCGTCGATCTGCACGACGAGGTGGGAGTCGACCTGGGAGTGGGCGTAGGGGCGGAAGTCGATGCGGGAGACGACGCCGCGGGTGACGGAGATGCGATCGCCGCCGACGGGGTAGCCGATGACGCGGACCTGGCTTTCGAGGGGAGGGACGTCGCCGAACTCGAGGTATTTCAGACCGGCGAAGGGAGCGGGGTCCTCGACTTCGAGGATGGCGAGGTCGCAGTCGTGGGCGACGTGGATGACCTTGGCGGGATGTTTGACGGAGGAGCCGCGTTCATTGATGAGGATACGGCGGGCGTTGGAGACGACGTGGGCGTTGGTGAGGAAGCGGTTTGGTCCGATGAGGAAGCCGGAGCCGGTGCCACCGCCGAAGCGTCCGGAGTTCCATGGGGTCTGGTAGTCGGAGACCTGGGTGGCGACCTCGATGCGGACGACGGAGCGGTAGATGTCGGCGGCTTCGGAAGGCGCGACGGGGGGGGCGACGGCGAGCGGGCTGGTCCCGGACGGGGGCGGGAGGAGTTCCTGCGCGGTGGCGGGGAGGAGGAGAAAGCCGCTGAGGATCAGCAGGTGAGGTTTCATAGGGCGGGACGCTAGTTGGAATTTTTGGGGATGGAAGGGGAAAACCGGGATGAGGAGGGTCAAAGGAGCCGTGGAAGAGGGGGGGGCGGCGGCCTCGCCGGGACGAGCGACACCGAGAGGTGGGAATGTTTGGGGGATGGAGAAATCAGGGGGTGAGTGTCCGCCGGGGAGGCTTTTTTTGAAATTTCACAGGGAAGGGACTTGGATTTTTGGAGGGGGATGTTATTTACATGCCGTTCAAGACAAGCGGGTTTCATGCTTAAACGACGGGTCAAGCTAGCGCTCCGCTACTGTGTCACGGCATGGTTGGCGATCCTGTGCGGGCTGCTTTTGATGGGGATGGTGGTGTGTTTCGGGATGGCAGTGTATACGCAGGACTTTTTCTGGTTGAAGACGGGGGGGATTGTGGCCGGGGCGTTGGCGGTGGGAGTGATTGCGTTTTTGATCGAGTCGCCGATGGTGCGGTGTCTGATGTGCGGGGGGGCGATGCTGAGGCCCTTGCGGTGTGCGCGGCACAAGGAGGCGCGGCGCTTGCTGGGGAGCACGACGCTGCACTCCTGTTTGAGGTTGGCGGTGTTTCCGAAGAGTTTGGACTGCCCGTATTGTGGCGGGCACTACAAGTTAACGAGCGACGGGAAGGTGCGGAGCCGGCGTGAGGTGTCGAAGTGAGTGGTGGGGCGACGGAGCCAATCTGGGAGACTGGAAATTTCCAACCCCCAAGCTCCAAATAAATTTCAAGTCCAAAGGCCAAATCTCAACTGCTGAAGCTCGTTGCCACATCCGGAATCGGGAATGACAAGCACGCGAGTCCGAGACGAGGCCTCTCCTTCGAGTCGTTTTCCGAATTGGAACCTGCTGATTGGAATTTATTTGGAA
>JAQCFL010000344.1 GCA_027619375.1 Verrucomicrobiota bacterium | reverse complement strand
ACGGGGGGGCTGAGTTGACAAGGGTGGTCGGGTGGGGACGTAGAGGGAGCGATGATGATTCGCTTGCTGCTGGGGAGTTCGTTGTTGGGTGGGATGCTGATGGCCGGCGTGCCGGAGCTGGGGCATCCGCGGCTGTTGTTTCTGAAGGGTGAGGAGGGGAAGGTGCGGGAGCGGATCGCGAGGGATGCGGTGGCGGCGACGCTGCATGAGGCGGTGGTGGCGGAGGCGAAGGGGGTGTTGAAGGGGCGGACCTGTCGCTATGAGATTCCGGATGGGAAGCGCTTGTTGCGCGAGTCGCGTCTGGCCATCCACAACGTGGTGCATCCGGCGATGCTTTGGCGATTGGGAGAAGGAGAAGAGTATCGGTTGCGGGTGATCAAGGAACTGGACGCGGCCTGTGCCTTGAAGGATTGGAACCCGACGCACTTCCTGGACACCGCGGAAATGGCCACGGCGGTGGCGATCGGCTATGACTGGCTGTATCCGACGCTGAGTGCGGAGCAGCGGGGGCGCTATGAGGAGGCGCTGATCGAGAAGGCGCTGAAGCCGGCGAAGAAGGTCTATGACAGCAAGGGTTGGTGGTCGCAGGTGAAGAACAACTGGTCGCAGGTGTGCGGGGCGGGGATCGGGTTGGCGGCGGCGGCGGTGTGGGAGCGGGAGCCGGAGTTGTGCGAGAATTTGTTCCGTTCCGGGGTGAAATTGGTGGAGGGCTGCGGGGCATTCTACCGGCCGGACGGGGTCTATCCGGAGGGACCGGGGTATTGGCACTACGGGACGAATTATCAGGTCCTGATGCTGGCGGCCTGTGCTTCGTTGGGGGAGAAGATCGAAGTGGAGCCGGCCCTGCGGAAGAGCGGGGAGTTCATGTTGCAGATGATCGGACCGACGAGCTATGACTTCAATTTTGCGGACGTGGGGAGCAGTCGGGCCGGGGTCACGCCGGCGCAGTGTTGGGTGGCTTCGCATTTCCAGGATGCAGGTCAGGCGAAGGCGGTGCGGGAGTGGGTGGTGTGGGATCCGCGGCGGGCGGCGGGGGATCGATTGGGGGCGCTGAGCTTGCTCTGGCTGCCGGCGGAGCCGGGAGGGGAGGCGCCGGCGCCGAAGACCTTTTCGATGTATGGAGGGGAGCAGCCGATGGCCTTTTTGCGGAATGGGTGGGAGAAGGAGTCGGCGTGGCTGGCGATCAAGGGGGGGACGGGGGCGGCGAGTCACGGGCACCTCGATGCGGGGTCGTTTGTGTATGAGGCCGGTGGAGTGCGGTGGTTTGTGGATCTGGGGAGCGACGACTACAACATGCCGGGTTACTTCGGGAAGCAGCGCTGGGAGTATTTCCGGTTGAACAACCGGTCGCACAACACGCTGGTAATTGATGGCCGCTTGCAGGAAGCGCCGAAGGAGCCGTGCCCGATTGTGGATCATGGGGAGAAGGGGGAGGAGCGGTGGGTGACCATCGATCTGGGGCGCGCCTACCGGGGTCAGGCGGAGAAGGTGCTGCGCCGGGCGACCTTTGATCGGGCAGGGGGCGGGGTGGTGCTGCAGGATGGGATCGAGAAGCCGGTGGGGGCGGTGCGGTGGGCGGTGGTGACGGATGCGGAGGTGAAGCTCGAGGGGGCGGAGGTGCGGTTGCGGAAGGAGGGGCGGACCTTGTTGCTGAAGCGGGAGGATGGGGGCGGAGGAGCGTGGGAGGTGGCTGATGCGAAGCCGCCGACGGAGCGGGAGAAGCAGAACGAGGGTTATCGGGTGGTGAGTTTCACGGCGCCGAAAGCGGATGTGTTGAAATTGAAGGTGGGATGGGCGCTGGTGAAGGAGTGAGGATTTGCTATGGAGGGTTGGTGAAGACGGAACACTTGATCGGATGGTTGCTGGTGGGGTTGATGGGCGTGGGTTCCGCGGGGGGGCAGGAGGGGCTTTACGACAAGGTGGCGGCGGCCTCGTTCGAGGTGTTGGTGGAGGGGCGGCTTTCGGGTTCGGGGTGGTTTGCGGGAGAGGAGGGCTGGGGGTTCACGGCGGCGCATGTGGTGGCGAAGCAGGGGGTGGCGGTGAAGGTGCGGCAGGGTGGGAAAATTTGGGAGGCCGAGGTGCAGGCGTTGGACGTGTTGCACGATGCGGCGTTGCTGAGGATCAAGGGAGAGAGGCCGGTGGGGATGGGTTTCGCGAAGGAGTTTCCGAAGGTGGGGGAGGAGATTTATCTCTTTGGTGCGCCGGTCTTTCGGCACGAGGTGTGGATACCGGGCCGGGTGGCGCGGAAGGAGGTGACGTATGAGTTTCTCTCCTCGGAGGAAACGGGGATCCGGTGTTTTCATGTTGCGGCGAGTTCGCCGAAGGGGACCTCGGGGGGGCCGTGGGTGAATGGAGATGGCGAGGTGGTGGGCTTGCAGTCGGGGATGATGGTGCAGGCCGACGTGATGCAGGGGATTGCCTTTGTGACGCCGTGTGCGGGATTGGAGGCCTTGCTGAAGAGCAAGCAAAGTGGGCAGACCTGTTCGCTGAGGGCGGCGGGGGAGGAGTTGGAGGAGCAACCGGTGGAGTGGTTGGCGAAGTGGCCGGAAGGGCAGGGTGGAGTGGTGTTGAAGCGGGTGGCGGAGGATGGGCCGCTGGGGAAGGAGGGGGTGAAGGATGGCGATGTGTTGGTTTCCGTCAATGGGACGCCGCTGGCGACGCGGAATGACTTTCACCGGATTGTCTCCGGGTTGGCGCCTGAGCTTGGTGCGGTGCTCGTGCTTTATGGCGGGGACGGGGAGACGCGGACGCTGGAGGTGGTGCCGGTGGTGTTGGAACGGGGGCGTATCGGCGAGTAGGAGTAAGCGCCTACTCCGAGCGGGAGACTCCCGGGGGAAGCCAGTCGTCGTCCATTTTCTCGATGGTGCCGCCGTTGGTGAGAGGCGTGGCGTTCGAGGGGGGCTGGGAGGAGGTGGATGGAGTGGTGGGCGGAGTGGCGGGGGCGCGGAGTTCCTCGACCTCCGTGGTGAGGGTTTCCAAGGCGAGGGTCTCGGAGTTTATGGGGATGGCGGGAGGAGTTTTGGGAGGAGGGACTGCTTGCGTTCGGGCGAGATCGTCCTCCATGCGGTTGGCGGCTTCCTCGGCGCGATCGGAATACTGATCGCTGAGTTCGTCCATCCAATCGATCACGCCGGTGCGTTCGACCTCCTCTTCGGCGGCGATGTCCTCTTCGCTGATGGCCCGTGCGGCGCGGACCTGCTCCTGGAGGTCGGCGATGGGGGGGAAGTGCTGTTCCCAGGAGAAGTAGAGATAGACTCCTCCCGCGATGGAGAGGAGGCCGCCCCCGAAGAAGACCACCAGAAAGAGGGGGATCACGATGGTGCTGCGGGGTAGTTGGGGTTCACTCATTGGTTCAGTCGTTGCAGGCGAGCCAGAAGGCTGCGATCGCACCCACCACATAGCCCCGGGCTCCACCGAGGGCGTGGGTCATGGTGTCCATGAAGAGATCGAGGGGGTTCAGGGTCATCATGGTGACGGCGTAGAGGAATGGATTCATCTCGGCCCATGCGGCACCGAGGCCGATGACGATGACGAGTTCGGCGATGAACATCGTGAAGATGGCGCTCATGAGTGACATCATGGGAAGGGCCCAGGGATGCGAGGTGAAGCGGAAGGCGAGGCCGGTGAAGAGGCCGATCATCATGAGGGGGAAGGAGAAGCCGAAGACGTTGTAGTTGCCGAGGAGAGCGATGAAGAGGAACGCGGGGAGCGAGCACACCATGCCGATGAGGGCGGTGCGGAATTCCCAGGAGAAGGGAGCTTTCTCCAGCGGGTCGTTGCCGACGTTGGCGAAGGATGCCTCGCGGCGTTTGCGGGGGACGATCGGTGCCTCGCTGGGAAGGGTGGGAGGGAGGATTGGGGCGGGGAGAGTGGGGGCCGGCGCTGGCTCGGTGAGAGGGGAGCTG
>JAQCFL010000343.1 GCA_027619375.1 Verrucomicrobiota bacterium | reverse complement strand
CGGCCTCCCCCGCGTAGCGGCGCCTCTGCGAGGCGTCGGTGGTTCCACCCTCCTCCCCGCCAAGGCCCCTCCCCCACCCGCACACACCGACTCCCGTGGCGTCGATTTCCACCAGTCCCGGCGCACCCCCCGCGCGAAAACGGAACCACCAAGCAAGGGTGGGACCGACCTCCGGGCGGTCCGGCGGCTAAAACCGCTCGTCGACACCATCACTACACGCCAGCCCCCCACCGTCTCTCCTCCCTCACCGCCGCCAACCCTCAACACCCCAATAACCAATAACCAATAACCAATAACCGGCGCAACGCGCCTCAAACCGGCACCGCCACCGACTCCAACAACTCCTCCACCACCTGACGCCCATTCCGCCCCGCATAGCGCGCCTCCGGCTCCAACACCAAACGATGCGCGATCACATCCGCCGCCACATCCTGAATCGTCTCAGGCACCACGAAATCCCGCCCCTCGAACAACGACATCGTCTGCGCCACCCGCATCAGCGAAAGCGAGGCCCGCGGACTGGCCGGCAACTGCACATCCTTCATCCCCCGTGTCGCCGCCACCAACGCCACAATGTAGGCCTTCAATTCATCCGACAGCCGCACTTCCCGCGCCGCATTCATCAAAGCCACCACCTCCGCCCGACTCACCGCCGCCACCTGCGACACCAGGGGATGCTCCCGCGCCTGCCCGTTCAAAATCGCGATCTCATCCTCCTGCGACACGTACCCCAGCCCACACTGCATTGTGAACCGATCCATCTGCGCCTCCGGCAACGGATAGGTCCCGCGGAACTCCACCGGATTCTGCGTCGCCACCACGAAGAAAAAACCGTCCAGATCATACCGCTTCCCGTCCACTGTCACCTGCCGCTCCGCCATCGACTCCAACAAGGCGCTCTGCGTCCGCGGCGAAGCCCGGTTGATCTCGTCCGCCAACAGAATGTCCGTGAACACCGGCCCCGGCATGAAACGGAACTCCTGCGTCTTCTGATCAAACACCGAGACCCCCAACACATCCGACGGCAACAGGTCCGGCGTGAACTGCAACCGCGAAAATTTCACCCCTCCGATGGCCTGCGCAATCGCCTTCGCCAGCGTCGTCTTCCCCGTCCCCGGATAGTCCTCCAGCAACAAATGCCCCCCGGAAATCAAACACGCCAGCACCCGCCGCACCGCGCGGCCCTGACCCAGCACGATCGACTGCACGGACTCCTCCAGACGCTTCGCCGTCTCCACCGCCCCCTCAAAGGAGGGACGGGTCAGGGGGACGATTTGATGCTCTTCTCCCATGCCTCGTAGTCAGTCTTGCTCTCTTCACGATGAACCGCAAACAGGGCCCGCACAAGCCCCAGCTCACCCTCCTTCAAGTGCACCTCCATATGCTTCAAATTCCGGTCATTCAGGATCTCCCGCCCCTTGTTTGTCGCCAACCTCAGCCCGGCATCCACCACGATCCGCGGGCCCTTCGCCGTGGAACGCACCAAATAGAGCGGATAGTCCGGCACATCTCCCGGCCCCGAATCCAGCCGCAGCGACACCCCCGCCCAGGCCCCCTCCCGCTGGATCAGCAACTCCCGGTCCGGCTCTCCGGCCTTGCGCGTCCCGCGATATTCGTAGGTCATTGACTTGAGCCCCTCCCACGCCCCCTCCGAACGATCCAACAACGCGCAGTTGGCGAACGCACCCGCCAAATCCCCCGCCCGAAGATGTGCCCGGTACTCCTGCACCAATCGTCCCGCCTCCTCCTTGCTCACCTCCTCCTTGCTCACCTCCTCCTTGATCTCCTCATCCACCTCCGCAAAGCCGCTCAAAAAATTCTCCGCCGCCCGCTTCTCCAGCACCAGCTTCTGCCGGATGAACTTCATCAGCACCTCCTTCTGATCCAGCGACTCCTGCCGCGGCATCGTCTCCCAGTTCCCCAGACTCGTCACCCCCGGCGCGATCGCCCACCCCTTCTTCTCCCGCACCAGCAGCAGCGTCACCAACTCCATCCGATCAAGCTCCGCCGTCGTCACCAGATGCAGCACCACCGCCGCCGCAGTCCCCTCCACGATCACATCCACCAAATCCCCATGCGTCGCATCGCGACCCCGTTCCCGAAACTCCTGCCACAGCTGCGCCGCCTCCGCATAGGTCACCAGTCGCTCCCCCTGCGCGGCTCTCTCGTTCCGGCAGAGCAGCTCAAAAAATTCCGCCAGCGTCCCCTCACGCAACACCGCATCGATCCGAACACCCATCGCCTTGGCATCCTCGATGCGCTCCGCCGGATGGGCCGCCTCGAAAAACTCCGAAAAACGCCGCCGCAACTCATGCTCCCGCTCATTCGGCTCCCGCCACGGCCGCCGCTCCGTGTAGGCCTCCCGCAGCACCCGCGGCAGATCCACCTCCCAGCGACCACTGTCCTTGCTCACCGAAAACTTCAGCAACTTCGCCCCGTTCACACTGTCCGTATCGTAAAACAGCACCGTCACCAACGTCTCCGACCGCGCTTTCTGCTCCTCCGCCACCACACTCACCACGTCCGGACTCGTCAACAGCTGCCACTCCGCCAACGCCTCGTCTCCCCCCAGCCCGCGCGACACGATGCTCTGCGGGCTGGTCGGCTCATCGGCCCGACCGGAATCCGCGCCAAGATACACCAACACCGCCGCCAGATCCCGCTTCCGGCAAACATCCAGAAATCCCCGCACCACCTCCACCGCACTCCCCCCCTCCAGCTGCTCCACTGGCACCGCCGTCTTCATCCGCTTCTCCAAATTCGCCACCGCTTCCTGATACAAATCGCGCATCCGCAGCACCCGCTGCTCACCCATCCACGTCTCCAACCTACTCACCCGCTCCCGCAACTCCTTGTCGTAGCCGACGTTGGTGTTCACAAAACTCCCCAGCACCGGCGCCGCCTTCCACTGCTCCCCCTCCCTCCGCAACCCCACCCCATACACCACCACCTGGAACGGATCCCTTTCCGGCGTCGCCGACACCAACACCGCCGCATACTCGCCGTCCTCCCTCGTTCCGATTTCCTTCAACTCCACCTCCCCTTCCCGCAACTCCTTCCGCAACTGCTGCAATCGGTTCGCGATCCACTCCCGCTTCGTCTCCCCGCAAAAGGGCGACAACAAACCCGCCTTCATCACCCCCTCGATCGACTCACCCGCCCCCCGCAACTCCCCCAAAAACGACACCGCCGCCTCTCCCGGCGTCCCCGCCGCGCCGGACACCACCAAACAGGCCTGCAAAAGCACGCCGATGACCGCAGCCCCTCTCACAGCTTGTGATGAAATATGTCTTTCTCTTTCAGGGAAAGGACAAAGCCCGCCATCAGGTCGATGGTCGCCTCCACATCCCCCAGATCCGCCGTCTCCACCACCGAATGCATGCACCGCAGCGGCAACGACACCAGCGCACTCGGCACCCCCTCGCGCACATGGTAGATCGAGTCCGTGTCCGTCCCCGTGCACCGTCCCGCCGCCTCATGCTGCACCGACACCTTCCCCGCCTTCGCCACTTTCAGCAAGCGCTCCACCACCATGCCGTGATTCGCCGCACCGTGCGTCACACTCGGCCCCCCGCCCAACTTCACCTCCCCGTGCTGCGCATGATCGATCCCCGGCGTGTCCGTGGCATGCGTCACGTCCGTGCACAAACACACGTCCGGCATCAACCGATGCGTCACCATCTTCGCCCCATAGCCCCCGATCTCCTCCTGCACCGCATTCAAACACACCAACGTGAAATCCGGCCGGCCCTTCGCCTTCGCCACCTTCTTCATGGCCTGCGCGATCATGAATCCGCCGATCCGGTTGTCGATCGCCCGACTCACCAGGCGCTTGTGACTCAACTCCATCGGCCCGTCCATATACACCGCCGGATGCCCCACCCGGATCCCCAGCTTCGTCACTTCCTCCGCCCCCGACG
>JAQCFL010000342.1 GCA_027619375.1 Verrucomicrobiota bacterium | reverse complement strand
GGGGGGGGGGGAGGTTTTGAGGTTGATGTAAAATTCGGCGAGGGAGGGGTCCTGCGGGGGTGCGGGCTTGTTGGCGGAGGTATTTCTCGCGTCTAGTTTAGTTTTTTTTTGTGTTGTCCTTCTTCTTGGGCGCTTGGGCGGGACTTTCGGGCATGATGGGGGAGTCCCAGCCGGCGAGGTCGGAGGGTTTCACGTTTTTGGCGTGGCCGCCGAAGGAGAATGTATTGGGTTGGTAGGGGCCGACGAAGGCGATCTCGAGGTCGGGTTTGATGGCCGCTTCGAGGCCGGCAGCCCAGAAGATGCCGTTGATGAGGAGGCGGCGGTAGTCGGGGTCGAGGATATCCTCGGAGGCGCCCTGGGTGGAGTGGAAGACGCGGTGTTCTTTGCCGTCTGCGGTCTTGTAAGAGCGGGTCCAGGTGGAGGGGACGGGTGGTTTGGAGGTGTCGAGGGCGGCGTCCCGGTCCATGCTGACCATGGGCTGGGAGGTGGTGAGGACGGTGAAGTCGGGGGCGGCGACGCCGTTGTAGGCGCCGGCCATGCAGACCGCGCCGTCACCGACGCCTTGGAGGATGGGGTTGTCCTTTTGGTCGGGGAGGAGGCTGATGCGGGTGGCCTGCTTGTGGTTCTGGCCGTAGTGGCCGACCCAGGTATTGCCGAGGATCTGGTGGCCGAAGCCTTTTTCGTAGCCGGGGACCTTGGAGTCGAAGCTGTATTTCGCGTAGGGGGAGTTGGCGGGGATCTTGAAGCCGTGGGAGGCGGTGCGGAGGCCGACGACGGGGCCGCCGCGGTCGAGGTAGGCGACGAGGTGGTCCATTTGGCCGGCGGGGAGGTTGAGGAAGCGGGTGAAGATGACGAGGAGGTCGGCGCTGTCGAGGGCGTCCATGTCGGGGACGTTGGAGGAGCCGGCCTCGATGTGGCCGTCCTTGTCGACGCCGAAGAGGACGGTGCATTTGAAGCCTTGGTGTTTGGCGAGGATGCGGGCGAGGGCGGGGCAGGTTTCCTCGGTGCGGTATTCGTGGTCGCTGGCCAGGAAGACGATGTGTTTGCCTTTGCCGGGGCCGTCGGTGCCCTCAAAAACGAGGGGGGCGGCGGTGGCGAGGGAGAGAGAGCAGAGGGAGGTGAGGAGGAGGAGCAGGGACTTCATTTTGGTGGGGATGCTACGGTGGAGGAGGGTGCGGTTGTTCATGGAATGAGTCAGGGATTGGAGTCGGTGGATTGGTCGGGCACGGGGGGATTGATGGAGAAAAAGCGGATTGGGGCGGTGGGGCTGGCGAGGGAGAGAACGCCGGGGAGGCTGGTGGGCCCCCGGGGGCCGTATTCGGAGCGCTCGAGGGAGAGGAGGTATTTCCCCGGGGAGAGCTCCGTGAGGGATTGGGGGCGGTCGCTGGAGACCTGGCCGTCGCTGGAGAAGAAATAGGTGCCCTCGTCGGTGAGGGGCTGCGGGGTTTGGGAGGCGAGCCGGATTTTGATGAGCGGAGCGTCTGGGGGGGAGAGGACCGTGGCGGTCCAGTCGCGGAGGGGGGGCGGGAGTTCCTCCTTTGCCTTGGAGAAGAGGGCCTGGACTTCGGCCGAGGGGGCGGTTTTGCCGACGGGGAGGACTAGGGTGGTGTTGCCGGGGTGGCAGGTTTTGGCGCAGGCCATCCAGTTGATGGCGGCGGTGAGGGTGATTTTATCGTTGTCGAGATGGGAGGGCGGGGTGATCTCGACCATGAGGAGGACATCGCGGTGGTAGCCGTGGGCGGGGTGGCCGGCCATGTCGACCTTCTCGGGGGCTGGCCATTGGATGGGGCCGGCGTGGAAGCCCTCGGGGAGGGTCCAGACGACGCTGGTGGGGACGCCGACGATGCCGGGGTTCCGCCAGTAGGTGTGGTAGCCCTCATGATGGTGGATGTGGAGGCCGACGGTGAAGGGCTGGGCGGCCTGGATGACGGAGGTGTCGGCGAGGAGTTTGAGATCGACGCCCTCGAGTGGTGCGGCCGGAACGCGCAGGGCGGTCAGGACGAGCAGGAGGAGGGGGAGGGATTTCATGAGGAGGCGCTCCTACTTCTCCCAAGCGAACTTGAAGAACTCGTTTTCGGTGTGGGCCTCGTCGAAGTAGCGGCGGGCCTGGGTGAGGAGGTCCTTGTGTTGGGCGGAGAGATCGTTCTTTTCGGCGGGGTCCTTGATGAGGTCGTAGAGGGCGATGGGGGCGTCCGGACCCTTCTTGTTGAGGTCGAGTTGGATGGCTTTCCACTGGCCCCGGTCGCCGAAGCGGACGGCGCGTTTGCCGCCTTGCTCGTGAAATTCCCAGTAGAGGTACTGATGGGTCTTCTGATCCTTGCCGGTGAGGGTGGGGAGGAAGGAGATGCCGTCGAGGCCCTTGGGGGTTGGGGTTCCGGCAAGTTCGCAGAGGGTGGGGAAGACATCCCAGTGGGCGGAGATGTGGCCGGTGGTGGTGCCGGGTTTGATGTGGCCGGGCCAGCGGGCGATCATGGGGGCGCGGATGCCGCCTTCGTGGAGGTCGCGCTTGTGGCCGCGGAATCCGCCGGAGGAGTTGAAGAAGTCGGGCATGTGTCCGCCTTCCTGGTGGGGGCCGTTGTCGGAGGAGAAGAGGACGATGGTGTTGTCATCGATCTTGAGGTCCTTGAGGAGTTGCATGAGGCGGCCGATGTCCTCGTCGAGTTTGGTCATCATGCCGGCGAACATGGCGGCGGGGTTCTTGATGTCGGGGCCGGCGTACTTGCCGACCTTGTCCTCGAACTGGGGGAACTTCTTGCGGAAGGGGGCGGCGTATTCCTCCGGGACGTGGAGGGAGGCGTGGGGGATGGTGACGGGGAGGTAGAGGAAGAAGGGTTTGTCCTTGTGCTCGGAGATCCAGTCGAGGGATTCCTCCATGATGAGGTCGTGGGCGTAGGTCTTGCCGTCGAGGGAGATCTTCTTCTCGTTGTCATAGAGCCACGTGGGGTAGTAGTTGTGGGCGTTGCGCTGGCAGTTGTAGCCGTAGAAGCGATCGAAGCCCTGGCGGAGGGGATCGCCCTCCGAGTCGGGAAAGCCGAGGCCCCATTTGCCGAAGGCGGAGGTGGCGTAGCCGGCGGCCTTGAGGGCTTCGGTGATGGTGAAGGTTTCGCTGGGGATGGGGAACTGGCCGACGGGCTTGACTTCCTTGTTGCCGCGGCTGGGGGTGTGGCCGGTGTGAAGGCCGGTCATGAGGACGCTGCGGGTGGGGGCGCAGACGGTGGAGCCGGAGTAGTGATCGGTGAAGCGGATGCCCTCGGCGGCGAGACGGTCAATGTGGGGAGTTTGGAATTTTTTTTGTCCGTAGCAGGAGAAGTCTCCGTAGCCGGCATCGTCGAGGAGGACGTAGATGATGTTGGGGGCGGCCTGGGTGGGAATGAGGAGGGAGGCGCAGGTGGCGAGGGTGAGGAGGATGGGGCGCATGGCTTTGGTTACGGGTGGGGGGGAAGTGTTCATTCAGGGGAGGGGAGGGCAAGGAAACAAAAGGAAAATCGTGGAAACGGCCGTTGGAGTCGGGAACAAGGGGCGATTCATGGATCCGCTCAAGCTAATGGGGGGACGGATGAAATCGGCTACCACGCGGTGACGGACGTCGTGACCACTCTGGATTTCCACGCCACGGAATTGGGGCGGTTGACGATCGACCACAATGGTATCGAGCGACGGCTGACCAATGTGCCCGGAGAGGTGGTGAAGGGGGTGGTGGCGTGAAGGGCGAGGAAGGGAAAACTCCGGTGTGACGGGAGGGGGAAGTGTGGCATATTCCGGGCATGGGACTTGAGATTGAATATTGTCAGCAGTGAAACTATCGTCCGGAGGCTGACCGTGTGTCGGCGGAAATCACGGAAGCGACCGGGGAAGGGGTGGCGTTGATCGGCGGAGGGGGGGGGATTTTTGAGATTCGTCGGGATGGGGAAGTGTTGTGGTCG
>JAQCFL010000028.1 GCA_027619375.1 Verrucomicrobiota bacterium | reverse complement strand
CCTGCCTCCCGACCGGATGGCACCGGCCCGCCCCCCCGCGTGAAGGCCGGCAAACTCCCCGATGCCTTTCCCGTCGCCGAGAAGGCCCTCGCCTCCAAATACCCCGCCCACTGGGGTCAGCCCCCCGCCATCCAGACCACGGACATCGTCCCCCTCCCCGGCGGCTACGGCCAGGGCAGCAGCTCCTTGAGGGGGTGGATCCAACAAAACCTCGACAAGGACGCCGCCAATAGAAAGGGCGCGGCCACTCCAAAATATCCAGCCCACTGGGGCAACCCGCCCCGGATCCAAACCCGCG
This sequence comes from Verrucomicrobiota bacterium, assembly GCA_027619375.1. GTDB lineage: Bacteria > Verrucomicrobiota > Verrucomicrobiia > Verrucomicrobiales > Akkermansiaceae > JAPKDA01. The sequence goes on along the minus strand of JAQCFL010000028.1, from coordinate 23,051 downwards.
ACTACGTCAAACTCCCCGGCGGTTACGGACACGGCAGCAGCACCCTGAAAAAATGGATCCAGGAGAACCTCGACAAGGATGCCGGCAAGAAGGACGGCGCACAGAGGGAGCGGGAGAATCCCGCCGAGGACCTCGTGGCCAGGAAACTCGACCCCATGCGGCTCGGCATGTCCGCCTCTCAGTTCCTCGAAGGCAGCAAAGGCTACTACCTCGACCAAGGCAAATGGCTCGCCGTGAATCCGGCCAAGGACAAATCCGGAACCGCTTCCGCCGGATTCAATCTGCCCACCGGCAAATACGACCTCATTCTCCGCGCCGTGGGCGAAAGCGACGGACAATCGACCTACACGGTCCAAATCAATGACGGGCAAATCGGCGCCTTCATCTGCCCGCTGAGCGAAGAGACCTACGAGGAAGGAGAGAAGTTCTCCAAACGCTGGCCCAACATCGACATCGCCCGGGGCGATGTCCTCAAGGTCACTTCCAACGTCGCCTCGACCGTCGGCAAGGAGTTCTCGCGGGCCCGATGGGCCGGCCTCTCCTTCGCCGCTGCAGATGCACCGACGGAAAAAGCCTTAGCCGAGCACGTCTCCGAAATCGTCAAAAAAATCGGCATCCCCTACGCCAACAAAAGCCCCGGCCTCCAACAACCCCGCGGCAAGGACGGCAACGGCAAAATCACCATCTCCGGCGAACTCAAACAATGGCACAAGGTCACCCTCACCCTCGACGGCCCCTTCGCCCACGAACAGGACAACAGGCCCAACCCCTTCACCGACTATGCCCTCAGCGTCACCTTCACCCACGAATCCGGCTCCCCCAGTTACACCGTCCCCGGCTACTTCGCCGCCGATGGCAACGCCGCCGAATCCTCCGCCCAGTCCGGCACCAAATGGCGCACCCACCTCTCCCCCGACAAACCCGGCCAATGGACCTACAGGGTCTCCTTCCTCACCGCCCCCAACATCATTTCCGGCGAAACCGACGCCGTCGGCCGCATCCAACCCCTCCACAAAAAGACCGGCTCCTTCACCATCGACCCCACCGACAAATCCGGCCGCGACTTCCGCGCCCAGGGACGCCTCATCTACGTCGGCAAACACCACCTCCGGTTCGCCGGATCGAAAGAGTATTTCCTCAAAGCCGGCGCCGACGCCCCCGAAACCCTCCTCGGCTACGCCGACTTCGACGGCACCTCCGCCAACAAGGCCGCCAAGGTCCCCCTCAAACACTACAAACCCCACCTCGCCGACTGGAAAGCCGGCGACCCCTCCTGGCAGGACGGCAAGGGCAAGGGCCTCATCGGCGCCCTCAACTACCTCTCCTCCACCGGCGCCAACGCCTTCTCCTTCCTCCCCTACAATGCCGGCGGCGACGGCGACAACGTCTGGCCCTTCACTTCCCGCGACGATCCCCTCCACTACGACTGCAGTAAACTCGACCAATGGGCCCTCGTCCTCGACCACGCCACCGCCACGGGCCTCTTCGCACACTTCAAAATGCAGGAGACCGAAAACGACGACAACGTCCCCACCGCCCTCGACGGCGGCGACCTCGGCCCGGAACGCCGCCTCTACTGCCGCGAACTCATCGCCCGCTTCGGCCACCTCCTCGCCCTCAACTGGAACCTCGGTGAGGAAAACACGCAGTCCACCAAACAACAAATGGACATGGCCAGCTTCATCGCCGCCACCGACCCCTACCACCACCACATCGTCGTCCACACCTTCCCCGACCAACAGGACAAGGTCTATCGCCCCCTCCTCGGCGCGGACTCCCCCTTCACCGGTGCCTCCCTCCAGAACTCCAACGTCCGCGATTGTCACTCGCAGATCGTGAAGTGGGCCGAAGCCTCCACCAAGGCCGGCAAACCCTGGGGCATTTCCTTCGACGAACCCGGCGACGCCCAACTCGGCATGCCCCCCGATCCCGACTACCCCGGCATGCCCAAGGACTACAAGGGCCCCACCATCCACGACACCCGCAAGTTTGTCCTCTGGGGCACCTTCCTCGGCGGCGGCTGGGGCGTGGAATACTACTTCGGCTACAAACTCCCCCAGAACGACCTCCTCTGCGAAGACTGGCGCTCCCGCGACCAATCCTGGCGCTACTGCAAGATCGCCCTCGACTTCTTCCGCGGAATCCCCTTCCAGGACATGACCAACCACGACGAACTGGTCGGCAACGCCAGGCACGACAACTCCGCCTATTGCTACGCGAAAAAGGGCCTCTACCTCGTCTACCTCCCCGAGGGCGGCAGCAAGAAATTCCACCCCCTCCCAAACGACGCCGTGAAGACCATCCAATGGTTCAACCCCTGCAACGGCATCCTCGCCCCCCCCTCCCCGCTCAAAGGCAACAAACTAGCCGCCCCCGACCAGCAAGACTGGCTCGCCATCCTGAAATAGACGCCGGAGTACTGCGGCCGTTCCGACTTTGGACTGCGGTGGCAGAGTGAGTCCGCGAACGGCGACACCGCTCTTGCACGGCACCAACGCCCCTCCTCCAACCGCCCACGCGCCCACCACCTCTTCACTTCCCTACCACCGCATCATTGTCGCGGGCCGAAACTTCCTCAAGGCGCCGCATCAAGTCCTCCACCACCCCGGGCTTGGCCTCCGCGAGGTTGTGCGCCTCCGCAAGATCGGCCTCGAGATCATAAAGCTCCCGATTGGTCGTCTTCCCGCCCGCCTTCCGGGTCACGATGAGCTTCCAGTTCCCGTGTCGGATCGCCGCGGTCCGGAACCCCACCCCGGCGGTATAAACGGTGCGCGGCGTGTCGGCCGCGGAGCGGCCGCTAAGCACCGGCCAGAGATCCACCCCATCGGGCCGGTCAGGCGCGGCCTTCACCCCGGCGAGGCCCCAGAGGGTCGGCAGCCAGTCCACCGCATGCATCACCGCGGTGCTCTCCCCAGTCTTCACCTGTCCCGGCCAGTGCACCACCCCCGGGGTCCGGATCCCGCCCTCGTAAACACCCGCCTTATAGCCCCGGAGAGGCCGATTGTCGTTGCCCACCATCAACTTCCCATAGTCCCCGGGATAGGGCCCGCCCTGATTCGCGCTGGGCGCATGGGCTCCGTTGTCGCTCAGAAAAATGACGAGCGTCTTCTCCCGAAATCCCTTCCGCTCCAGCGCACCGAGAACCTGGCCGATGGTGTCGTCCATGTGGGTCGAGCAGGCGGCCCGCAGACGCTTCGCCGGGTCCGCGAGATGGCCATTGGCCTCCTGCCAGCGTCCCTCCTCGACAAGCGGCACGTGGATCGCCGTGAAGGGCACATAGAGAAAGAAAGGCCGCTCCCCGCGCCCCTCGATCCAGCGCACCGCCTCGCGAGCAATGAGATCCGTCACGTGCCCCTTCTCATCGATGAGCTCTCCATTGCGGTGCCAGGTTCTGCTGAACTCGCCCTTCTTATAGGATAGGTCAGTGTTGCAGCATCTGCCTTATTCTATGGGCTTGCGATACGAGTGCTGAGACTGCTGTAGCTAAAGAACTGCCCAAAGGTTTGGTTGAAGCCGTGGTCGCTCAGGTTGGCAAGAGTAGCAATCAGTTGCCTGAAGGTGGGTATCTAGGGGGGCAATCCTCTTCCGATTTTGTATCTGAAGCTTCAGGTCGTATTCAAATAGAGTTTTGGGGGGATGGGATAAAAGCAGCGAATATCCTATACTATCCAAAATACTTGATGATTGGGATTAAGATCGAGAGTGGAAAGGATTCGGATTGGGTCTATAGCTCATACGTCCCGAAGTGGGTTTCCTCTTCGATTCCAGCCCGAAATAGCGAAGGAGAATTGCTACTGCAGCCCGATCTTCCAGCGGACCTTTTGGTGTATATTCGTTCTATTCTCAAGAATATGGAGGGATCTGAGGTTAAAGACTGGAGTTATACTGCGACGAGAGATTTGCCAGAAATTGACGTGTATAATGTTCGGATAGTAGAATTGCCAAATATTACAATGTCGGTGCAGTATTTTCCTGAAATGAAATTCTATCGGTGGGTTTTCGGGCTCCAAGGCCGTGAGTGTAATTGGAGCTATGTCAACTGGCCGCAGGGATCGGAATAGGAAGCGGAATTAGGTGCCAGGAAAGAATTCTTGAAAAAAGGGGTCAGGAAAGAATTCTTGCAATCCGACCTCGTCCCCAATCCCCTCAATAGTAGCCAGACGAGTAATCCCCGCGCTTCAAGTCCCCCGGAGTGCGGAGGCTCGACACCGCCCGGCGGAGGCTGGCTTGACAGCGCGGGGGCGCAACGTCCACCCGCCCATCCCAGTCCACTCCCCACCTTCCCGGCCAGCCTCTATCATCGGGCCCAGCTCCTCTCCTCCACACGGGTCAAGCCCCGCCCTCCCCGGGCGGAGTCCCGTCGTCGCCTACGGCTATGCCGGGGCACGGCAAGCCTCCGCACTCCGGGGCCGAAAGGACAGGAACCGCAAACCGGAGTCAGGCAACGGTTTTGGTTCCAGCCGGCTTGCTCCCATTGGACCCAGTCGACGCGTGAAACACCCCATTCGCCCCAACGACGGCTCCCGGATCTAAATCGGTCGCGCCATGCGGGGCACCCTGAGCTAGGGCGCATCCTTCTCGCGCAATGCAAAGAAACGCTGCGGGTCGCCCGGCAGCGGGATGATCAGGGAACTGCCGGTGAGGTCGGCATTGCCGTTCCACACCTCCCAACTCGCCGGGGCGGTCGTCAGAGCGGTGGCGCTAAGCAGATCGTAGACCTTTCCCGGCTGGCTGTTCCAGGTGAAATTGAGGTTCGCGCCGTTTTGCGTGACGCTCAACAAAAGCGGCGCGGAGGCCTCGGAGGCCGAAGTCATCACGCCGCTCGTGCCGTCGAAGTAGGCCCTGTAGGTTTGCGTTGGCTCGTCATAGGTGACGGACCCTGCCGTGCCGGAACCGTCCGTGAACTTGCTCCACGTCAGGGTGCCGGCATTCGAATCCACGGACTGCGGGGTCCCGGTTTCGTAGGCCGTGAAAAGCTTGTCCATCAGGAAGGCATTGTAGTCGTTCAGCGCCGCGCCATTGACCTCCAGAATGCTGCCGAGGGTTCCCACCTGGCCGTCGCTGAGCGCCACATCCCACACCGCCACGTCGTCGATCGAACCCTCGAAGTTGTTACCGGCGCCGGCGCCAATCTGCATGAAGGTTGTCGCGCTGCTGACATACCCGTTGCTACCGCCCGCGGAGGTGCTTAAGGCCCCGTTGATGTAGAGCTTGATTGAGGACGCATCGACAACGGCCACGACATGAGACCAAACGCCATCCGGAACGATTCCGCCTCTCACACGGCGGTCATGGCCGCCGTCCTGCCTGTAAACCAGTGCATTGTTAGACTCCAACCGGAATTGAATGTATGTGGGATTCTGCCAGAAGGCGATGTTACCGGTCCACGCACCTTCCGTGGGGTTCACCCACGCGGAAATGGTGCCCACAGGCGATGGAGCCGGCGGCACGGCGACGCCTCCTCCCGGTTTGACTGAACTGCCCCCGCCAAACGTGTAGGCCGTGCCGATCCGGCCCGCTTGGTCCTGAACGGGGGGGCCGACAAGGGCCCCGTTGAGAGTCGTGCTCACATCGCTGACGGCCGGCCCACTGGCTTCGTCCAAGCGCCAATTGCCTGCAAGGGCGGCGTTGGCCGGCGTGTTGCACAGCGCGATCAAGGAGATGGTCACCGTGGCGACCGACATGAAACAAGAGGGGGCTTTCATCGTGATCGTGAAATTGTTGCGGGCTGGTTGCTTCCGGGATAGGGTTCGTCCGAACCGAAGGTCGGACCACGCCCCCCGCTGATCCAGAGGAGCACAATGAACGAATTCAACGCATCCGGTTCCTCAAGCTACAGTTTCGCCCCCAAGGCTGTCCATCACTTTCCGTGGGGCACACTGATCTGGGGGAAAGGGTCCTGCATCCGACTCTTGACTTCACCCGCGGCTTCCTTGCCCTACACGCACAGCGGAGTGGATGCGTCAGAACGCATCTAACACCAGTTTTCGGAAAGCATCGGCCGCTGGATTTACCGCATCCTTCGACCACACCAGCACGAGCGGGATCGTCCGCTTCGGAGTCAGCGGAACAAGGACGACCCCATTCGACTCGCCTTGCGCACACTCAGGTACAATTCCCAACCCGGTCCCCGATTCCACGTATTGCAGAATCGTTCCCATCAAACTCGGCGTCCGGACGATCTCCGGCAGGACCTCCGCTTCGCGACAAGCGGACACGATCGCATCGTGACTGCCCGCGCCTTCCCTTCGCGCCAACAAAACCAGCGACTGCCCCCCGAGCTCCTTCCAGCGCACACTCTTCCTCAACGCGAACGGATGATCGAGGGGCACCGCCACACACAGCCGTTCATCCAGAAGCTTGCGGGATTGCGGGCCGAGTTCGTCGTGTGACCTAACAGGCCGCGTCAGCCCGATCGATAAGCGGCCTTTCGAAACCATTTCCCACACTCGTTCGGGAGTCCGCTCCTCGATCACCAGCATGACGCCTGGGTGCTTTTCGCGGAACTCCTTCAGCAACGCACCAAGGAATCCTCGCGTCGGCGGACCAATGTAGCCGACCCGGAGTTCGCCAACCTCGCCTCGCGCGGTCTCGCGCACCCGTCGAATCGAATCGTCCAGCCGTTCGAAAATGATCCCGCTTTCCCTCCACAACGCCTCGCCCGCCGGAGTCAGCCTCACTTGCCGCCTCGAACGATCAAACAATTGCACCCCGATGTCCGCCTCTAATTCTCCGACCGCTCGACTCAGCGCCGGTTGGGCAATTCGCAGCCGTTCGCCCGCTTTCGAAAAACTCAGCTCCTCGGCCACCGCCATGAAATACCGCAAATGTCGAAGCTCCATCGTCTCATGCCTGTTCGGCATAGGAACGATGCCAAAACTCTATTTCCGTTACAATTCCAAATTACGTAGAATCTCCGCCACAGTCCATGTCACTACTCCCACCTCCCAAGCAGCGCCTCTGGATCTGGTTCCTCTGGCTCGCCGTTTTCTACAGCGGTTGGACTATTCTTGTCACAGTCCTCGACGGCTGGGCTGATGCCGTGAGCCATTGGCCGATGGCCTTGGCGATGGCGATCGGCAGCTACGCCGCCGGCTCGACTCCGATGGGCGGCGGCACGGTTGGCTTCCCGATTCTGGTCCTGCTCTTCGATCAACCGGCCGAACTCGGCCGCGACTTCAGCTTCGCCGTTCAATCGATCGGCATGACCAGCGCGGCAATCTTCATCCTCGCCCGCCGTCAACCTTTAGCCGGCGCCATGCTGAAAGGGGCCCTCATCGGTGCCACGATCAGCGTGCCGATTGGCATCTTCTTGATTGCTTCATGGGTGCCACCCTTGTGGATCAAGATTGTTTTCGCCGTTCTCTGGGGCAGCTTCGGCATCCTCCACCTCTGGCGCATCAATGAAATTTCCTCCCACGAAGGCATGACCGACTTCGATGAGCACTGGGATACACGCATGGGACTCGCGATTGGATTGGTGTCCGGTGCCACCGTGGTTTCGGTCTCCGGCGTCGGCATCGACATGGTTCTCTACACCGTTCTCGTGCTCGTTTGCCGAGCGGACCTCAAGATCGCCATCCCCACCTCAGTCATCATCATGGCTTGGGCCTCGCTGGTCGGGATCTTCACCAAATCGGTTTTCACCGGCGTGCAACCGGGAGTCTATGAAAACTGGCTGGCGGCCGCTCCAGTCGTCGCCCTCGGCGCTCCGCTCGGCGTGTTCGTCGTCGATCTCATCGGCCGAAAACCGACCCTCCTCGTCGTCGCGGTGCTTTGCGTCGGACAGTTGATCTGGACGCTTTCTCAGGAAAGCCGCGCCCTCGGCATTAGTGGGATCGCACTTTCACTTGTCGCCGTCGGCATCTGCCTCTGTGGCTTCGAAAGACTCCGTCTCTGGGGCGCTATCCTCGTCGGGAAAATCAAGCGCAAGCACCACGAGCGCGTCTCCCCGGCCGATGATGCTGACTAAAGCCACTCGCTGAATCGGCTCCCCCCTCATTACCTGACACCTTTGTGGAAAATGGCGTCAGGCCACGGGAGTTGTGGCGGGCAAGGCCTGGTCAATGGCCGAAGAATGTGATGGGACCAAGGGTATTCCCTCACGGGGCGGGCACGGTGACCAAGACATCGTCGATATACCAGCCGGCCTGGTTGACCTCGCCGTCGCTGGCAAATCGGAATTCGATGATGATGGCCTCGTTGAAGGCCGCGGCTGGCAGGGCTTTGGAATAGTCCTCCCAGTTGGCGGAGGTTCCTTCCACCTCGTCTTCCAGCACCGCGAGTTCCGCCAGGTCGTCGGCGGCCAGGATCCGGATCGACCCGAAGTCCAGGAAGCCTGCTTCGATGTCCCGGAACTGTTTGAATTCCAAGGTGCCTGCGGTGTGGGCGGTGAGGTCCATCGACGGGGTGCGCAGCCAGATGTCGGTGCCCAAGCCGTAGTCGCTCCCGATATTGGTTCCGTAGCAGTTATCCGGGCTGTTGGCGGCGACCGGGCCGGTCGCGGCACCACCAGCCGGGTTCCCCAATTCCCAAGCCGTGGCGGGACTGCCGACTGCATCGGCTCCGCTCGTCCAGCCCGGGTCAATCCCGTCGAAGTTCTCCGAGAGGATCGTGAGCGGCGGAGGCGGGTATTCTTCCACGATGTAGAAGAGGAAGGGGTCGGCCGACCGGGGGATCGACTTGGCGTTGAGGGGCGCGGTGGCGGGGATATCGCCCTCCACCAGGGTCCAGCTAGCGAAGTCGAGGGTCAGGTCGTTGCTGCTCTTCAGGTTGTAGAGCATCCCGGCCTGGCTGTCCCAGGTGAAGTCGAGGTTCGCGCCGTTCTGGGCGATGATCAGGGCCAGATCCGGCGCGGATTGGACGGTCATGGTGATGTTGTCCCCTCTGAGCCAGCCGTCCGCCATCCCGTCCTCACCGAAGTGAAAGCGAAGAAAAATCGGGTCGCTCAGATTCGCGGTGGCGAGGCTTAGAGTGGTCATTTCGGGGCCGACGACTTCCGCGGCATAGTCGATGTCCCAGGTCGCCGAATCGATCAAGGTGACGCCTGAAGCGCCGGCCACGTCGGTCCCATCGGCACCACTGAAGGTGGCGGATTGATAGATTCCGACCGTGAACGGACCCGTCGCACCGCCACCGACGACAATCGAAACATCGATCGTGGCGTCGCTCGCTTCCCTGGTGCCGATGGGCTGGTAGAGAAAATTCTTGGCGTTGGCGTTGCCCGACCACACGACCGTGGTGCCGGCCTGCGGCGCATACGGATTGGTGTCTTGGAAAGTGTCGTCCCATTGGGCGGAGCCGATGGTGCCGTCAAACCAGTCGGTCACATTGGCATTGAAGCCGCCACCGGTTTCGAAATCCCCATCGGTCACTTCCAACGCCGCCGGGGCAACCGGCGCGGCGATGGCCGCCAGCGCGGCGAGCATTGTCACCATCTTAACGTTCTTGAAATGCCTCATGAATCTCGCTGATAGGATTGGGATTACGCTGAAAGGAAACCAGATGGCGGGAGGCCGGTTCAGCGCCGTTTGCGACCAAACAGCAGGCCGAGGCCGCCCAAACCCAGCAGGGCCGTTGTAACCGGCTCAGGGATCGGGTTCACCGTCATGGTGATGTTGTCACCTCTGAGCCAGCCGTCCGCCATCCCGTCCTCACCGAAGTGAAAGCGAAGGAAAATCGGGTCGCTTTGATTCGCCGTGGCGAGGCTCAGAGTGGTCATTTCGGGGCCGACGGCGTCTGCGGCATAGGCGATGTCCCAGGTCGACGAATCGATCAAGGTGACGCCTGAAGCGCCGGCCACCTCGGTCCCATCGGCACCACTGAAGGTGGCGGATTGATAGATTCCGATCGTGAACGGACCCGTCGCACCGGCACCGACGACAATCGACACATCGATCGTGGCGTCGCTCGCTTCCTTGGTGCCGATGGGCTGGTAGAGGAAATTCTGGGCGTTGGCGTTGCCCGACCACACAACAGTCGTGCCGGCTTGCGGCGAAAGCGGATTGGTGTCTTGGAAAAGGTCGTCCCAGGCGTTGGGGCCGATGGTGCCGTCAAACCAGCCGCTCACATTGGCATTGAAGCCGCCACCGGTTTCGAAATCCCCATTGGTCACGGTCAATGCCGCCGAGGCATTGGGCGCGGCGATGGCCGCCAGCGCGGCGAGCAATGCAACAACTACAAGCGATTGATTGGCAGGAATTTCCATTTTTGGTCGGGTAATTCGGGTGTCGTTCCACATGACGCCTAGCATCACTGCGCAGGGGGAAGTGGGGGGGCAAGGAAAAACTCAGGTTCTTCCGCAGAAGAAGATGTAGGGTGGATTTTCCGGTGAGAAGGCGATCTTGACCCGTTTTCAGGCGAGGAAGGCGTGGACGACTTTGCCGTGCACGTCGGTGAGGCGGAACTGGCGGCCTTGGTAGCGGAAGGTGAGTCGCTCGTGATCGATGCCGAGGAGGTGGAGGAGGGTGGCATTGAAGTCGTGGATGTGCACGGGATCCTCCGCGATGGCGTAGCCGAGTTCGTCGGTCTGGCCGTGGACATGGCCGGGCTTGATGCCGCCGCCGGCCATCCAGACGGTGTAGGCGTCCTTGTGGTGGTCTCGGCCGGCCTTGGTGCGCTCGTCCCCGTTGCCGCTGGTGCCCTGGGCCATGGGGGTGCGGCCGAATTCGGCGTTCCACACGACGAGGGTGTCGTCGAGGAGACCGCGCTCGCGAAGATCGCGGAGGAGCGCGGCGATGGGGCGGTCGACTTGGGCGGTCTTCTTGGGCAGGGCGTCGAAGACGCTGCCATGGTGATCCCAGCCCTCGTCAAAGAGCTGCACGAAGCGCACGCCGCGCTCCACGAGGCGGCGGGCAAGGAGGCAGTTGTTGGCGAAACTCGATTTGCCCGGCTGCGTGCCGTACATCTCGTGGATGCGCTGCGGCTCGGACTGGATGTCCATGAGCTCAGGAACGCTGGCCTGCATGCGGAAGGCCATTTCGTACTGGCTGATGCGGGTGGCGATCTCCGGGTCGCCAATGTCATCGAGGGCGAGCTGGTTGAGGTCCTTGACGGCATCGACAACGAGCTTGCGCTCGGGGCGGGAGACGCCATGCGGGTCGGTGAGAAAGTGCACCGCGTCGCCCTGGGAGCGGAACTCGACGCCCTGGTGGATGGTGGGCAGGAATCCGCTGCCCCAGGCGCTGTTGCCCGCTCCGAGGATCTGTCCGGTGATGAGGGTGACGAAGGCGGGAAGGTCCTCGCATTCGCTGCCGAGCCCGTAGCTGACCCAGGAGCCGATGCTGGGACGGCCGAAGCGGGCGAAGCCGGTGAGGGCGAAAAGCTGGGCGGGGGCGTGGTTGAACTGATCGGTGTGGAGCGACTTGATGAAACACAGCTCGTCGGCGACGCCCTGCAGGTGGGGAAGGAGGTTGGATATCTCGACGCCGGATTTTCCGCAGCGTTTGAAGGCGAACTTGTCATCCTTGGGCGTGCCGAGGAGGTTGGGTTGTTCGCGGATGAAGGCGAGTTGCTTGCCCTTGAAGAACTCGTCGGGGCAGAGCTCGCCGCTGCGTTTCTGGAGTTCCGGTTTGAAATCGAAGAGGTCGAGGTGGGACGGGGCTCCAACGAGGTGGATGTAGATGACGCGCTTGGCCCGGGGGGCGTGGTGGAGCCCGAGTTTGGCAAGGGGATTGCCCTCCGCGCCGAGGGCGTCCTGTTGAAGGAGGGTGCCGAGGGCGGCACCGCCGAGGCCAAAACCGGTGCGCTGGAGGAAGAGGCGGCGGGTGGGCTGGAGCGGGGTCATGAGTTTGGAATGTTGATCGTTGCTGCTCGTCGGGATCGAGGGTATCCTGCGGGTGCCAATGACGACGAAGACCGGGTACCGCTATATCGTGACCACCGAAGGGGTGCGGGGTGGACACGCCATTCTTGAAGGCACGCGAATCGCGGTTCATGATGTGATCGGGTTGCTCCAGAACGGGGAAACGGTGGACTCGGTGACGGAATGCCTCCCCGGAGTGTCCCGGGCACAGGCCTACGAATGTCTGGCCTACTATGAGGATCACCGGGATGAAGTCGATGTCGTGGTGGCACGTCAAATGGCCGAGCGGGGATGAAATTTTTCCTCGACCACGATGTTCCGGACGTGGCGGGTCGCGTGTTGGCCGGGAGCGGGCACGCCGTGACCCTCCTGCGCCAGGTTGCGGAAACCACCATCGCCGACGCCGAAGTGTTGAAGATGGCGAAAGAGCGGGGCGAGGTTCTGGTGACCTGCAATCGGGATGACTTTCTCGAGTTGGCGCGGACCGAGGCGCACGGCGGGATCGTGATTCTCATCCGTCGGCGGAGCCGGGCGTCAGAGAATGGCAAGTTGCTGGCGCTGATTGCGAAGGCGGGGGAGTCTGGAATTGTTGGGAACATCAATTTTGCTTAGGGTGCCGCAGCTACGGTGCCGGAGTCGCGGTCATGGCTTGGTCATCGTCTCGTCGAGGTTGAGGAGGGTGTTGGCAAGGTAGAACCAGGCGGCAAGCTCCGCTTGGTCGGGGTGCGTTGGTTTGTAATAGACGGTGGGGTTGCGGAGAATCTTCCGGGCGGCCGGTGGATCCTTTCGGAAGTGGGCCAGGCGTTCCTGAAGCAGTTCGTCCAGGAGTTTGGTTTCCGCAGGAGTAGGGTCGCGGGAGAGGGTGCGCTGAAAGGCCGTGGTGAGGCGGGCGGCGGGGGTGGGGGATTCGGTGAGAATACGGTCGGCGAGGGCGAAGGCCATTTCGACGGAGGCGGGGTCGTTGAGGAGGGTGAGGGCCTGCAAGGGGGTGTTGGTGCGGGGGCGCATCACGATGCAGGAGGCCCGGTCGGGAGCATCGAAGTTGACCATGCTCGGGTAGGGGGCGGCGCGCCGATAGACGACGTAGATCCCGCGGCGCCAGCGTTGCTCGTCCTTGTCCTCAACCCACTTCGGCTCGTTGCGGCCGGTCTGTCGCCAGAGGCCGGGGGGTTGGTAGGGCATGACGGGAGGGCCGTGCATGGCTTCGGAGAGGAGGCCGGAAATGGCCAGGCCGTTGTCGCGGATCCGTTCGGCGTCCATGCGGAACCGCGGGCCGCGGGCAAGGAGCAGGTTACGCGGGTCCTTCTCGCGGAGTTCCGGGGTGAGCTTGGCGGATTGACGGTAGGCGTTGGAAAGGACGATGGTCTTGAGGACGTGCTTCATGTCCCAGCCGGAGTCCATGAACTCCACCGCGAGCCAGTCGAGGAGTGCGGGATGGGTGGGAGGCTCGGCCTGGGTGCCGAAGTCCTCGAGGGTGGCGACGATGCCGTTGCCGAAGAGTTCGGCCCACCAGCGGTTCACGGCGACGCGGGCGGTGAGGGGGTTGTCGCGCCGGACGATCCACCGGGCGAGGTCGAGGCGGTTGTGGGGGGGGGTGGGGGGGGCGGGAAGGAGCGCGGGGGTCGCGGGATGAACCTCGTCAAGGGGGGCGAGGTAGTTGCCGCGATTGGTGATGAATGTTTTGCGAGGCTCTTCCATCTCGACCATGACGAGGCTTTGGGCGGGTTGGATGGCCGCGCGCCGTTTGGTGAGGCGGGAGAGCTCGAGCTCGAGGGCGTCGAGTTCCGGGTTGGATTTGGTGAAGTGGGCGGTGAGTTTGCCGTGCTCCTTCTTGGAGCGCTTCGCGGCGGGTTTGCGGAGGATGGTGGCAATGTCCTTGGGGAGGGCGCCCAGACCGGCGGAGTCCGACATGGCGGAGAGGCGCAGGCAGCCGATGGTCCGGCCCTGTCCGAAATTCTGTTCGAGGGTGAAGACGAAGGTGGTGTCCGGTCCGGCCGGGACCGCTTGGGCAAGTTTCACGGTGGCCCAGTGTGGCTGGCCGAACTGCGAGGCAATGGCCCAGCCGGTCTTGGGATTGCCGTCGATGAGGCCGGAGACCTCCCAGCCGCTCTGGGAGAAATCGGCATCGGCACCGAAGAACTCGAGGGGGGTTTCACCGCTCGCGGTGCGGGTGATGGCCTCCAGCTCGTTGAGCACGAAATTGGTGCGGATGGTGTCGCCGCGGCCGGGACCGTTCCCGGGGAGCTCGGGGTGGGTGAGGGCCTCGAGCTTGATGGCGGTGACGGTGGGGAGGTCGCTGCGACACTCCACGATGTAGCGGGCCGTCTCCGGAACGTTGCCGTCAAGGAGGACGGAGCCGTCCTCGAGGAGGCGGTGGTCCTCGCCGCCGTTGGATTGGAAGGAGGTGATCTGCAGGGTCTCCCACTGCGGGGCGTCGGCGAGCGCCTCGGTAGCGGCCTCCTCCCGCTCGGCGAGGCCGGAAGCACGGTTGGCGAGAATGGCCTCGCGCTTCTCTTTGATCTCCTTGAGCTCTTGATCGAGGCCTTCCGCCTGCTTCTGCTCGGACGGCGAGAGCGGCAGGTCAAGGTAGGGGCCGATGAAGTCGTGGGAGACATCGTTGGTCCCGCTGGGGGCGGAAACTTCGAGCGGGGTGTTGTTGAAGAAGGCGAAGAGCGAGTAGTAATCCTGCATCGAAAAGGGATCGAACTTGTGGTCGTGGCACTGGGCGCATTCCATGGTGATGCCGAGCCAGGTGGTGGCGGTGGTGTTGACGCGGTCGACGACCTGGTTGTAGCGGTTCTCCTCGGGGTGGACGCCGGCCTCGACGTTGCAGGTGACGGTGCGGTGGAAGCCGGTGGCGACCTTCTGGGGACTGGTGGCGTCGGGGAGAAGGTCTCCGGCAAGCTGTTCGACCGTGAACCGGTCGTAGGGCATGTTGGCGTTGAGAGCGTCAATGACCCAGTCGCGGTAGGCCCAGGAGGGGCGAAGCTGGTCGGCCTGGAAGCCGTTCGAGTCGGCGTAGCGGGCGAGGTCGAGCCACGGACGGGCCCAGCGTTCGCCGAAGCGGGGCGAGGCGAGGAGGCGGTCCACCGCGCTTTCAATGGCCCGCTCCTCTCCCTCCGGGCGACGAAGGGCCGCCTTGAACTCGCGGAGCTCGTCCAAAGTCGGAGGCAGGCCGATGAGGTCGAGGGAGAGGCGTCGCAGGAGTGTTTCGGGATCGGCAGGCTCCGAGAAGGTGAGGCCCTCGGCCTGGAGGCGCCGCAGGAGGAAAGCGTCGATGGGATTGGCGACCAATGAGGTGTTTGCGACGGCCGGGAAGTCCGGTCGCTGCGGCGGGATCCAGGCCCAGTGCTCCGAATAGTTTGCGCCGGAGGCGATCCAGTCGTGGAGGAGCTGCTTCTGCTTGCCGGTGAGGGAGCGCTTCGATTCCGGGGGCGGCATGAGCTCGTCGGGGTCGTCGGAGCGGATGCGGACGATGAGCTCGCTCTGGTCCGCTTGTCCGGGGACGACGGGGTCGGCAAACTCGCCGCCGGTGGTGGCACCTTCGAGCGTGTCGAGGCGGAGATGGGCCTTGCGGGCCTTGGCGTCGGGGCCGTGGCACTGGAAGCAGTTTTCGGAGAGGATGGGGCGGATGTCGCGGTTGAAGTCGGGGGCCTCCCCGCGGACTTCGGTGCCGCCCAGTAGAAGGGCGGCAAGGAGAAAGGCGTTTGCGGTGGGGCGAAGCATGGGAGAATCGTAACATCTACGTCCAGAGCAGGCCCGAAGTATCATTGTCCGGGCCGGGGCAAACTCGCGCCAAAATGAGGACTATCCGGGGATGAATGCGGGAGGTCCGCGCCTTCAACCGGGTGCGGAAGAGGGCACCGGTGGACAAGGGTCCGGAAACCGCCTGAAAACAGGGCAAAACCCATCCTCCCACCCGCTGCCCGCCTGCGCTTCGTGCCGCAGCTCCGGCGAACTCAGCCGGAGATCCCAGCTGAACGGGCCACCTCCCCACTCCGAGCCCCTCGGAGTGCTGAGGCTCGACTCCGCCCGGCGGCAGCTGGCTTGACAGCGCGGGGACGCAACGTCCTCCCAACCTTGCGAGCCACCTCCCCACCCTCCCAGCCAGCCAAACATCCATCTTTGCGGCACAGCTCCTCTCCGCCACCGCGCCCAACCCCGCCCTGACCAGACTGTTACGAAAGGAGTGTTCCCCGCGGGCCGCCCTCCGCCGACTCTTCCCCATCGGCCCTCTCCGTTGCCCTGAACCGCCCGGAGTCCGCCCCCCAAACATCATTCCGTCCTCCCAAAACCATGAACCGATCACCAGTCACCAAACGAACCTTGCAGCTCGCCTGCCTGGCCTTCGCCCTCCACTCCGGTCAGGCCCAGGCCTCGGCCTACGGCACCCTCAACAACTTCGACTGTGTCAACCCCGAGACCGAACCCTGCCACGGCTTCGAAATCGAACTCGAGGACTGCCACAGCTCCGACATCTCCTGGACCTACAACTGGAACCACTATGGCGTGCCCAGCATCACCGATGACGACTCCGTCCCCGAACATGTCGTCTGCATCGTCCGCTGGGCCAGCGCCAGAAATGCGGATGGCTCCTGGGCCGCCTTCACCGCCGTCCCCACCGAACCGATCACCCCCAACCCATCCACAAAATCCTTCTTCCGATTGAGTTTCCCCTGACTCCCCCCTCGGGAGAACGGCGAGCGACCGGACCTGATTCTACTCCAGGTCCGGTCGTCTCGTTATTCCCGCATCGCCCAGCCCGCCGCTTATGGCATTGTCCATTACGGCCCTTTCCGTAGAATGACCCCTCGTTGAAATGAGAATACTGGTCGTCGAAGATGAACGGGTGCTGGCCCTGAAAATCGAGCGCGCCCTCGCCCGCACCGGTCACGAGGTCAGCCGCGCCGAAACCGGCCCCGATGCGGTCCGCACTGCCATGGACCACCATTTCGATCTCGTCCTCCTCGACGTCAACCTCCCCGGCTTCACCGGCTTCGAGGTCCTCCGTCAGTTGCGGGAGGCCGCCGTGGAATCCCGCGTGATGATGCTCACCGCCCAGGGCGAGGTCGAGGACCGCGTCGCCGGACTCACCGGCGGTGCCGACGACTACCTCACCAAACCCTTCGCCATGGAGGAACTCCTCGCCCGCGTCGAAGCCCTCGCCCGGCGCGGCGGCGCGGTGGAAACCTCCACCTTCCTCGAGGTCGGCGTGCTGGGCATGGATGTCACCAAACGCCGCGTCACCGTCCGAGGCGAACGCATCGCCCTTTCCCCCCGCGAGTTCGAGGTGCTGCAGATCCTCATGCAGGAACCCGGCCGGGCCTTCTCACGGGAGGAAATCTGCGAACGCGTCTGGGAACGGGAACACGAATACGACACCCGGACCGTCGAGATTTTCGTCATGCGCCTCCGCAAGAAGCTCGACCTCGACGGATCCGGAGTGATGATCGAGACGGTGCGCGGGGTCGGCTACGCCCTGCGCTCGTCGGAATGAAACGCTGGTCGCTGAAAGTCAAGGTGGGGGCCTACGCGGCACTGCTCACCATGCTCGCCCTCGGGGTGACCGCCAGCGTCATCATGCCCCTCGTCTATTACCAACAGGTGCGGGAGCTCGACAGCGTCCTCGCCAGCGACGCCGAGGAACTCTACCGCGACCTGAAAAATTTCCGCGGCGCCCCACTCGACCCGCGCCGGCCGATCAGCGCGAGATTCGTCACCGTGGCCCTGCAAACGCGCTACGTCGTGGTCCGCGGCCCGGAGGCTCAGATCCTCTACCGTTCCCCCAACCTCGGGGAGGCCGAACTCCCCTTCATCGACCATGGCGTCCGCACCATCGAGCTCATGGGCAAACACTGCCGCGTCGGCACCTACGTGAAGGGCCCCTACACCATCCAGATCGGTTCCCGCCTCCGCGCCATCACCGGCTTCCAACTCGATCTCCTCCGCGCCTTCCTCATGAGCCTGCCCCTCGCCGGCCTCGTCGTCTTCTTCGGCGGCATCTGGCTCGGCCGCCGCGCCGTGGCCCCCGTCGCCGGCCTCACCGAGGCCGCCGAACGCATCAGTGCCGAGCGCCCCGGCGAGCGCCTCCCCATGCCCCTGGCCCAGGACGAGATCGCCCGACTCACCGAGGTCCTCTACGACAGCTTCGACCGCATGCAGAAGTCCTACGACGCGGCACGACGCTTCTCCGCCGACGCCTTCGATCTCGCCACCCTCGCCGCCGCTTCCATGGACGACCTCGAGGCCCTCACCTCCGGCCACGGCGTCACCGTCGAGAAGGCCCTGCCCGACTCCCTCCCCGCCATCGGCGATCAACGCTGGGTCGCCCTCGTCCTCCAAAACCTCGTCGAGAACGCCGCCAAATACACCCCCGCAAACGGACGCATCCGCCTCCGCGCCGGACAGGATGAGAAATCCGCCTGGGTGCGCGTCGGCAACAGCGGCACCGCCATCCCCGAACCCGATCAGGCCAAACTCTTCGAACGCTTCTACCGCGGCAGTGCGGTCGGTGAAGCGGTGCGCGGCCAGGGCCTCGGCCTCAACATCGCCCGGGAACTCGCCCGCGCCCAGAACGGCGAGCTCACCCTCCTCATCTCCGCCAACGACTGGACCGAGTTCGAACTGCGCCTGCCTGTTTAACGCAGCGGCACTGCCCGCGCCTGCTCCTGCACCAACCGCTCCCGCGCCGACACCGGCAGGCTCGCCCAGTGGACATCCAACCAATCCTGCGCCGAGGCATCATCACTCTTCCTCCACTCCCGGAAAAACCGCCCCAGGGCCTCATCCCGCGCCCCCGCACTGTTCATCCCCAGCGCCAAATCCATCGCCGTAGGCACATCGGAAGCCGTCAAGACATCCCCCAGACTCAACCGCGCCCGATCCCCCAAGCCCACCGGAGGCTCCGTCGCAATCCATTCCTGCAACTGCTCCGGCGCAGTCCCCGCCCACGAGTAAAACGCCCCCGTCAAGCCATCCGCCGCCTCCTTCGCCGACAGACTCGTCAGCCAGTCGATCGCTGCAAATGGCTCGATCGCCCCCCAGGTCGTCCCGAGGTGCGCGATGACCTGCTGCCGCATCGCCGCATCAGACAGCCCCGTGCCCCACGCCACCGCCGCCTCGATGTCCGTGGCCGCCCAGATCGTCGCCAGCGCTGCGGCCGATTGATCGCGACTCGCACTCACCGCCAACCCCGCGATCCACGCCGCCGTCGCCGCGGGATCCGTCGTCGCCCAGACATCGGTCAGCGCGATGGCCAGGTTGATCCCCTCCTCCCGCGAAGCCGCCTCCGTGAAATACTCGGCCGCGGCCGACGCATCCTGCGTCGCCCACTCACTGGCCACCGCCACCTCCGCGGTCTGCTGCGGCACTCCCGCCGGCAACAGATCCGCCCACGCCGCCGCCCTCCGCGGATCCTGTTCCGCCCAGGTCCGCGCCACCGCATTGATCAACGGCTGCGAGGTCAACCCGGAATCCACCAACCAGTCCGCCGCAATGTCCGGAGTGCGCCGCGTCCAGCCGATCATCAAGTCCGTCAGCGCCCGTTCCTTCAGTGGACCGGTCAAATTCTGATCCGACCACACCCAAGCCTCGTGCGGATGATCCGCACCCCACTTGTTGATGACGATGCTGATCGCCTCCGACTGCAGCGAGCCCGCCGCGCCCAACGAGAGCGAGGCCAAACTCAAGTTCCGACAGCTCGGCTCAGGGAAAACCAAATTCGGCCTGGAAGTCCACGGCCTCCTCGCCGGAAACTACGAGATCGTGGTCGACGGCGTGGTCCGCGGCACCCTCGCCATGATCAACATCAATGGCGAGGTCGAGGGCGAGATCCTCTTCGAAACCGCCCCCATCGAAGGCGCAGAAATCCTTCTCACCTTTGAAGTCGCCGGTCTCCCCGTCAAGGTCCGGCAGAACGGCATCGACTACTTCACCGCCACGGCCCCCATTCCGCCGGCTCCCTGACTTCCCCCCCCTTTCCACGGGCAATCCAAAAAGAGGCTTCGATCAGCGGGTTCATCCCCCAGGGGTCGGAGCCTCTTTCTAATGCCCGAAGGGCAGGAACCCGGAAAGGCTGGGACCGACCTCCGGGCGGTCCGGCGGTTGAAACCTCCCAATCCAAAATCCGCCGATCCCCATCCTGCCCGAATCCTCCGCCCTCACCTCCGCCTGTCCCTCCGCACCGCGCCCTTCAGCAAAACACCAAGGTGCCAAACGCGTCCCCAAGACCTGCGACCTGCGACCTTCCGACCTGCGACCTTCACTCCCCGCTCCGGAACACGAACACCCCCTTCTTGTTCCCGATCCCGATGTCGCTCTTCCCGTCCCCGTTCACATCCCCCACCGCCACCTGCGTGCCCACACCCGAATCGTCATCGACCAAATGCGGCACAAACTCCGCCCCACCCTCCCCGCGCTTCAATTCGAACCAGTAAAGCACCGCCGGCCCCTTCGCATCCGGATCGTTTCCGTTGTGCGCCCAGTAGCGCTTGCCCGTCACGAAGTCCGTCAACCCGTCCCCGTTGAAATCCCCCACCTGCAAGCCGTGTGCCTGCGTGAACTTGATCCCCCCCACTCCCGGCTTGTCGTCTGTCGGCATCAACTCGTGCCGCTTCCACGTGACCTCCCCATCCACCGCCACATTCTCATACCACGCCAATCCCCACGAATGCGCCGCCAGGCTCGTCACCATGTCGTTGTCCCCGTCACCGTCGATGTCATAGACCAACATCTGCGCCCCACCCGGCTTCGAGAACTCCACCTGGTAAAACTTCCATTCCCCGCCCACCCGATCCTCCGGCGCCTCATACCAGCCCGCCTTCTCCAGAACATCAGCCCGTCCATCCCCGTTCACATCACCGACCCCCAACCCATGAGCGTAGGGCGACTTCGTCCGCACCGGAGAAATGGCATGAAACGTCCACGGCTTCTCCACCGCACTCCAGTCCGCCGTTAAAAAGCCGAACTTTCCATCCTTCATCGCCACGAACTCCAGCTTCCCATCCCCGGTGATGTCCGCCATTTCCTGCGACTCGTTCCCTAACGCCTCCCCCACCCGGTGCACCGGCCACTCTTCCGAGGCCTCCGCCGGTTGCAGATACAGATCCAGGTGAAACACCCCGTTGTGCGCGATGTTGAAAATGTCGCAACGACCGTCGCCATTCGCATCAAACGCCCAGCTCAAAAATGAACTGTGCGCATAGCCATTCGGCCCCGTCCCCTCCCCCGTCCGATACCGATGCTCCTTCGTGAACTCCGGCCCCTCGAACCAAAGCGGCCCCGCCACCAGATCCAGCTTCCCATCCCCGTTCACATCCCCGAACGACGCCCCCTCCGTGAAGACCTTGTCCTTCAGCGCAAGCCGCTCATGCGACCCACTCTCCGCCACCTTCGCAGCAGTCAACAAGCCCAGCAATCCAATCGGCAGCAGTAGTGTCAGGGAGTTCATAAAGCTATTTCAAATCCCTCCCCCAATATGGAGCGTGGGTTTGCAACCCGCCGGCCCAACCCCGCAAGCTCCACCTTCGTCCTCCAAGCATTCCCCTCCCACCCTCCCAGCGCAGCGGGTTACAAACCCGCTCTCCATAAGCTCCCCACCGGTCCGCGTCCATCTCGACCCGGCGAAGCTCCGCGAGTGAAGACGGTTCGTGGTTCCCTCCATACCCCTATCCTTCCATCCCCCTCCCCCATGGCAAGTCCACTTGTCCCATCGACTGCAAATATCCCACCAAATCCCGCACCTCCTCGTCAGCCAGCCCGTTCAACAACCTCCTCATGAACTTACTGCTTACCCTCCCCGCCCCCCTGGTCTTTCCCTCCCATCACCCCCACCACCATCTCCGCCTCCCCCGGCAGCCCCAGTTCATCCAACCGCTCCACCACCTCCGCCCCCTCCGGCACCACCACCCCCGCTTTCGCGATCTGCTCCCCGTCCCTCGGGAACCCCTCCCGCCCCAGCGCCCCCTCTGCCAAATACAGACAGGCCCACGCCCGCCACCTCCGCAACTCGGCCCGCGGTCCGCTCATCCGCGTCGCCAGATGCTGATAATGCCGCACCGGGTTCCCCAAAAACTCCCCCTCCCCCGCCTCCCTCATCACCCACACCTTCGCCGCATAGGGCAGCGGCCACTCCCTCAACTCCGGCTCCCCGCCGCTCAGATCCGCCATCAGCGCCTTGTTCATCTGCAACAAGGCCTGCGCCGGCTTCCCCTCCAACCATAACGACTGGGCAAAGGACAACGCCGCCACATAAAACCCCGCCCCGTGGCTCCCCCGATGCCCCGCCATCTCCCGCGCCGTCCACAGCGCCTCCACCATCGGCAAATGGGGACACCCTTCCCGCCCCGGCAAATGCCCCCGCTCACTCACCGCTCTTCTTCTGGGCAAACAACCACTTCAGGACCTTCGGATCAGAATACGTGGCGCTCCAGGAATCATGACCCGCTTCCGGATACACCCGAAACTGCGGATCGCCTCCCGCCTCCTTCACCGCCGCCACAATGGACTCCGACAACGCCATCGGCACCGTCCGGTCCTTCCCCCCATGAAACACCCACAGCGGCACATCCTTGTACTTCACCGCCTGCTTCGGATCCCCCCCGCCGCAAATCGGCATGGCCGCCGCAAAAAACTCCGGCCGCCGGCTGATCGCATCCAGCGTCCCGAACCCGCCCATCGACAAACCGGTGATGTATATCCGGTCCGGATCCGCCTTGCCCTCCTTCACCAATCCATCGATCACCTCGAAGACCATCGCCATGCACCACCCCGGCTCCGCCTTGAGGGCCAACGGCTCCTTCCCCCGAAAATTTCCCTCCAGATTCGACCACCAACCATCACCCGCACACTGCGGCGCAAAGATGCGGCAAGCCTCCTTCTCCTTCCGGCACCAAGCCACCATGTCCTTCATTCCGTGCTTCAACTGCGCCTCGTTGTCGTTCCCCCGCTCCCCCGCCCCGTGCAGGAACACCACCAAAGGCAGCTTCTCCCCTTCCCCCAGCCTCGCGATCCGATACGGCAGCTTCCGCTCCCCCTTCTCCAGAACCTTGGCCTCAAACGCCGTCCGCCAATCATCATCATCCCCCATCACGCCGCCCACCATCGCCAATCCCACCGCCGCCATCAAGCATCCCGTTTTCATCCCGCGAACCTACCTCCCGCCCTCACCAACGGCATCACAATCTCCCCCCCCCAACGTAGCGGCGCCCTTGCAGGGCGTCGGCGGGTCCCCCACCGCCCCGCCCCCCCC
>JAQCFL010000027.1 GCA_027619375.1 Verrucomicrobiota bacterium | reverse complement strand
TCGAGAGCGACCTAGGCATCGAGGTGCTCGGCAAGATCGACCGCGGACAGACGAGCTACTACAGCCCGCGTGTCACCTGGAGGGAAAGCTGGGTGCGCGACAAGCCGGCCAAAGCGTCGGAACTCAATGACATCGGCAACATCGCCACTCCGAACGGACCGGCACCTGGTCTGGCAGGCGGGCGGAACTGGCTGCTCAACGGCGTGACCCAGACGCAGGAGGGCAAGTCGTTCCGTCTGGAAATGGAGTGGCTCGCCAGCGACCGGGGAGGCTGGGACCCGGAAATCTACAAGGACCCATGAACCGACTTCCGCAGAAGAAGAAGCCTGGCGATCCGATTCTCGCCGAGGACTGGAACACGCTGCTCGATGCCATCGCGGCACGCACGCCGCGATCCGGCACGGGCCTCGAACTCATCGCGTCGTCGGGCGGCTTCGCCTACTCGCAGCCGAGCACTGCCCTGGTCCCGCGCCAGTCGCTGCCGCCGTTCTCGGTCATCGGAATCGAGAAGGAAGAGGACGGCTATCAGGTCATCATCAAAGAGGGATGGGTGATCGAACGGAAGCCGAAGTCGGAAGACTTGCCGACCGTGAAGTTCCACATGCCGAAATCCGGCGACGATACTCTCGACAAAATTCCACGTCCGAAGATCGCCATGAGTATCGGCGACACCCTCTGGTGCAAGTTCAAGACCGACATGATGGGAGAGATCACCGAGGATCCCGAGGTGGTCGTCACCTCCGAGGACCAGGATGGGAATCACTACCAGCCGGAGGACCCGGAGGAATCGGGCGTGGAGGGAGAGTATTACGTGAAGCTCTTCAAGCTGGAGGACGACGATGGCATCCCGAAAGTGAAGATCTATCAGCAGAGTGACATCGAACACTGGGCGCAGCTCTGGACCGGCGAGAACCTCGGCAGCGGAGCGCGGGTCTACAAGAAGCACGAGGACAGCGAGAACATCTTCAAGTTCCGCTCGATCAAGGGGGACTATGGAATCAATCAGGTCGAAACCGACAGCGAGATCGAAATCGACTTCGATGGTGAAAACGTCGGCGAAGGTTGTCCGGTGTGGGTGGAACCACTGGACGGCGGGGGACAACCGGAAGCCAATCCTCCGGACGGTCCAGCGAAGTTCCGCTCCATCGCGGGTCGGGAGAGCCAGCCCCAGATCAACGTAAAGTGCGAGGCGGAGAATCCCGGAGATCCGCTTCCCGAGACGATCCGGATTGTTGGCAACGACACCGATGGAGCCATCCTGCTTGATGAAGAAGGATCGGTGACCGATTTGGCCCGCTGGCAGGACGGCTTGGTCACCACTCCCGGCGAAACCACGCTCAAGGTCGAGGAGTTCAAGGTCTGCGTGGACGGGTATCCCGAGACCCGGAAGTTTCTCACCCTCGCGTGACATGGCACACCTCATCGCTCCAATCATCGTGGAAGGCGTCGAGATGTGCTGCGACCCTGCCACCAAGCGCACCACCGAGATCCTGATCGAGGCGGCCAGCGAGATCGCCCAGGACGAATGGGAGATCTACCGCGCCACCGCATCGGGCGACTCCGAATCCAATCCGAGCGCCGAGAGCGACGAACCCGTTAGCGGGACGGTTGTGTTCGGGGTCTGCTGCGCCAACCAGGTCGTGCTTGAGGTGTGGGGCCAGATTGAAACGCTCAATGACGGCTATGACTGGCTGGAGGTGCGGCTCAACGGAAGTCAGGCGTTCTACCATGAAAGCACCGACACCTCAGAAGACGCGTGGGAAACCATCGCGGTCGGACCCTTCACGGTGACGCTCACCCTCGATGACCGTCCCTGCGGCCACATCATCGAGATCGATGGATCGACCGGGGACGGGATCGCCAACAACGACGTGTGGTGGCGGGCGAAGATCGTCTCCATCAGTTGACAGGCCACCGCAGGCGTGAGGCTCTACGTAGACCTTGAGACTCTGCAACTGATCGAGGGGCCGGGTTTCCGCAATCCAATCTCCTCGCTGCGCTTCAAGCGGGGCGACGGGGCGCGGCTGGACGTCACCTTCCTGGCCAATGGCACGACCCCGGCGCATATCGGCGACCCTGCTGAGCTGGAACTCCAGTTCGGGATCAAGCCTCGCGGCCGCTACGATGTCGGCTACCTCGTCCAAACCGCTGATTGGACACTGCCAGCTCCAGGTGCCGAGACTCCGGTCTACCAATGCTCGCCGAGCTTCAACACGACCCAACTCGATTCGGCCATGCAGGTCGGTTCGTCCGCCGGTTCTGAACTCTCCGAGATCACGCTCATGGGCGAGATCACCTGGCGCGAGGGGGCCGGGGCACCGACATCCACCCGCACCTTCACGGTGGTGGTCGAAAACGACGTGAATCGGGGCACCGAGGGCGTGCCCACCGATGCGGAGCCGCCCTATCCCGCGCCCGGCTCCATCGTTCTCCAATCAGACGAAGGCTACGACGTGACGCTGCGCAACACCCTCAAGACATTCGACGCCAACACGGCCACCATCGACGACCTGACCGACGTTCTGGCCACCCTGCTTGACACGCTCCAATCGAAGAACGTCATCTGATGAAACAGTCCGTCATCCTACTCGTGGTCGTCATGCTGGCGATGGTTACCGTCATCGCGCTAGGCGAGCGGCTGGGGAACCTGTCGAGCGATTCGCAGGTCTACACGCCTTCGGACGACATCGACTCCCCGAGCGTCACCACGAAGGACGGCTACCCGGTGTTCGAGATCGTCGTGCCCGACGGATGGACCGAGATCCAGATCCGCGCCACCACCCGCAACTTCGAGCCCGGCTTCCTCGTCCAGCAGGACGGCACCTTCGTCCTCAACTACGTGCCGACAGGCAACACGGTCAACGGTCGCAAGGAATACCAGGCGCTCGGCACCGATGACGTGGCGCAGTGGGACGGCTCGAAGTGGACCTTCGGCCACGACAACCTGCAATCGACCAACAACCAGGTCGACCCTTGGGACTGCACGAGCTTCACCTCCACCAGCGGCGACCCCTACGCCCTCCAGAAGGAGTATTTCGTCTACCGCACCTGTACCACAGGCGCGGCCGCCGACCCTACCTGGGCCACCGGCACCAGCGATGCCGACCCGTGGCTCTACTTCAACGTCCAGGCTCCGGCCGAGACCGAGGGGCAATACAAGCGCCTCAAGTGGAACCCGGCGACCTCGCTTACCTCACAACTCCAGCCCGGAGGCACCCCGGGACGCTCCGTCCTCTTCCAGCCATCGCGCAGCGTGCTCGGGGCCCTGGAATGGATGCAGGAGAACCACCTGAGCCTCGTCTGGACTTACTCCTTCGAAGGCGTCGCCGGAAGCGACGAACACCCTGACGGGCAGCGAATCTGGAATGACATGCGGCCCGTCGAATGGCGCAAGGTCCGCGTCGAACTCGAACCCTAACCAACCACCATGAAACTACACACACTACTGACCATCGGACTCGTCCTTGCGACGGGTATTCTCACCCCATGCCACGGGGCCTCGATCCTTGAAAGTCGGGCGAAACTGGAGGGGGCGAAGTTGGAGGCGGAGACTGCCGCAGCATCCGACCCCGCGAACACCGAACTCGCGGACGTTGCTGCTGACAAGGCGCAGGCGCTTGCTGATTTCGACGCCTTTCAGGAAACCCGGTTCGGTGCCGGCTGGCTCACCCGCTGGCAGAACAGCGCCTACGAAAACGAGGACGACGAGGCTATCGACATCTACATTGCCGGTAACGCGTTTGCATGGTTCCCGGGCATCGCCCTTGGGAGCATCTCCGTTCCGAAGAGAATGGAGCTGGCGGCCTACCTCGCCATCAAGACGCCCCTGCAGACCGAAGACATCAACACCGTTCTGTGGATGGACATCTACAACCCCGATCTGGCGGACCGGACCGAGGAGTTCGCCGTGCTCCTGCCATCGCAGGGGGTCCATGACGCGCAATACTTCGCCTTCAAGCACCTCGGCCTGATGGGTCGGCCAGGGCGTGGTTTCGCATGGACTCAACACATGACGACCACCGAGTGGTTCGAGCTCGCCGCCGCCGATGCCCCGTTCCAGCCCGAGGTGTTCACTGGTATGCGTGATCACCTGCTGGTGACGGCGGCCAAGCTCCTCATCGACAAGCGCAAGGGCGCGGGTGATTCCGTCGAGGGGTCGGAATTCGATGCCGCCTTTGCTCCCGTGCTGGCCGCCCTCAAGGCTCCGAAGTTTGAAGGGCTCGCCGTTGCCGTAAAAGCGCTCGGCATCGACATGACGATCCCGACTCCCGACTACACGGCCCAGGAAGCGGTCGCAGCCGCAGTAGAGAGCGCTGCCGTCAACAAGACAAAGTTCGCCACCACATGGGGTGCTCAGCTCCCATACCAGTCCGGGCTGGGCAGCGTCATGTTCGTGAAGGGCGAGGCCGGATACAAGGCATGGCGCGACGGCCTTCTCGCCGCTCAGTAACCCCGTGCTACTCCCAACAGACAAACCGATGAAACTACTCTATTCCCTCGCCTTCTCACTGGCGCTGACCGTCATGGCCGACGCGCAGAACCGATGGCCCAATCTCACGCCCGAAGAACGGGCTGCCAAGATCGAGGCAGTCCGTGACGCCCACCGCCAGCGAATCCGGGCCGAGCGCATCGCCCAGCGCCAGAAGGAAAAGGCAGCCGGACGAGTGGAGGCCCGAGCATCCAGGGTTCGCGACCGGGCATTCATGGCGGTATGGACGCGCCTCACGCCGGAGGTTCGGGGAATGCCTGCCGCCAGAGAGCTGGCCGAGCGCGTGAGCCGAAAGCCCGAGTGGAAGGACCTGGCTCGTGCACAGCGGGTGGCCGCGGTCACTGGTTTCATCACCAACTATCAGGCGATCAAGACCGCCCGCCAGCAAGCGACCATGGACGCGGCTCTTGGAGCACCCACTGGTGCCTACCCTGATCCTCCCGATTGGGGTGCCATCGCTGGGGTGATGGCCGAAGAACCTCCCCGCCTGCCCGAACTCGAACCGGCCGAGGTGCCTGACCTGTTCAACCGGCAGTTCAACTGGGAAAAACCCCACGGTCAGTGGATGACCCAGTTGCTCAAGGACATCGACGCAGCCAAGGCGGCGGGGGACACCGAGACCTACGAGTCACTCACCCAGCGCTACTCGGCGTGGGCGGAAAAATCCCTTCGATTCGATGCTGACTCGGGGCGTTGACACCCGCCACCGGACAATGCGCGCTCCCTTCGACATCGAATTCGCCCTCAAGGGGATCATCGGCACCGTCTCCCCGGTGCTGGGGGTCGTCACCTCCTTCCAGGAGCAGATCGAGTGGCACCTGCGGATCGCTTCGCTCGTCGTTGGTCTCGCGGTTGGAGTCCTTTCTCTCGTGGCGATGATTCGGAAGCTGCGGAAGCGTTGACACGCCTTCCGGGGTGCCATGAAAGCACTCAAGTATCTGAGCTACGTCGGCAAACTCGCCGGCTTCATCTCCGCCCTCAACGTCATCCCCTTTGTCGATCCGGCCGTTGGTGTCGTGATCTTCGCTGCGGCCTCCATCCTCAAGGACACCGTGAACCGCATCGGAGACCTGCTCGACGACGGCAAGGCGAACCAGAGCTTCAAGTCGTAGGGGCGGTTGGATAGTAACAGAACGCCCCCGGATGGTTTCCACCGTCCGGGGGCGTCTTTGTTTATGGGTGGCTTACCGCTGGGCGGGCTCGACCTTGTAGCGACCCTTCAACACCTCCAGCACTTCATCAAAGTTGTAGAGGTTGAGGCGGGACGACATCGCGAGGTAGGGGATGATGCGCTTCTGCGTCCATTCCTCGATGGTCCGGGGACTCACGGAAAGGCGTCGCGCAAGTTCCACCTTCTTCACATACATGGGCTCTGGATCGTTCGTGTTCACGCTCCTTCCCCCTTGTCAACGGTTCCATCCTCCTGCTCGGCGGCGAGCCTCGCAATGCGGTCCCGAATCGGGATCGGCATGTCCGGCGGCATCCAGCCTTCGGGCGGCATGATGCCGAACCAGTCCTTCGCCGCCTGTTCATCGACGACCTCCCGGTAGTGGCGGAAGATCACCTCCGGTGAGTTCCCCGCCTCCAGCGCCGTCCTCGCGACATCCCCGGTCAGGGCGACCCGATAGCTGACGTAGGAGTGGCGAAGAGCATTCTTGCGCCATCCGCCGGGGACACCCGCCTTGGGGCCGAGGTTGGTCAGCGCTCCTGCAACATTCCGCATCGTGATGATTGGGCCGGTCTCATCCCGCCATGGGGCGAGCCACGCCTTGAGGTTGTCGGTGAGCGGGACGATCCGCCTCGCGGCCGTCTTGGCCTTGCGGCCGGCAATCTCGATGTGCCCGCGATCCCACTTGATGTCCTCCCATTCAAGTCGGCGGATCTCGGCAGACCGGATCCCGGCGAACGCCCCGATGGCCACCAGCGGCGCGATCCGGGCGTGGGACGCCAGGAGGAGCCTCTTCATCTCCTCGCCGGTGAAGATCTCGATCTCCGTCTCGGGCACCTTGTAGGACTCGCTCTGCTCGGCGGCCGTCTTCCGGTCTGGGTGGAGATAACCCTGGCGCTTGGCAAACCCGAACATCGTGATCAGGCACGTTCGGAAGGCATTCTTGGTCACCGGCCCCAGCGTCTCCTGAGCTTGGAGGAATCCATTGATGTCACTCACCGTCACGTCCCCGATATTCCCGCTCACCTGGCCCGTGAAGCGGTTCAGGTATTCTTCGGAGCGTGTGACATACACCTTGGTCACGCCACGGGCACGGCGGGAGGTGAGGTATTCCTCCACGACCTCGGTGATCAGTTTCACGGGCAGGAGGTCGAGCCGGTTCGCCTGATAGAACCGAACCGCGTCGGAGAGGGCTGCCTCTCCAGCGACCTTCCGGGCGCTGGCCCATTCCTCGATGGCAGCGGCAAGCGTCAGTCCGAAGCGTTCTGCGGTCTGCTCGCAATGGCGGAGCATCTCGATGTCACGCTTGGTGACCTCATCGACGGCATTGCTGCCATTGGTCAGGCGGACGCTCGTCTGGTGGGCGAGCAGCCTGGCCTCGCTCATTGAGGCGGACGTTCGGGTCCGTTGGCGACCACCCTCCCTCCAGATAATGGAGTATTGGGGGTATCCGTTGGAGCGGTTGACCGTGTAGATCCGCACTTGGGCGGCTCCACTGCCGATCTCGACGATCTTGTTGCGACGTTTCTTTTTCCGGGCCATAGACCCCGGCCTTCGCGTCAACCTTTGTGGAATTCTTTGTGGAAAGTTGTCGCGCTTTCCGGGTCCAGAATCATTGACCACTGGTGATGAGGGAGTTGCGTCAGCAACAGGCCCTTCTTGTTTGTAATGGCGGACAGGGTGGGATTCGAACCCACGGTGACATTGCTGCCACACACGCTTTCCAGGCGTGCCCATTCGACCACTCTGGCACCTGTCCGTTTTTCTGTCGAGGGGGGCGGGAACCTACCGACCCCCTCCCCCGATGGCAATGCCAATTTCAGCCCCAGGAACCCGGTGCTCCGGCCACCCTGCCTCCGGGCGTTCCCCGGGACTGCGGCCATTTGGGATACTCAAGATACGTTTGCTTCCAGGGCCTCGCTTGACTCCCCACTCAAGGATACGCCTTCATCAGCTCTTCCGGGGAAAAGGTAGTCTCGCGATCGCCGAGCTCTCCGCGCACCTCCTCAATCGTCTCTGTGTTCACCGCTCCCTTGCGGTTGTTCCAGGCGTGACGAACAAAGGTGCCGACATCCGCAAGTTGGGAATCCGTGACCCCCGGGGCATGCTTCAAGCCCGGCATGGCCGCTGCGGGCGTGTAGTGCTTCCCCTTCACCTCGATCGGCCCCATGAGCCCCTGCAGCAGAATCGCGGCAAGGCGTTTCGGCGGGCCCATCACCCACTCCGAACCAACCAAGGGTGGCCCCAGCAGCTCCAGCCCCCTGCCATCCGATCCATGACAGGCAATGCAGCTGGCAATGTAGAATTGTTCGCCACGCTCATAGGACTCACGATGCCCTTGATCTCCCGGCGGCTTGTAAACCCCCGCGGTGGTTTTGAGGGTCAGACAGTGCGTCAGGTAATGACGAAACTTCCCATCGCTGAACCCGTCATTCAGAAGCTCCTGGAACTCCTTCTCCCGTCCAGCCAAACCATTGATGGCAGCCTCGCGGAAATACGGAGCGTTGATGTTCTTGAGCAGCACTCCCTTCAACAACTCCAGCGCCTCCACCGATGGCACCCTGCCAAGGCTGGCCGCCAGTTGCCGCTGGATCACCAATTCCGGTCGCTCCGACAGCTCCCTGAATCGTGGCATCAGTGCCACCGCCTCCTCCGCCGGGAGCAATTCCGCCAGACGAATGGCGGCTTCCAGAGCATAGGAATCCCCGGAGCGCAACGCCCCGGTGATCGCCTCACCATTGATCGCACCCAGCCCCTCCAGCGTCCAGAGCGCGTGGATCTGACCCAATGGATTGCCCGGATCGGCAGAAAGCTCGTTCAGAGCTGGCACCACTGAGAGATCTCCACCATCGACAATCAACTGCTGGGCCGTGTCCCGCCACCAGCCATTCGCATGGGCGAGGAAGGGCACAAGTTCCGCCGCAGTCTTGCCCAACATCCCGGGTTGTGGCCCGCAGGGATTGGCCCGGTGCTTGATCCGATAGATCCGCCCCAAGCGCGGATGGCTCTCCAAATCACGATGCGCGATGTGCTCCTTGAGATAGCTGGTGATGTAGTGCTTGTGCTGGATGATCCCGTGATAGAGGTCGACCAGGTAGAGGGTGCCGTCCGGAGCATTGAAGAGATTGACGGGGCGAAAACGCTCATCGGTGGAGGCGAGAAACTCCCGCTCCCCCATCAGATGTTCGCCAAAGAGCGCTCCATCCTTGCGCAGCACATGGATCATGCGCACCAGATTCGCAGTCGGCTCACAAAACAGGGCGGTGTTTTGGAACTCCGGGGGAAATTGATCGCCACGGTAAACCACCGGGCCACAGGCCCCCGTCGCCGCTTTCAGATAACCCTCCTCATCAATGTCTCCTTCCCCGCCCCGATTGACACCAGGGGTGATGCGGGCCGGGTAAAGTTTGTCGCGAAACGACAGCCTCGTGCTGTCGTCGCCACCCAACAGGTAGTTGGGATTACGCATCAAGGTATTGGGCAAAAGCTGGTCCGCCTTCATGCCGAACCAGTTCTCATTGTAATAGAGACGCCCATGGTTGTCCTGAGACATCCCCCACTGGCCCCGAAAGCTGGTCTTCTCCTTCACCCACCTGCCATCGATTTCCCGATAACGCGCGTCCGACTTCACGTTGTAGATCCAGTTGTCCAATCCCCGAAGCAGACCATTCGCGCGGTGCTCCACGTTGCCTTCCTGGGTGTAGTGCTCATCGATGACGGTCATCTTCCCCGCCTTGCCGTCGCGGTTCTCCACAAAGTAGAGCTTCTCGTGCCCCCCATAGAGAATTCCGTCCTTGTAGATGGCCATCGAGCGCGGCTGCACCAGACCGTCGAGAAAAACGCTGCTCTTGTCGTAGAACCCGTCCCCATCGGTATCTTCGTGAATCGAAATCCGTCCGATGGGCTCCTCCTCACCCTCCCCCGCCACGTTGGGCATGTAGGCCCGCATTTCCACCACCCACATCCGACCGTTGCCATCAAACCTGATCGCCAAGGGATTCTCCACCTGCGGCTCATGCACCACCGTGCTGATCTCGAACTCCTCGTGAAGAACAAAGCTCTTCAACGCTTCTTTCGGGGTCAGGGCGGGAGCGGGAGGAATCTCCTCAAACGGCACCACATAGGTGTAGCCCTTTTTCTTTTCCGGCGGCCCCTGCTCCACCGGCGGATCGAGCTTCAGGCGCTGAACCCAAACGTTCCGAAACCGCACCGGATTATGGTGCCCCTGCAGCTTGATCGGCAAAGGCTCCGGCCCCTCGTTCTTCCCGGCCCCGGTCTTGTTGGTCAGGGCGTAGTCGTCATGAATGAGCACCTCGTTGTGCATCACCGTGATGCGGGCATTCTCCGTCTTTTTGTCCCCTTCGAAACGGGCCGCCCGGAACACAATGTCGTAGCTCTGCCACTCGCCGGCCGGCTTGCAGACAATCTTGTCCGGCTTCTGCTGCCGGTAGAGGCTCCCACAATCACTCGCCTTGTATTCCTCCTCCGGAGTTCCATGGGAATTGAGGATCTGCAGCTCATACCGCTGCTGAATGTAGATTCCCGAATTGCCGTTCTTCTCTGCCTCAACGTTCGGGACGCTGTTGACGTTGAACTCCACGTGCATGCGGAAATCCCCGTAGGTCCCGGGGGTCACCACGCTGTCCCACTCCGGCGAGGCCGTCAGAACTCCATCCTTGAAGACCCACCGGCTCTCCACCTCCGACTCCGGGACAAGAATGTGCCCGGCCTCCCCGACCATCTGCACGGCATCCCAGGGACGTTCACCATCGATGAGACCCTTCGTCAGCCCCGCACCGGGCTCCACCGCCTGCACGCATGGAGGAAGAAGAATGAGACAGGAAAGAAAGCTGCGGATGTTCATGGCGGATCGTTGGTTCATTGCCTTCCCGATCTACTCCGCCCCCTTCTTGAGCCCGACCATCGCATCACCCATCCCCTTGCCGATCAGGTAAAGCGTTTCCCAGTTGCGGTTCCAGTGGAATTCCTGCCCGGATGGCGACTCCTCCCGCGTCCGCTGAAAGTCACGCGTTTCCACCCCGGCGAAATTTCCGACGAACTCGGGATACTTCTTCGCATCACCAGGTGCCAACTGCGCGGTGACGTGCTTCTCGACCTTTGCCCGATAGCGATCCGGCAGTTCCCAACCGCCGATCCCGGTGTTCGCGACCACGAACGACAACTTGGGCACACCCAGATCCTTGCGGACATCCTTGATCAAGTTCACCAAATTGCTCTCGTAGGCATCCACCGCCTGTTGGTTGATCCGATCGTTCCAGCCCTGGTGCCAACCAAAGCCGACCAGCTCGTAACCCTTCCCGTCGTAATCCGGATAATACTTTTTCAAGTCTCCCGTGATCTCCTTCACGTGCCTGATTACCTCCGCATACTGAAAACCCATGTCGCCATCCTTCTCGGGCTTCGGATACTTCGCCGAACTCGGGGAAAGGAAGTTGTGAAACAATGAGCGCCCGCCCCAGGCCGACTTGATCAATAAAACGGGATCTTCGTAGTAGTCACCAACCGCAAACCCAAATCCGTACTCCGGACCGATGTGCTCTTCGCTGGCCCCGTAGCCCGTCGTCAACCAACCCTGCTGCGTCTTGTCGGGATTGGAAATGTTCACGATCCAAACATCGTCCCGCACCACCGGCTTGCCATTCTTGTCGACGAGCCGGCCATAGTCCTTCGCATTGGTTTTGACGCAGCTTTCCATCGTGCCTGGAGTTCCTTTGACCTGGCCAAATCCCACCATGTTCGACTGCCCCGAGAGGACAAAAATCTTCAGCTTGCCGTTGGCCGGCACCGCTTCAGCCGCCGCCCCCAAAGGCAGGGCCAGGACAAGGCTGAGCATCCATCGATTGAGTGTGTGTTGTGTCGTCATTGTTCGTGTCTGGTAGTGTTGATACTGTGTTTGAGGACGCCGGGGCGTATTACTGAATACTCCGCAGCTCCACCGTTTCCGTGGTGCTCTCGAGCGTCTTGATGAGCTTGCCGAGTCTCTCGATGTGTGCCTGCAGGGCCTTGGCCTCCCGGTGGGCCCGGAGGTCCTTCTCAAGTCGTCGGAGCTCCGGAAGGAGGGGCTTGGCGGCCGCACCATACTTCTCAATCGTGGCCAGGCAACGCGGAATCCGAGCACCCTTCCCCCACTTCTCCACCTCCATGACCTCGATGCAGAGAGGCAGCCCCTCCGCGATCCGGTGCTCGGCAAGCAGGTCGATTCCCGCAAGCCGCACCCCGCTGGCAAACATGATCCCACTCGGGGCAGGTGTCCTCACCGCTTCCAGAATGGCGGGAAGGAGTGGCCGGATCTCCTCGTAGCTCAACTTCCCATAGATGCCGCCGACCTCACTGCGGGCCCGTCCATCCTGGTTCTTCAGACCAGCCACCACCGCTGCGCGGAGGGCCTCCCGGTCCACTCCCTCGATGGACTGCTTCAACATTTTTCCAAAGACCGCAAAGCTCAGGTAGCGCTGCTCCATCCCGCGCGGATCTTCCGGCGACGGGCCTCTCGCCAAAATTTCGAGCAGTTCGGGCAGGGCCTCCATCGCGGCATCACCGATCTGCGCCAAGGCATCCGCAGCCCTGATCCGAAGCCAGAGATCCTCGTGCTTGAGGTTTTTTCGCAACGCCGACACCGCAGGCGCGCTGAATTTTTTAAGTTGCTCCAAAGCCTGACAAGCACCGTATCGCTCCTCCAACAGCGGGGAACCCAACAGCGTGGTCAAGGCCGGCACCGGATCCTCCCCACGACGGGCAAGCGCCATGGCCGCCCGCTCACGAACAACAGGAGACCAACTCCCGAGACATCCGAACAGGACCTCCCCACTCAAACTGTCATAGCCTGTGTTGCGGTCCTTGTTGGACCACCCCCTCCCCTCCCCGACAAGGACCTTTGCCTCGGCCTGATTGAGTTGGGGCACCTTGCCGACGTGCTTCCCAGTAAGCCAGATCTTCTTCAACGGCATCGCGTAGGCCAGAAGATAGGCTCCCGTGCAATCCCAGCCCCGATAACTGTCCTTCTTCGCCATCGGCGGACCCTGATGCTGGAAGGTTCCATCCCACCGGCGCGCCAGATCAAAATACCAGGCCCCGAACTCCTCCATCCACGCTCCGCTGGCATGCGGCCCGGACTGCGCCACCCCCGGCATCGCCCAGAGCAGATTGAAAAAATTGCCCGTATGTCCGGTATCCCGCTCCGCACCATGGGAGGCGACACTCATCCTTGAGAAAAATTCCGCCCCCTCCGGTTCATCCAGCAGGTTGAACAACACCGCTGCCATTCCACACTTGCCATTGTCCTCGTGTGTCTGGATCCACGGATGGTGATCGCCGTACGGAACTGCTCCTTTGCCAATGTAAAAGCGCAACAGCCGGGCACTTCGCTCGATGGCCCGTGCCACTTCCGGATCCTCCACGCCGGCCGCACGGGCCATCACCAGGGAAATCGTCAACGGCACCCCCGGCGCGTTCATCATGCCGTAGCCGACCAGTCGCCCGTCATCCCCCGCGAATTGATGTCCCCAAGAGCCAACGATGCTCTGCCCCTTCGCCGCTTCCAGAGCCAGTCGCCGCAGGCCCGGCAGAACCGAGTCGTCGCCAGTCGCCATCTTGTATTCCGAGAGCAACATGATCACATAACCGTAGTACCAGGTCTGCATTCCATCGGTGGAAAAGTCGGCCGCCCAGTGCGCCTCCCTGGCGACCAGCGGCAGATACTTCGCTTCTCCGCTGGCCAACAACGCCAGGGCGTTCAGGGAACGGACGATCGGATTCGGCTTGTATCCGCGTTCCCCGATCAGCTTCTCCAGAGCCCCACATCCCCGCTCAAGAATCTGCTTCGATTTGGCGCAATCATACGGCGCGGTGGCACTGTAGGTGCCGAGCACGGGCAGCTTCAACGTCACCACCTCCCGCTTCCCTTCTCTCCAGCGAATCAGGGACAACTCTCCCTTGCCTGCCTCCGATTCGGCGATGGTGAGCGCCTTTCCAAACTCCGTGCGCGGATCATCGGTGAACGCCTTTCCTCCCACCCCGAGCAAGACATCCCCAACCGCGAGAACTCCCTCGGCGGGGGAACCTGCCTCCACTTTGGTAATCGCGATCTGCCGGGCGTCGGAGGTTACGAGCTTGTCGCTGAACATCCATCCCCGCGCCCCGGTCGCCCCGAGCGTCCAGTCATGCTCCGCCCCGGCGGGAATCTCCCCGCCATCGGTAAGATCCGGCAGCACCATCTTCCCCTGCGGTGCGGCCAGGGCACAGGGACCGGACAGAATCACTACCACAAACAGGCTGGCGATGAC
Organism: Verrucomicrobiota bacterium; assembly: GCA_027619375.1. Taxonomy (GTDB): domain Bacteria; phylum Verrucomicrobiota; class Verrucomicrobiia; order Verrucomicrobiales; family Akkermansiaceae; genus JAPKDA01. Next base: position 9,584 of record JAQCFL010000027.1, on the reverse strand, counting down.
GGATCTCGAACGGCTAGTGCTTATCATGATGGATTCGAGAACAATACGGATCGGGATCCCCTATCAGTCAGCTCATTCGGGATTTCCCGCAGATTCGATCAAATCCGGTAGCCGGCTCTCTTCGTCCCGGAGGGACATCGGACGGTAGCCGGTGGTAGCACCACCGGAACTTTGGTCGGTCCTTTGATGGGCACCCCGGAGGGGCGCGGGAGCGGGCGGAACACAACGAGACCAGTTCAATCCGTCTGCCACGATTTGCCGCGCCCCTCCGGGGTGCTCTTCCAGACGACGATGAGCCCCAGTGGTGGGACCCCGGCTACCGTGCCAAGTCCCTCCGGGACATACCGAACCCTCCGGGACATTCGCGGCCATTCGCGGTTTGACTCTCCTCCTACGCCTAAAAACTCAACAACACCCCCACATGCGCCTGCGGGCCATCCCCACCCTCCAGGGGCCAGCCCACATCGGCGCGGATCTCGCCATGGGTCCCCGTCTGCAAACGGACCCCGGTCCCCACTCCGGTAAAGGACTCGCTGCCACCCCAATCGGTCCAACCCATGCCGTGATCCACAAAGCCCAGCAACTGCAAGCGCGTCTCGGAGAGGGTCTCCCCCGGCAATGCGATCCCCGGCGTCCGGATCTCGGTGGAAAGATGATAGCCGGAGTCCGCCAGCGCCACCCGCTCGTCGTAACCCCGCACGCTGTCGTGTCCCCCGAAGGCCAGTTGCTCGATCGGCAGCAGCGCTCCGCTCGCCCACTGCGCCTGACCACCGATCCGCAACGTACTCTCCTCCGGCAAACGCCGTACCCACGCCGCCCGCACCCGCCCGTAAAAATAGTCCGCATCCGCCCCTCTCCGAAACCCCGCGAAGTCCTCATCGTTGTTGTGCGCACTCATCCCCCCCGGACTCCCCACCAGGGAGAGCGAAAGCTGCACCGCATCCTGCTCGCTGCGGCGACTCGCCACGTAGTCCAACCGGGCCTGCACCACATCGGCCACCCCCCCGCCCGGCGTGAATCCACCGAAGACCAGAAAGTTGTCGGTGGTCTTGAACTCCGCACCGAACGACACCTCCTGCGTGAACCCATGCCACCGCGGCAGTTGCATCCCATACGCCGCCGAAACCTGCCAACTGGTCCCCTCCGCCTCAACGAGGATGCCGTCCGACACACTCGCCGAACGCACCTCCGCCCAGGCCCCGGTGAAGCGGAGAAAATCGTGATACCGATGCAACGGAATCTCCCAGAGCAAGGCATGCGCCTGAAAAGCCGACACCGAATCGCCCATCGTGAACTGATAACTCAACAAATGATCCCGTCCGAATCCGTTCCCCCAATTTGCTCCCGCGATCCAACGGTTCCGCCCCACCGCCGACGTCCCGGTGTTCTCGTAGCCCACATAGGCCCGCAGCGGATTGCGTTCCTCCAGGGAGTAAAGAATGTCTGCCTCCGCAAACCCGTCCCCCGGCGCCGCATACATCTGCGCGGAGCGGAACGGATTCCGATTCAGCCAGTCCTGTTGCTCCTCCAGACGACTCCCCCGCAGCAATTCCCCGCGCTCCAACCGCACCGAACCCGCCAACAGTTCATCGTCAAAGAATTTCGACTTCTCCAGCCCCACCACCCCCAGCCTCCCCACCGTCACCTCGATGCGCAAAACACCGTCCGTCAACACCTGATCCGGCACGAAGACCTCCACCACCGGCCGATCATGCTCCTCGTAGTAAGTCACGATGAGATCGGTGATGTCATTCAGCCCGCCCTCCGTCAGCGGCAGACCCGTGAACCCTTGCAGCGCCTCCCGCAACGCCTTCTCCTCCGCCAGGGGCTGCCCCTTTTCATCGCTCAACGCGAACCGCAGCAAGCGCGCCATCAACACCGCTCCCGTCTCCGGCGCGGCCTCCACCTGCTCCACCCCGCCGAATGGCAGCCCCTCCCCCACCTTCCGCTCCAACTCCTGCGGCGCGATCTGCGGGTCCAGCTGCGCCACCGCCTCGGCGGCCGTCAGCGAGAGGATCATGGAAAGCGCTCGAAGCATGAGACAAGGTGGCGTTGAAAAATGGGGGATGGCCAGCCCTTTCCCACCGGGGGTGGGGGGGAAAGCAGGAGGACCCCCGATCATCAACCGGGGGCCCTCTTGGATGACCTGCAAACCTCTCGGTCTGGTATGTTGGTGACTCCTTCCTGCCGACCCGGTGATGAGATCCTGCCAGACCATGTTCATCTGATCGGCCGACAAGCTGGCGTCCCTTCCTCAACCGCAGCCCAGGGAAGCAATTTCCACTTTCCCGAAAAAAAGCCGGACCCCTCCCCCCCTGTGGCGTGACCGTCCCGGTCGCAAGCCTCCCTTCTCTACCCTTGGAATTTGGACATTGAGTGCCGCGCCCTCCCGTAGCTCCCAGCGAAGGAGTGTTCGACATTGGGTGTTCCCTCCCGCGTAGCGGCCCCTCCGCGAGGGGTCGGCGGTTCCACCTCCCTCACCACCCTTCCCCTCCGCCCCACCAATCCCTCCCTCATTCAACATTCTGCGTTCCCTCCCCACACAAAAATTCGAGGCCCCCGGCTGTCGCTCCGGGGGCCTCTGGGTTTTGGTGCAGCACACCCGGAGGTGCCACCGCGTTGTTGTCTGTGCGTTGCTACGGACAGAGGTGCACAGCAGATTCCACCTGGAAGAACAGCGCTCCGGGAAGCGGCGCACCCTTCACCAGAGTCACGGTGTCCGCGAAGAGATCGTCCATCTCCAGGCTCCACGTTTGCAAGTCCGGACTCGAGTTCACGGTGTAAGCCCGCCGCGGACTCCAGGTGCTCCAGCTCAGCTCGACCTCGCCCAGCCCGATGTTCGGAACGACCGAAACGATCTGCAGGCGCTCCAGCGCATCGAAGGGATTGGTGTCGGCTTGATACTCGTCGAGGTCGCTGACTCCATCGCCGTCGGAATCTCCCCCCGCACTGAGCACGGCCAGAATCGCGGCCTGTCCATCCGCGGCGAGCATTTCATACTCCCACGCATCGGCGATTCCGTCTCCGTCGCTGTCCGTGCCTTCATCGACACAGGTCACCACGCCGGCCAGATCGATCCAGCCGACATTCGCCGAGTAGGCATGGCCGCTCAGGGCTCCCGTGCCGAGATCCACCCGCGGCGGACCGACCGGCAGGGCCGGATCAAAGAGGACCCAGCCGATGTTCGCGCCGTAGGCCCAGCCGCTGAGTCCGCCGCTGCCGTCGTGGTTCACACCCCATTCGCCGCCGGTCTGGGCGTAGAACACGCCATCCGCCGGAGCTCCGTCCCCGAGGTCGATCCAACCGACGTTGCCGGCATAGATATTTCCGCGGAGCAGGTAGGGTTCGAGCGAAGCGCCTTCCGGCGTCACCGTGTCCCACTTCCAGTTGGTCCAACCAATGTTGGCTCCGTAAGCGTGGCGGTCGCTGGTGTGAACGGTCGAGTCGGCCAGGGAAACGTGCGCACTCATGGTGCCGCCCAGCAGGGCGAGGAGGAGGGTTGTTGCTTTCATGGTTACTGAGTTGTTAGGTTTTCAGTTGTTGGCCCGACTGCTTCTTACATGAAGAAGTTGCTGAACGGATTCCACGGTCCGGGACCGGAGGGAAGGGCCAGCGGAGCCACCCCCCCGACGCCTGCCGCAGGAAGCGGAGCGCCACCAACGAGGATTGCCGCACCGAGATTGAACTTCACGTAGTTCTTGATGACCGTGTTGTCAGCTCCGGCCAGGTCAATGCCGGCCAGGGCGTTGGTGTGGCAGGTGTTCTGCTCGATGTAGTTGTCGAGGACGGCGCGAATCCCGTGCGCTCCGTTCTTCGAGGCCATGCAGTTCACCAGGCGGCAGCTGTCCACCACGTCGAATCCGTCCCCGGGGCTCGGCGAGTAGGGAGGAGTCTCCATGAAAAGCATCGTCCCGTTGCTCACCGCCGTGCAGTGGGTGTAGGTGCTGTTGATCGTCGTCAAAAAACCGTCGCTCGCATTCATCGTCGCCGAGCAGTGCAGGTAGCTCGTCGCATCATCCGACAACATCGGCACTTCGTCGTAGTCCGTGATGTCCGAGGGTACATCCGGCATGGCCACGTAACCCTCGATGTGGTTCTGACGGCTCGTGCAGTTCGAGAGGACGCTCCCGGTCCGGTTCAGGAAACCAGCCGCGAAGTTCTCATGCGCCGAACAGTTCTCCATGGAGGCCGCTGGACCGGTCTGGTAGCCGTTCAGGAGATTCATGAAGGAGGTGCAGCCGGAGATGCTCACCGATTCGGTCCCCACGATCCCCGTCCCGAGGTTGCAGGTCGCCGTGCAGTCCACCACACGGCTGGAGCGGTCCACCCGGATCCCGTCTCCCCAGATCTCCCGCGCCGTGCTGTTGCTCACCACCGCGCCAAATCCGGCCGCGATCCCGGCATGCGGCATCGGCCCGCCTCCCTCCAGGTCATTGCCCCGCACGATGCAGTTGTGCACCGTCGATTGACCACCCACTTCGATCGCAAAGGTCATCGCGCGGTCGACATTCAAGTCACGAACCGAGCAGTAGTTCCCCAGCGTCACGCCGCTGCTCCAGGGACCGGTGATGAAGCCATTGCGCACATGCACCCGCTCCACCGCCCCCATCGGTCCGGGTCCCACCGAAATTGCCGGCCCGACCGGACCCAGCGTGTTGCTCATCGTGTAGCCACGAAGATCAATCGTCACGTTGGGCGAGAGAACTAGGATTGGCTTGTCGACCAGATTCTCGGTGAGGTAGTAGTGGCCGGGAACGGTGATCGTGAAGGTGCCCAGCGCACCATTCAAATCGGGCAGGTCCGCGTCCTTGCTCGGCAGGGGCTGACCGGGATCGGTTTGCGTCAGCGACTTCATGTTCGGCGTCGGATCACCGAATGCATCGAAGGCGACATCGCCAAGAGGCAGACTGCCGACGGGGGGAGGAGTCAGATCGCCCTGCGCCAGCAAGGGTGCCGCGAATCCGGCGATCAGGAGGAGGGAGGAAACCGCCATCGTGCAAAGGCGGTTGGTCATGGTGCTTTTCATGGTCGTTTTTGGTTGGTTGTTTGAATTAGGATCGACGGGGCGGCAGCCCTCGCCTTGTCCCTCCCCAACCGCAGCGCCCCCTCCCCATTTCCACTTTCCGCCTGATTTTTGCTTTCTTCCGGTCCATCGTAGAAAAATGTGGAACTGCCCCCCTTCCTTTGCGGTAGTGGAGGAACAACGTATGTCTGTCGCATCGTCTCATCGCCTCACCCGCAGGGATGGGAGGGCTCTGCTCTTCCTAATCGCCTCCCTGACGGGCGGGCCGCTGTGCGCCCAGATTCTCGACTGGGAAGCCGCCATCGGCGAAACGGCGCCCAGCAATTCGTTCTTCACGGAGGTCGAAGCCGTGGAGGGCTCGGTGGCTACCGGTGTTCCCCCCGCAGCCTTTGCCTGCGGCCACTTCAGCGGAGACTTTGCCCTACCCGGCCTCGGCCCCCTTTCGAACTCCGTCGGTCAGGACGGCGTCGTGGCGCGCTTCGACCGCAGCCTCGGTCCGCCACCCTTCAACTGGTTCCCAACCTGGCTCGCCCAGGCCTCCTCCACCGCCAACGTCTCCATCCGCGACCTCGTCCTCGATAACGGCGGGAACTACTACGTCACTGGCAGCTACACCAACGATGTCTCCTTTTCCGGCCCTCCCCTCACCCTCACCACCTCCGTTGCTGGCGCCACGGAAGGCTTCGTCGCCTGGGGCGATGTCAACACCGGGGACTTCATCGACGCCTTCGCGGTCCCCGGCATGACCCCCACCGCCATCGCCCTCGATCCCACCAACGCCATCTACCTCGCCGGTTCCGCACCCGGTGCCATGGCCCGCCGCTACCCGCCCGGTGGAGGCGCCGCCTTCATCTGGACCGCTGCCCATCCCACCGGCACCAACGAAGTCGTCGGCATCGCCGTCACTCCCGATCCCATCGCACCAACCGTCTTCGTCCTCGGCAACGGTCCCGCGCCCCTCGAAGTAGCCGTCCTGCAACTCGATGGCTCCAGCGGCCTTCCCGGTTGGACGACCCGCATGGGCAGCAACGGACTCGACGCTGCCGGCGGCATTGCCGTCGGCTTCGACGGCGACCCCCGCGTCGCCTTCGCCAGTGAGGCTGCCTTCATCCAATACCAAAGCCCCACCACCACCTACACCATTCCGAACGCCCCCCTCACCGCCACCCACGGCGTGCTGCTCCGCATCCGCCCCGATGGGGAACTCGCCTGGTCCACCGTCCTCGGCCAGGCCCAATTCACCACCTCCGCCATGAAGCCCACCGGCCTTTCCATCGACCGCTTCGGCAACACCTTCACCTGCGCCGGATTCCAGGGCGGATTCCTCATCGAAAGCCAAGCCGCCAACGGCAACGCCGATGTCGCCGTGCTCGGCGTCGATGCCGCCGGCGTCCTCTTCGACTTCCACCAAAGCACCGGCGCCGGCCAGGACAGCCCCACCGGCGTCGCCGCTCCCGCCCGGGACATCGTCGTCACCGTCGGCCAATACGAAGGCAGCCCCGGCAACTTCGGAGGCCAATCCCTTCCCGTCCCCAACCCCGGCGAAATCCACGCCTTCCTCGGCGCCCTCGGCCCCCTCCCCGGGCAAAATCAATTCATCCTCACCCCCATTCCCGGCGCTCCCGGCGCTCCCACCGTGCTCGAACTCATCGTCCAGATCCACCAGACTGGCGGACAGGTCTACAACGTCGTGCAGTCCGCCACCACGCCACGCGCCGTCTCCGCCTACCTCACCACCGATCAACTCGCCGACCTCACCGCCCCCGGCAACGTCACCGCGGAACCCGACTCCCCCCTCCAACCCGACGGCAGCTCCGTCGACGCCGACTGGGCCCTCAACCACCTCAACGCCGCCACCAACACCGGACCGGGACCCTACACCTTTACCTACGCCGACACCGGACAGGCGGTGAACGTCTACCTCCTCGACACCGCCGCCAGCAATCCCTCCGCCTGGTTCAACACCAACACCAACCTCACCATCGCCGGCACCACCCTCGTCCGCGGCACCGGCGATCCGCTCGTCTCCAGCGTCTTCCAACACGGCACCGAAATGATGAGCCTTATCGCCGGCCCCAACACCGGCTCCGCCCTCGGCGTCCCCGTCACTCTCAAGAATTTCGACTTCTACCCCACCGGAGCCCCCACCACCACCAGCCTCCTCGCCGATGCCATCTACCAAGCCATTGATTACCACCTCGACTACGGCGATTGCAAACCCGGTGTCATCATCATCTCCAGCAGCGGCGCCGGTTCCAGCTCCGCCGTGAACAGCGCCTTGGGCGAGGCCATTGCCGAAGGCATCCCCGTCATCGTCTCCGCCGGGAATGCCAATGCCAACGCCTCCGGCTACGTCCCCGCCTCCAGCGGCACTACCAGCGGCATCGTCTGCGTGGCAGGCAACAGACAAAATCGCACCAAGGAAGCCGGCTCCAACCACACCACCATCGACTGCTCCGCCCCCGGCGATGCCGTGCGCGTCATCAACTTCCCCAGCCCCGGCAGCGGCTACGGCAGCTTCACCGGCACCAGCGCCTCCGCCGCCCTCACCGCCGGCGTCGCCGCCGCCTACCTCAGCGTCAACCCCTGGGCCACCCCCGCCCAACTCGAATCCGCCCTCACCGGCGACGCCTACCTCGACGGCGGCAGCGGTCTCTCTATCATCCAACTCGCCTCCGCCGGCCCCGCCTTCTTCCTCACTTACGACGACTGGACCGCCTACCACGGCCTCGCCGACGACACCCACGCCGGCGACGACGATGGCGATGGTTGGACGAACCTCGACGAGTATTTCCGCGGCCTCAAACCCACCAAGGCCGACCCCAAGGGGGCGCAGGCCTGGATCACCTACAATCCCTCCACCAACAAATACAACTACACCTTCCACATCTCCTCCGTCCTTCTCGACCCCGCCAGCCTCGGCACCCTCCGCGACGGCGGCACCTACGAGGTCACCGACAGCACCACCGCCACCGGATTCAGGACCGCCCCGGGCACCCTCACCGTTGGGAGTTCCACTGGGACACAAACTGAGCTAAGCCTTGAGAACACCGTGTTCGATCCCAAGTGCTTCTTCCAACTCGACATTTCCCCGGCCTCCCCCTCGCCCTGACCCTCCTCTTGGCGCTCACCCCGCCGTGCCCCGCCGAAACTCCCCTCGAAACCCTCCTCGCCGAACACCGCTACGAGGAGGCCTTGGCCGACCTCCTCGTCCGTACCGAGGAATGGGCTCTGGAAGCCAAACGCAACCCCTCCCCCGAGACGCAGCTCGACTGGTCGCGCAGCCTCCTCTCCCTCGGCATGGTCGAGGACCGCCTCGCCCGCTACGACACAGCCACCGCACACCTCACCGCCGCCCTCTCCCTCATCGAGGACGCCAGCGGCCCAGACGCCTTGCGCGGCGATTGCCTCGACGCCCTCGGCCTCGCCGCCAGCCACTCCGGAAACTACGCCGAGGCCGAACAACACCTCCAGGCCGCCATCGCCATCCGCCGCACCGCTCCCGAGGAGGAACGCGAACCCTGGCTCTCCGCCAGCCGCGACCACCTCGGCCTCACCTACCTCGAGGAAGGCCGCTACGAGGAGTCTGGTAAACTCTTCCAACAAAGCCTCGCCTCCACCGACCCGGAGAACGACGAACTGATGGCCCAGCGCCTCGGCTACCTCGCCCGCTACTACCACACCCTGCACAACTACGCCCGGGCCCGCGACCTCCTCTCCGAGGCCCTCCTCCACGCCGAAACCTCCTGGGGCCGCGACCACCCCAACACCCTCGCCCTCCTCAGCCAACTAGGCCTCACCGCCAGCCGCCTCGGCGAACCGGAGCAGGCCCGCGCCATCATGGAGGAGGTCACCGACCTCGCCCGCCAACAAGCCACCGACACCACCGGCCAACTCCGCCTCGCCGGCTTCCTCAACATCCTCGGCAGCCTCAACCTCCTCGAAGGCGACCCCACCGCAGCCCGCTCCCTCTTCGAGGAATCCCTCCACGCGGTCGAAAACACCCTCGGCCCCGACCACCTCGCCCTCGCCCCCCTCCGCAACAACCTCGCCTGCACCCTCCAGGACATCGGCGACTACGCCGCCGCCGAAACCTACCTCCGCCAAACCCGCGACGCCTACCTGCAACACATGGGCGCCGACCATCAACGCTCCGTCGAGGCCCTCGCCAACCTCGCCCTCAACACCCTCCTCCAGTCCGGCCCCGCCGCCGCACGGTCCCCGATCGCCGAAGCCTCCGCCGCCGCCGCCCAGGTCCTCGAACGCCTCATCCGCTTCGGCTCCGAACGCCAACGCCTCAACTACCTCCAGAGCGTCGATCTCCTCTCCCTTTCCTGCTCCGCCGGCGAGGACCCCGGCCGCATCGCCAACACCCTGCTGGCCTCCAAGGGCCGCCTCCTCGATGTCCTTCTCGAGGAAGCCAACCGCGAACCCTCCCCCGCTCTCCGCAAACTCCGCGCCACCCAGCAAAAACTCGACCTCCTCCTCCTCTCCGCCGCCAACCTCGACGAAGAACGCATCGCCGCCCTCCGGGCCGAACTCCACGCCCTCGAACGCCAGG
>JAQCFL010000341.1 GCA_027619375.1 Verrucomicrobiota bacterium | reverse complement strand
CGGTACCTGGCAGGTGAACTCCACGCCGTCTCCGGGGTTCGCGGCCTTTGCGATTGGTGGACCGGTGGTGTCGGTGAAACTGGTTTCGAGCAATCTGACGACGGGCGACTTCGATCTGGAGATCACGATGGCGACGGACGCCACGGTGGACATCGATTTTAATGGCACGCTGGCGGGAGGAGGTTGGGACACCCGGCTGACGACGGCGCTGGTGAGCGGGACGCAGACGGTAGGGGTCTCCGTGACCACGCCGCCGGACGGCGGATTTTTTCGGGTGCTCGAAAGCTGGTGGGCCTTGAGCTGACCGGGAGGGAAGAAGGTGGGAGGTGGAGGGTGGGGTTGGAAGAGGGCTTTGGTGGGAAGGTATGTGTGGACGGTAACGATTCACAGGCGGGACGCCAAACGTGTTCGACATGGTGAATGCTGGACTGGTAATGGCCCTCAACGAAGGCGGGGCCATTTGTCGCCGGGGCTACCTTCCAGGAATTTCCAAGCGACAATTTCCAAATAAATTTCAAATCCAAGAGCAAATCTCAACTGCCGGAGCTCGTTGCCACATCCGGAATCGCGAATGACAGGCAGGAGAGTCCGAGTTGATGCCTCTCCCTCGATTCGTTTTCCGACTTGGAACCTGGTGATTGGAATTTATTTGGAAATTGGCCAGTGGAAATTCAACCCTGTAACCGGACGACCCCGGCGGATTGTTAGAGCACGATCCATGCCGAACACTGTTGGCGGGACGCCCGTGCTCCCTTCATGGGATGCCGCGCGGCATGGCGCAGGGCATCGTGGACCGGGATAGCGAGCATGAGAGTGGGCGCAGAGACCTACTCCGGAAGGAGAATGGATGACCCGTTGCCGAGGGCGATCGCGTTTTCCTCGTGCCAGGACCAGCCGTAGAATCCGTCGTCGTAGTTTTTGGCCTTCAGTCCGAGGAGGAGGGCGACCAGGAAGGAGATGCTGGAGCGCCAGCCGGTGCCGCAGTAGAAGAGGAGTTCGTTGTCAGGCAGGAGGTTGCCGTCGGCGGGGCATTTGTAGTGGGGGTAGTATTTGGAGCGATCCGTGCCGGCCTCGAGGTAGGAGGGATGGACTTGGATGGCACCGGGGATGTGCCGGGCGGGAGACGGGTCGGGAAGGGAGGGGTGGTCGATGGAGGTGAAGTGGGCATCGAGCAGGATGCAAGGGTGATCGGAATCCTCCTCGGACAGGCGGTAATTGAGGAATTCGGGATCGACCAACTGAAATTCGTTCATGAATACGGGGTGCCGGAGCAAGGGGGGAGAAACGGCCCACTCAGCTTGACGGTCATCCTGAATTTGCCGGAGAAAATCCATAGCTCCGTGGCGGAATGTATCTGCCCCCTACCACTCCCGAAATACAAGGTTTGTCAATAATTGAGGTCTCAGGACCTGCCTCCGGGACACGGCCCTCCGAGGGGCTCAACACTGATTGGGCTAATTCGAACCGGGAACGATGTGGGCCCCGTTCGCAGGGAGAGGCTTCGCGGCGGGACGCCACGGGTAAGGCCTGCGGCAGGATGCCGCAGCTACGGGGGGTGGGCCATCCGTATGCAAGAAGGGAGACCGTCCGGTCGAGGGGTGGGCGGAGCATCGACATTCTTGTCGAAAGGGGGGGCGCAGCTCGGGGTGGGGGCTGGACCGGGTTGGTGGAGTGTGACTGGGTATGTCGCAGCCGGTGGCTGCTCTGCGACAGGAATGTCGCGGCTCCGGGGGAGGGAGAGACGATGGGTGGAACCACCGACGCCTCGCAGAGGCGCCGCTACGCGGGCGGGGATCGGCTGTGGCCACCCTCCGGACCGCTCCTGCAAATGCCGACGCCGCTACGCGGGCGGGGATCGGCTGGGCGGTTGGAAACCACCGCCACGGGGGCGGGAACTATTTTGGTGATGTGAACAAGTCCGGATTGCCAGTGGGGCGGGGATCTGGCGTAGTGGGCGGCGCAATGGCGAACAATACGAACGTGCTGGCTCAGGGGATCGAGATCGTGGGGACGATCAAGTTTTCAAACGACATGATCATCGACGGCAAGGTCGACGGGGAGATCGAGTCCCAGAGCGGGACGGTGACGATCGGGGAGAATGCCAAGATCAAGGGCAACGTGAAGGCCGGCGAGGTGAAGATGTATGGCCACGTGGAGGGGACAATCACCTCGGACCGTTGCGAGCTGATGGAGAAGTCGGTCCTGAAGGGCGACATCAAGACCAAGAAGCTCACCATGCAGGAAGGGGCCCTGTTGGACGGCCGGATGCAGACCGGGGGTTGAGCGTGGCGGGGTTGTCAGGCCCCGTTCCGCAGATATCCGATTCGGAGGTGGCTCAAGAGGCCGCGGCGGCGAGGGCCTGATCGAGGTCGGCGAGGAGGTCGTCGATATGTTCGATGCCGATGGAGAGGCGCACCATTTCGGGGGGGATGCCGGCGGCGCGTTGTTGTTCTTCGTTGAGTTGTGAGTGGGTGGTGGTGGCGGGATGGATGGCGAGGCTCTTGGCGTCGCCGACGTTGGCGAGGTGGGAGAAGAGGCGGAGGGCTTCGATGAACCGGCAGCCGGCGGGAGCGCCGCCCTTGATGCCGAAGACGACCATGGGGCCGCCCTTGCCCCTGAGGTATTTCTTGTTCTTCTCGAATTCCGGGTCGCTTTCGAGACCGGGGAAGCGGACCCAATCGACGGCGGGATGGTTGCTGAGGTGCTTGGCGACGGCGGTAGCGTTCTCGCAGTGGCGTTCCATGCGCAGGGGGAGGGTTTCGATGCCCTGCAGGAACATCCAGGAGTTGTCGGGGGAAATGCAGGCGCCGATGTTGCGCAGGGGGCCGGTGCGCAATCTCAGAATGAAGGCGAGTGGGGCGAGGGGGGCGGGGAGATCGTGGCCCCAGCGGAGGCCGTGGTAGGAGCTGTCGGGTTCGTCGAAGAGCGGGTGGTGGCCGCCGGCCCAGTTAAAGCGGCCGGAATCGATGACGATGCCGCCGATGCCGGTGCCGTGTCCGCCCATCCACTTGGTGAGGGAATGGATGACGATGTCCGCGCCGTGGGCGAGGGGGTTGGTGAGGTAGGGGGTGGAGAAGGTTGCGTCGACGATGAGGGGGACGCCGTGGGCCTTGGCGTGAACTCCGATGGCGTCGAGGTCGGCGATTTCCAGGGCGGGATTGGAGACAGTCTCGGTGAAGAAGGCGCGGGTCTTGTCGTCCGCGGCCGCGGCGAAGGCGGCGGGGTCGTTGGAATCGACGAAGCGGACCTCGATGCCGAGCTTGGGGAGGATGTCGTTGAACTGGGTGTAGGAACCGCCGTAGAGGTTGCGGGCCGAGACGATGTTGTCGCCCTGCTCGGCGAGGGTGACGATGGTGCTGAAGATGGCGGAGGTGCCGGAGGAGAACCCGAGGCCGGCCATCTCGTGGGCACCTTCGAGGAGGGCGACGCGCTTTTCGAGCACGTCGGTGGTGGGGTTCATGATGCGGGAGTAGATGTTCCCGAGTTCCTTGAGGGCGAAAAGGTTGGCGGCGTGTTCGGTGGAGTCGAAGACGTAGGCGGAAGTACGGTAGATGGGGACGGCACAGCTTTTGGTGGTGGGATCGGGGCGCTGGCCGCCGTGGAGACAGGTGGTGTTGATTTTCATGGGAGTGGTTGTGGTTGGTGGTGGATTTTAACCGCGAATTGACGCGAAGGGACGCTAATTTTCAGAGGGAATCGGTTCAGAGGGCTTTGATGTTGTTAGGATGAACGAAGGGGGGAGGCGAGGTCTAGGGGAAAGCGTGGGGGTTGGCAATAGAGGGGGCGGGGTTGTTCGGAGGGCTGTCCCGCGTGGGCCGGCGCTGACGCGACGGGGACCGTGCAGGGGTGGTTTCCGGGGGCTGAAGCACCCCGGCTAACATTGGTGGTCCCTCCGGGACCCGAGACCGGCACCTGACGCCTTTGCACGGATGCGGGGTGGGAGTTCGGCCGCGACGGGGGAGAGCGGCGGTTGG
>JAQCFL010000340.1 GCA_027619375.1 Verrucomicrobiota bacterium | reverse complement strand
CGACGTTGTTGGGAACGGGGCAGATTTTTCCCTGTCCTCTTCCGGAGCCGGACAACGAGGTGTGGATCCCGGGCGTGGTGCAGGATGGGCGGCTTTGCGACACCCTGACCGGGGACTGGCAGCCGAACACGATCCTGCAGTTGGAGTTCCACATCATGGAGCCGGGTGGGAGCGGGCGACGATCTGATCGGACCGGCGGTGCAGGTGGATCCGACCGAACTTTACGAAGTGAGTGTGCGGCTGGCTCCCGGACCGTAGTGTGGATGATCGAGTGCTCCTGCCGGGGGGCTTGGAGGAGGCTGGGGACGGCTCCGGCGATGATTTCGGGCGGCTTGCCGCACCGGATGGGTGGGTTTTTGACGGTGAGTCGGCCGAGGGGCTGCCTCCGGAGGCAGGCGGTGCCGGCGCCACCCTGAATTCTCTGAATAATGACCGGGCGGGGCGGCGTAGGAAGGCATGATCATGAAAATCTCCACGCTATTCGTTATTGCCCCCTTGTTCCTTTCCTTTGCCCAGGCCGCTGAGCCGAACACGCTGACCGAGGCGGAGAAGGCGGAGGGGTGGGAGCTGTTGTTCGATGGGAAGAGCGCTGCGAACTGGATGAGCTGGAAGACGAAGAAGCCGTTGGAGTTGGGGGCCTGGATGGTGGCGGACGGGGCGCTGGTGAAGGAGAAAGGGGGCGGGGACATCTACACGGCGCGGGCATTTGAGAATTTCGAGTTGAGCCTGGAGTGGAAATCGGAGGGGAACAGCGGGATTCTGTTCCGGGTGAATCCGGAGGCGGGAGGGCCGATCTACAAGGTGGCCCCGGAGATGCAGATCGACGTGACGACGGGAAAGAAGAGCACCGATGCGGGGGGGCTGTACGAGCTTTATGACATCGAATGCGAGGGGGAGAAGAAGATGGATCCGAAGGGTTGGAACACCGTGAAGATCCGCCTGGTGAACGGGAAGGGGACCCATTGGTTCAACGGGGTGAAGGTGGCGGAGTATGAGGTCGGCAGCGCGGACTGGAAGGAGCGGGTGGCGAAGAGCAAGTTCAAGGACTGGGCAGGGTTTGCGGAGACGGCCAAGGGGCACATCGGTCTGCAGGAGCACGGGGCGAAGGTGTCGTTCCGGAATGTGAAGGTGCGGGAGGTGAAGTGAAGTGAAGGGGAGGAGGTGACAGCGGGCAAAAATGGTGGTAGTAATTCCAGCTACTCCACATGCAGTTTTCTTCTGTCATCGCTCCTCGGCGGGTTCGTCGAGGGTCTCAAAGCCCCAAGGGGGTGGGTACGCGATTACACGGATTCAGGCAAGGTGGTGGTCGTTGCTCCCCCAACCCCGGTAGGGGTGACGAGAGCCTAGCCGCTAGTGCAACTAGTAGCGGATCCCGACATCCGAACCCCGGAAGGGGTGAAAGAGGCTTCTGCTAGTCCCACACGAATCGCTCTTCGTATTCCACCTCATGCTTCTCCAGGAGCCGCAGAAACTCATCCTTGAACGCTCTGCTTTGATGATGCTCCTTCTGCCGGTCGATATACTCTGAAACTGCAGCCACGTTCGATTTGCTCACACTGAACCACCGATGAAGACGATGTGCACAATATTCTGATGAAAGGAGCGGGCCATGCTGGGTGAAGGTAACCGTGCGCAGCCGGAAGGGGAAAGGCCTTTGTCGGTCTCTGTCGCCCGCTGCCGGGGCTTGGGATAATGCGAACGCTACCGCTAGTTGGCACTAGCGGCTAGGCTCTCGTCACCCCTACCGGGGTTGAGGGGAGGGCAGTGGGCCGGGACGGATTCCCGGGGGCCATTTGCAGGTTGGAAACCAGCACTACGGTGGGGAGGGACCGGTAAGGAGCTGGTTCGGGGTTGCCATTCGGGGGATGAGGGCCTAGGGCGGCCAGGTTGCCGGGTCGGGGAGATGCTGATGTGGCGCGTTTTGAGGCCATGTTTCAGTTGATCTATCGCAAGTACGGGGAGGGAATTCGGTGGAAGGATGATTTGCTCTCGGGCCTCACGGTGGCCCTGGCGCTGGTGCCGGAGGCGGTGGCGTTTTCGTTTGTGGCGGGAGTGGATCCGTTGGTGGGATTGTATGCGGCGTTTTTCGTGGGGGTGATCACGGCGTCGATCGGGGGGCGCCCGGGGATGATTTCGGGGGCGACGGGGGCGATGGCGGTGGCGATGACGGCATTGGTGGTGATGTATGGGCTGGAGTATTTGTTGGCGGCGGTGGTGGTGGCGGGAATCATCCAGATCGGGGCGGGGCTCCTGAAGCTGGGGCGCTTCATCCGCATCCTGCCGCATCCGGTGATGCTGGGGTTTGTGAACGGGCTGGCGATCGTGATCGGGCTGGCGCAGTTCGGGCAGTTCAAGACGAACCATCGGATTGAGTTTGCGGAAGCGGACGGCCATGTGGCCGGAGGGTTCCGGGTGGTGGGGGATTGGCTGGATTTCGGGTCGTCGGAGTTGTGGATCATCGTGGGGATGATCGTGGCGACGATGTTGATCATCCAGTGGCTGCCGAAGCTGACGATGGCCATTCCGGTGCCGTTGGTGGCGATCGTGCTGGGGACGATGGCGGTGGCCTTCATCCCGAATTTCACGACGACAACGGTGGGCGATGTGCTCGACACGCAGCGCTTGTTGCAGGCGGAGAACGAGGTGAAGACGCGGCGCTTTGCGGCTGAAGAACCGAATTTACAGGTGAGGGAGGTGAAGGAACGGGCCGAGGAATTGGCGGCATTGCCGATGACGAAGGGTGAGATGGAGGAGGCGTTGGGCCGGGAGATTCCGGTGGGGCTGCAGGCGGGATTGCCGAGCTTTCACTTGCCGCAGATCGATTGGAAGGATTCAAAGGCCTTGAAGGCGATTCTCTTTCTGGCAGTGACGCTGGCGAGCATCGGGCTGATCGAGTCGCTGATGACGCTGTCGTTGATCGACGAGTTGACGGAGACACGGGGATCGACGCCGCGGGAGTGCGTGGGGCAGGGGGTGGCGAACGTGGTGACGGGATTTTTTGGAGGAATGGGCGGCTGCGCGATGATCGGGCAGAGCATGATCAACATCAACTCGGGTGGCCGGGGGCGCTTGTCGGGGATTTCGGCGGCGGTGTTCCTGCTGGCCTTCATTTTGTTCACGCCGGGGCTGATTCAGATGATCCCGATCGCCTCGCTGGTGGGGGTGATGTTCATGGTGGTGATCGCGACCTTTGAGTGGTCGAGTCTGCGGTTGATCGGGAAGGTGCCGGCGGCGGATATTTTTGTGATCGTGCTGGTGAGCGGGGTGACCGTGTTGATGCACAACCTGGCGCTGGGCGTGGGAGTGGGGATCGCGGCGTCGGCCCTGGTGTATGCCTGGGAGCATGCCAAGGATCTGAGGTTGCATTTGCGGAAGTCGACCGACAAGAGGCGGACCTATGAGATTGATGGGCCGTTGTTCTTCGGGTCGATCCGGGAGTTCAAGGACCTCTTTAATCCGGCGGAGGATCCGGATGACGTGTATCTGAGTTTTGCGAACTCAAAGGTTTGCGATCACTCGGCGATCGAGGCGATTCACTCGATGAGCGAGAAGTATCGGGGGATGGGCAAGCGGCTGCATTTGCATGATTTGGCACCGGATTGCCGGGATCTGCTGAAGAAGGCGGGGGATTTGGTGGAGGGGCAGTATTATAGCAGTGTGAGTGGGGGGCATTAGGGAATGCGGAGTTCGGAATGCGGAGCTCGGAATTTTAACCGCGAATGGACGCGAATTTTCGCGAATGGGGAGTTGGGAGTTGGGAATGCGGAGTTGGGGGTAGGGGACGGGCACTCCGTGCCGTCCGGTTGTTGTGCTGAATTGAACGGGGGAAATGGTGATCGGCGTCGATTCGTTGATGAGGAGCGAAGGTGTTGGCGTTGTGCGATCCCGTCGGACGGCACGGAGTGCCATCCCCTACCCTTGAACGGTGACCTGGATGAGGGCGACGAGGTGGGCGGGGCCGCTGGGGGTGTGGGGG
>JAQCFL010000339.1 GCA_027619375.1 Verrucomicrobiota bacterium | reverse complement strand
GGCGTCTCTGCGAGACGTCGGCTGTTCCACCTCCGCCCCCTCCCTACTCCCCCTACTCCACCTCCTCCTCCCGAGGCACCAACTTCACCTTCCCCGGAGAGATCACCACATCCGCATCAAGCTGGTCCGCCAGCCTCGCGACCACCTCGATCCACATCAACCCCACTGGCTCCACAATCGTCACTCGCCGATGCAACCGGTCGGCGACTCCAGCGGCATCCAAATTCAAGTAGAAGCCCGCCAGACTCCCCTCCGAGGCATCCAGAAACTCCACTACCCCGGAAGCTACGGCATTTCGAAGATCAAGATTTTCAACGTGGCTCTCGGTCGCAATTTTCATCGTCCACGCCAAGGTCTTCACCTTCGGGGGTGGTGCAGCATCGATCCCCTGCACCGGCCCACTCACCAGCAACGCCAACCCCAAACACAATATCGTTCGTCCCATACTCGGCTCCTCCAAAATTGGCTCACTTTCAACCGTCAACGCTCACAATCTGGCTATCCCGCCAGATCACAGCTGCATCAATATCACTCGACCGGAGGAAGCGCAAACAGGATCAGCAGCATATACGAGCCCCCCGTTGTCCTGTAGAGTTGGTTCATCGTGAATGCGACCATCGGATCGCCCTTTCGTTCTTTCGATCGTAAACGAGATAAAAGCCCTGATCCTCAAAGGTCCAATCAGAGACGAGATAATTTTCGACAACCTCAAGCTCCACACTCCCGTCTCTCGCAATCGCTGGATGCATCCCCCACTCCTCTTCCCGAACCTCACCAAGTTCCTCACTAAGTATCCGCGTCCTCCCAACCCATTCCAGATACTCATCCTCTGTGCATCGAAACTCGTATGTTCTCCCCCACGGACCCAGCGATCCTGTTGGCATGAATCTGATCTCATGCGCTCCAGTCGGCAGATCATCTAAAGGAAAATTGGCGGCGCTTTCATAGTAGGTGGGACGTCTGTGCTCAATCCACACTTCGATCGCAAAATATGCGACTACGCCAATCGGAATAGAGAGGATGGCCAGCAGGATGAGCATGGCCCGCTTGCAGCCACCACGAGGTCTTTGATTGGAGGGAGCGTTCGGCATGTGCTATCTCTTAGCCCAACCACCTTTTCACCCCCCTCAATAACAAATAACCAATAACAAACCCCCAATAACCGCGAGCTCCGCTCGCCTACCACCCAATCACCAACGGCGGCACCACGATCCTCACATTCCCCCCGTCATTGTTCTCCGTCTCCTCCAAGGCCGTCACCACATCGTCCTCAAACTCCACCACCAGCTTGTTCAGCTCCTCCCTCGTGGTGTGCGTCAGCTGACGATAAATCCTCCCGGTATACGGATCCCGCACGGTCTGATAGTGATCCACATCCTCAAACTCGATGAACTCCCAACTCCCGCTCTGCCCCTTCGCCGTCCGGCGGATCTTCGTCTTGGTCGGTTTGCCCATCGCTGCGGACACCTCGTCCATCGACATGCCGATTGCGATCTCATGGTTCGCAATCAACTCGCGCACTTCCAACTGCCGCTCGTAAACCTTCTTCAGGTTCTCCACGAAATCCTTGTCCTTCGAAGCCAGCGCCTTCGGGGACACCCAACCCGCGACATTGGCATGATTCGCCTCGCCCTCAATCTTGTAGGCCCGGTCCGTGAACCCCACCAACCTCGCCCTGCTGTTCAACTTCAGCACTCCCAACTTGCGCCCACCCTTGTGGGTCGCATAGATCGTCCCCTCCTCGATCGCCAGCAAGTCGATCTCCTTGTCCGTGAACTCCTCCGTATAGACAACCTCTGGATCGCTATCCAACAGCGACTTCCGCTCCGGCTTACGGGGATCCGCGTGGACTGGCAGGGCCCAGCCGGAACTCAGGATCAGGAGGGCCGAGAGGGCCAGAAACTTCGGGTTCATGGTGCTTATAAGGTAAATCTGGCCTCCGGAAAGGAAAGCCCTTTTACCTCAGACGCTTGAGACCAGCCCCTATTCGAGCGAAACCCACATTTTTCAACCCTTTGGCCGACCCACTATCATCAAGGGCGCGATCCAGCGGCTCCCCCACCCCAACCAATCAGCGAAATCAGTGAAATCAGCGGTCCATCTCCCTCTCCCTCCCCCAATAACCAGTAACCAACAACCCCGCCCCCCTTTTCCCCATTGCCCATCATCGATCCTCCCTTCTAACTCCTCTCCCACAGCCCTCATGAACCCAGCCATCCCCAACGCCAAGATCTCCGCCGCCCTTTTCGCCAAAGCCAAGACCCTCATCCCCGGCGGCGTCAACTCCCCCGTCCGGGCGTTCCGCAACGTCGATGGCGACCCCTTCTTCGTCCGCCGCGCCAAAGGCTGCCGCATCGAGGACGTCGATGGCAAAACCTACATCGACTACATCGGCAGCTGGGGCCCCAACATCCTCGGCCACGCCCCCACCATCCTCACCCACGCCATCCACGAAGCCTCCAAGGACGGCCTTTCCTTCGGCATCCCCAATCCCCACGAGGTGGAAATGGCCCAACTCATCACCTCCTGGGTCCCCAGCGTCGAAAAGGTCCGCATGGTCAACTCCGGCACCGAGGCCACCATGTCCTGCGTCCGCCTGGCCCGCGGCTTCACCAAACGCGACAAGATCATCAAGTTCGACGGCTGCTACCACGGCCACGTCGACTCCCTCCTCGTCGCCGCCGGCTCCGGGGCCCTCACCTGCGGCGAACCAGACTCCGCCGGCGTCCCCAAATCCTTCGCCAACGAAACCATCGTCCTCCCCTACAACAACGTCGAACGCCTCGAGGAAACCTTCGCCGCCATGGGTGAGCAGATCGCCGCCATCATCGTCGAGTCCTACCCCGCCAACGCCGGCCTCGTCTTCCCCCAACCCGGATACCTCCAACTCCTCCGCGATCTCACCGCCAAACACGGCGCCCTCCTCATCTTCGACGAGGTCATGACCGGCTTCCGACTCGCCAAGGGCGGCGTCCAGGAACTCGAATCCCTCTCCCCCGACCTCACCGCGATGGGCAAGGTCATCGGCGGAGGCCTCCCCGTCGGAGCCTTCGGCGGCCGCGCCGACATCATGGACCAACTCGCCCCCGACGGCCCCGTCTACCAGGCCGGCACCCTCAGCGGCAACCCCCTCGCCATGGTCGTCGGCCTCACCCAGCTCCGCGAACTCGAAAAACGCAACGGCTATTCCCAACTCGACACCTTGGGCAAACACCTTGAGGATGGCCTGCGCGGCTTGCTCACCGAAAAGGGCATCCCGCACCGCATCAACCGCGTCGGCTCCATGTTCTGCCTCTACTTCATCGATCGCGACATCCTCAACGTCGATGACGTCGTGGCCCAGGATTTCAACATCTTCAAAAAGTTCTTCTGGTCCTGCCTCGACCAGGGCGTCTACCTCGCCCCCTCCCCCTACGAAACCGGCTTCCTCTCCCTCGCCCACACCATCGGCGACCTCGACGACACCCTCACCGTCATGAGCACCGCCCTCGACAAAATCTGATGACTCCCCCGCACCTCCAGCGCTACCTGCACGAACACATCCCGCTCACCGCCGCCATGGCGATCCGGGTCGTCTCGTGCGGCGTCGATGCCGTGCACCTCTCCGCCCCGCTCTCCCCGAACATCAACCACCGCAACACCGTCTTCGGCGGCAGCGCCTCCGCCCTCGCCATCGTCTCCGCCTGGTCCGTCGTCCACCTCTGCCTGCAGAACACCCCTCACGCCGCCGCCCGCATCGTCATCCAAAACAACTCCATGGCCTACAACGAGCCCATCGACTCCGACTTCGCCGCGATCAGCCCCGGACCCGACCGCGATCAATGGCAGCACTTCCTCAAAAGCCTCCAGCGAAAAGGCATCGGCCGCATCAAGCTTCGCAGCACCATCTTCGCCGCCGGCTCCCCCGCCGCCCAGTTCGAAGGCACCTTCGTCGCCATCGCCCCCCGATAACAGCCTCCCAAATTGGCCGGCCCAAAAGG
>JAQCFL010000338.1 GCA_027619375.1 Verrucomicrobiota bacterium | reverse complement strand
CCCCCCAGTCCCTCATGCGTCCGCCGCGTCGGCCGCCCCCCCTCCACCGGCATGGTGTAGATCTCCGTCGGCCCCTCATACGAGGCCGTGAAGGCGATGCTCTTCCCGTCCGGCGAAAGCACCGGCGCCCCCTCCCGCCCCAGGTGCGTCGTCAACCGCTGCGCCACCCCACCCGCCACCGGCACCCTCCACAGATCCTCCTCCGCCTGAAAGACAATCACCTCCCCATGCAGGGTCGGCTCCCGGTAATACCCCAGCAACCCATCCGCCCCCCGGACAGATCCAGACACCAACACCAACACAGCAATCAGCAGACGATTCATCATCATTCAGCAAGGGTAAGAACCCCCGATCATCTCCGCCCCCTCCCCACTTTCAATGATCGATTTGCCCCCATCCCGCCCCCAACCCGCGTCCATTCCCGTTTTCTGCCTTCCAATTGAAACGTCCCCATCCCAGCCTCGTATCCTTCCCTTCGTCCTACCCATGAGCAAACACTGGCTTCCCACTATCCTCGCCGTCGGCACCGCCCTCCTCTCTCCCGCCTCCGCCAAAAATCTCACCACCAGCGATACCGGCCGATTCGTCCGCATCGAACTCCCCCAGGGCGGCATCCTCACCCTCGCCGAGGTCGAAATCATCTCCGGCGGCCAGAATGTCGCCAAAACCGGCAAAGCCACCCAATCGAGCGTCGGATCAGGCGGCAATCCGGAACGCGCCATCGATGGCAACAAGAACCCCGCCTACACCGGCGGCGGCCAAACCCACACCGACGAAGGCCAAAAGAAGGCCGTCTGGTGGGAACTCGACCTCGGCAAGGATTACAGGATCGACCAAATCCAGATCTGGAACCGCGCCGAAGGCTTCGCCGGGCGACTCGACAAGTTCACCCTCTCCATCCTCGACGCCAAACGCCAACCCGTCTTCATCAGCGAGAAGAACCCCGCCCCCGAAGGCTCCATCACCTTCACCCCCGGCAAACGGGACAAACCCCTCCTCCTCACCCACGACGGCAAACCCGGCAAGGCCGCCAGCGGAGCCGCCAGCGGCCCTCCCCGGGCCAATGCCGCCGTCGAGGTCCCCGCCGACTACCGCGACCCCTCCCCATTCGCATTCCAGAACGGAGACACGGTCGCAATGATCGGCAACGGCCTCGCCGAACGCATGCAGTATGACGGCTGGATGGAAACGATCCTGCAAAGCAAATTGGTCGGCAAGAAGCTCCGCTTCCGTGATCTCGGCTACCCCGGCGACCGAACCAACTCCTACCCGCGCAACCACGGCTTCACCTCGGTCGATGACTACCTCCAACACATCAAGGCCGATGTCGTCTTCGTCTTCTTCGGCTACAACGAAAGCTTCGACAACAACCCCGCCGACTACACCAACAAACTCGTCGAACTCGTCACCAACATCCGCGCCCACCAACCCAACGGCAAAAGCTTCCCCCGCATCGTCCTCTTCAGCCCCATCCCCCACGAAAACCTGGAGAGCAAGAATCTCCCCGACGGCGTCGCCAACAACAAGCGCCTCGCCGCATACACCGAGGCCACCAAAGCCGCCGCAGAAAAGAGCGGCGTGACCTTCGTCGACCTTTTCCACCCCGGCCAGGAACTCTACGCGAAGACCGCCGCCCCCCTCACCATCAACGGCATCCACCTCAACACGGAAGGCAACCGCCTCATGGGAGAGGTCATCGGCAAGGCCCTCCTCGGTCAGGAAATCCCCGCCACCGACAGCCTCAGCTCCCTCCGCGAAGCAGTCCTCGATAAGAACTCCCACTGGTTCGACCGCTACCGCGCCGTCGATGGCAACGACATCTGGGGCGGCCGCTCCACCCTCCATTTCGTGGGCGAACAAACCAATGGCGATGTCCTCCGCCAGGAACTCCTCATGCTCGATGTCCTCACCGCCAACCGGGATGAGAAAATCTGGGCCCGCGCCAGCGGCGGGGATTTCACCGTGAAGGACGACAACGTCCCCGCCCCCATCCCCGTCGTCTCCAACGTCGGCGGCAAGGGCAACATGTCCAGCGCCCAGAAGGAAGGCTCCGTCCAATACCTCGGCAGCGCCGAAAGCTTGGCCAAAATGGCCGTCCCCGAAGACTTCCAGGCCAATGTCTTCGCCGATGAAAAAACTTTCCCCCAACTCGTCAACCCCGTCCAGATGCAGGTCGATGGCAAGGGCCGCCTCTGGGCCGCCGTCTGGCCGACCTATCCCAAACAGGAACCCATCCGCAATATCGACGACGCCCTCCTCATCTTCGAGGACACCAACAAGGACGGCAAGGCCGACAAGGTCACCGAATTCGCCAAGGTCCACAATCCCCTCGGCTTCGAATTCTGGAACGGTGGCGTCATCGTCTCCTCCCAGCCCAACCTCATCTTCCTCCGCGACAACGACGGCGACGACGTGGCCGACGAACGCTACGTCATTCTCAGCGGCATCGGCTCCGCCGACACGCACCACGGCGCCAACAACCTCATCCTCGGCCCCGACGGAGGCATCTACTGGCAGAGCGGCGTCTTCCTCCAGAACAACATCGAACATCCCTGGGGCCCCTCCATGCACAGCGGCAGCAGCGCCATGTATCGCTTCGACCCCCGCCGCTACACCATCGCCAAACACGCCGACAACAGCCCCAACCCCCACGGCATCGCCTTCGACTTCTGGGGCTACCACTACGCCACCGACGGCACCGGCGGCCGCGCCTACCAGGTCCGTCCGGAAGGCAACGGCTGGAAGATGCACAACCTCCTCAACAAGGAAGTCCGCCCCGTCCCCGCCAACGCGGTGGTCTCCAGCGCAAACTTCCCCGCCGACATGCAGCAGGACTTCCTCATCTGCAACTCCATCGGCTTCCTCGGCATCAAGCAGTATGACCTGAACCGCGATGGCGGCGAGGGCCGCAAACTCGGCGAAGTCTGGGGCCAACCCTCCGGTGCCGAACTCACCGTCGAGATGGGCGGACAGGAGATGACCTCCCGCGGCTTCCTCCTCAGCGGCGACAAGAACTTCCGCCCCACCGACGCCGTCTTCGGCGAGGACGGCGGCCTCTACGTCTCCGATTGGGCCAACGTCATCATCGGCCACATGCAGCACAACATCCGCGACCCCCATCGCGACCACCAACACGGCCGCATCTTCCGCATCACCCACAAGACCCTCCCCCTGCAAAAGCCCGTCAAAATTGCCGGGGCCTCCCTCGAGGAACTCATGAAGAACCTCGAACACCCCATCGACGGCGTCCGCCACCGCACCCGCGTCGAACTCAGCGCCCGTCCCACCAAGGAGGTTGTCGCCGCCTGCACGAAGTGGATGAGCCGGTTCGATCCCAGGAAGGCCGAAGACGCCCACCACCTCCTCGAGGGCCTCTGGGTCTTCCAGTCCCACAACGTCCGCAACACCACGCTCCTCGCCGACCTCCTCCAGTCCCCCGAACCCCACGCCCGTGTCGCCGCACAAACCGTGCAGCACCATTGGTTCACCGCCGATCCCACCAAGGACACCGCCGCCGAGGAACCGGTCACGGCTCACGAGGAAGCCGCCCAGAAATCCGGCATCCTCTCCGACTCCGCCCAACTCACCGAAATTCGCATCGCCACAATCCCCGAGCGGATGAGCTACGACACCAAGGAACTCACCATCAAGGCCGGCAAGAAGATCAAGCTCACCTTCGCCAACCCCGACTTCATGCCCCACAACCTCCTCGTCGTCATGCCCGGATCTTCCGTGGAAATCGGCACCGCCGCCATGGCCATGGGAGCTGAAGGCTTCGACAAGGACTTCCGCCCCGAAAGCGACAAGATCCTCGCCGGCACCCACATGCTCGACAACGGCCAGGAACAAACCATCGAATTCACCGCCCCCACCTCCCCCGGCAACTACGAATTCGTCTGCACCTTTCCCGGCCACTTCATGCTCATGAAAGGTATCCTGAAAGTCGTGAAGTAAGCCCCACCCTCCCGCAAAGCTCCCTCCCCCT
>JAQCFL010000337.1 GCA_027619375.1 Verrucomicrobiota bacterium | reverse complement strand
CAAGTTGGTGGCGATGGCGGATGCGTTTGAGAACAATTTGGATGGGGCGTATGGGAGCCTGAAGGCGGCCTTCGGGGACAAGGTGGATGTGCCGAAGGAGCGGAGGTTTGTGGGGTTCGGCGCCTATCAGGAGGCGATTGACGCGGCGGATGTGGTGATTCTGACGACGCCTCCGGGATTCCGTCCGGAGCATTTTGAGTATGCGGTTTCCAAGGGGAAGCATGTCTTCATGGAGAAGCCGGTGGCGACGGATGCCTTCGGGATCCGTCGGGTCCTGGCGGCGGCGAAGGAAGCGGACGCGAAGAAGCTGAAGGTGGCGTGCGGATTGCAGCGGCGTTATCAGCACAACTACATCCAGACGCATGAAGAAGTGATGGGCGGAATGATCGGGGACGTGATTGCGGCGCAGGTTTATTGGAATGGCGGCGGCGTCTGGGTGCGGGAGCGCAAGGAGGGGATGACGGAAATGGAGTATCAGATGCGGAATTGGTATTACTTTACGTGGCTGTGCGGGGAGAACATTTGCGAACAGCACGTGCACAACATCGATGTGGCCAACTGGTTCATGGGAGGGCCGCCGAAGAAGGCGCAGGGGATGGGTGGCCGGCAGACGCGGATCGGGCCGGACTTTGGGGAGGCTTTTGATCACCACTACGTGGAGTTCACGCATGAGAGCGGGGCGATCACCAATTCGCAGTGTCGCCACCAGAAGGGGACGATGAGTCGCGTCACGGAGGTGATCGTGGGATCGAAGGGGACGGCGTATCCCGGGCGCATTGTGGACATGGATGGCAAGACGATCTGGACGGCGAAGGGCGCACCGGCGGGTGAGGAGGCGAATGCGTATCAGATCGAGCACAACGAATTGTATCGTCACATCCGGGAGGATTTGCCGAAGAACGACGCCTATTACACGGCGGACAGCACGATGACGGCGATTTTTGGTCGGATGGCGACCTATTCGGGCCAGGAGTTGAAGTGGGATCAGGCGCTGGCGTCGGAGATATCGATCATGCCGAAGGAGTATGGCTGGGACAAGGATCCGGGGCCGAAGGCGGGGCCGGACGGCTTGTATCCGTGTGCGATACCGGGGGTGACGAAGGTGATTTAGGTCCAGTCGCAGGTCAGAAGGTCAGAAGGTCGGGTGCCTGAAGGGTGCGGGAGGGCTGCGCGGCGTGTGTGGACGAGGGGTTGAGGCGGGACCGGGGGGGGTGCCGCCATCCCTTCAGGATGGGGAGTTGGGGCGAGGCCGGGTTCCATGGCTGAAGCCATTCGTTTTGTGCCCTGTCCCCTTCAGGGACGGAGAGTTCCATGGCTTGCGGCTGAGGGGGTGGGAGGGGCGCTTGAGGCGGGTCACGGGGTGGACCTGCTCTTCTTGATGAGAAATCGGACGAGCAATGCCGCTGCTCCGAACATGAAGACGAAGACGGCGACTCGGCCGACGAGCTAGCCGACCTTGTAGTTGGCGGTCTGGGTGATGTCTGAAGGGGGGGCGGGATAGAGGGAGACCGGCGAGCCGGGGATTTTGAGGTGGGAAAGAAGGGACTCGGCTCTGCCGGGGACCACTGCATCGGGATGTTGTGAGATGGTGGCACCTGCGAGGGAGGTGGAGGTAAAGACCAGGTATGTATCGACGACGATTCGTCCGTCTTCCTCGGGATTGGGCAAGGTGCCCTGGAGGTGACGGGCTTCGAGTCCCTGGACCATCGTTGAGGATGTGGAGGTGACTTCGAATCCCTTGAGGATCATGGAGTCGAGGGTGCCCCGGACCGTTTCTTCGGCATCTCGCGTCGTTTTTGCAACGAGGGCCTGCCGGGTCGCGGTGAGGCTGACTCCGCCCTCCTTCAGGGCATAGACTTCAAAGTCGACGTTCGAAGTGGGGTTGGGGCGCTGGATGTCCAGTTCGGCCCAGCCTTCGGGCATGTCGAACAAGATTCCTCCGTGGGTGGCTGCGCACAGGAGGGTGAGCAGGAGGAGTGTATTTTTCAGTGCGGACATGGCGGGGATCTTGAGTTTTTTTGGAGGGCCCGCCACGAAAAAAGTGTGGTCGGTCCTTACTCCGGGTCGACGCGGCGGTCGCTGGATTCGAAGCGCATGAGTTCCTTGATGAAGGTGAGGGGGACGTTGCCGGTGGGGCCGTTTCGGTTTTTGGCGACGACCAGTTCGGCGATGCCGCCGGATTCCTCGCGTTCCTCCTCATTGTCGGCGTAGTATTCCTGACGATAGAGGAGGCCGATCATGTCGGCGTCCTGCTCGATGGAGCCGGACTCGCGGAGGTCGGACATGCGGGGGGTGCCGCCGCGTTGTTCGGGTCCGCGGTTGAGCTGGGCGAGGACGATGATGGGGATCTGCAGTTCCTTGGCGATGGCCTTGAGGCCCGCGGAGATCTCGGCGATTTCCCGCTCCCGGGAGGATTCGGCCTGGCGGGATTTGGAGCGCATGAGCTGGAGGTAGTCGATGGCGATGAACTGGATGTCTTCGTCGCGTTTTTTGCGGCGGGCCTTGGCGCGGACGTCGCCGATGGAGATGGCGGGGGTGTCGTCGATGAAGAGGGGGGCGTCCATGAGCTCCTTCGAGGCGGTCTGGATGCGTTGAAGTTCGCCGCGGGTGAGCTGGAAACCGGGTTTGAGGTTGGAGAGGGGGAATTTGGCGCGGGCGAAGAGGAGACGCTGGACAATCTGGAGGGCGCTCATTTCGCAGGAGAAGACGAGGGAGGGGAGTCCCAGATCGACGGCGATGTGCTCGACGATGTTCATCATGAAGGAGGTTTTTCCCATGGAGGGGCGGGCGGCGATGATGAACATTTCGCCGGGCTTCATGCCGCCGCCCATGGAGTCGAGGTCGGGGTAGCCGGTGGGGATGCCCTGCATGCCGCGTTCACCGGCGGCGAACTGTTCGATGATTTCGAGGACCTCGCCGATGAGGTCCTTGGCCTTGAGTTCGCCCTGGACTTCGGAGCCTTCCTTGATGGCGAAGACCTTTTGTTCGACCTGGTCGAGGAAGCCGGGGACGTCATCGGGTTCCTCGTAGGCGCCGCTGATTGATTCGGTGCAGGAGGAGATGACGGAGCGGAGGAGGAACTTTGATTTGACGATGCCGAGGTGGTAGTCGAAGTGTGCGCCGGTGGGGGCGTAGGTGTAGATGTTGGTGAGTTCGGAAGGGCCGCCGATGTTTTCGAGGAGGCTGCGGTCGGCGAGGGTTTGGGTGAGGGAGACGAGTTCGATGGGGCGGTCCTTTTCGTAGAGTTCGAGGAGGACCTTGTAGAGGGTGCCGTGGGCGGGGACGTAGAAGTGGTCGGGGGTGAGGTGTTCCTCGACGGCGTGGCCGATGAAGTTGGCGGGCTCCTGCATCATGGAGCTGAGGACGCTGCGTTCCGGACCGACGGCGCTGGGGAGGGCGCGGATGTTGCCGGGTGCGTCGTCTTGTTTGAAGACTTGCAGGCGGGGAGCGCTCTTGTCGTCTTTGTAGGTGGGACCGTCGGATGCCATGTGGGGGAGAGGGTGGGTGGAAGGGGCGGGGGAGTCAACGTGGGTAAGATGGGAATGGGGTGTGAGTAAGTTTTTCGCACAAAAAACGCGGACGGCCTTTCGGCGGTCCGCATTTTTGGGGAAATTGTTGAGGGGGTTACTCGGCGCCTTTTTCCTCGGTCTCGACGGTGACTCTGAGGGTCGCGACGATGTCGGGGTGGAGGCGGATTTCGATGTCGGTCTTGCCGGCGGTCTTGATCGGCTTGTCGAGTTTGATGGCGTGGCGATCGACGGTGATGCCGGCCTCTTCGAGCTTGTTGTGGATGTCCATGGAGGTGACGGATCCGAAGGCTTTGCCGCCTTGGCCGGTCTCGAGGGTGAACTTGGGGCGGGCCTTGCCGATCTTGTTGGCGAGAGCGCCGGCTTTGGAGAGTTCTTCGGCTTCGCGCTGGACACGGGCGGCACCGAGGGCCGCGCGCTGGCGGAGGTTGCCTTTGGTGGCTTCGAAGGCCTTGCCTTGTGGGATGAGGAAG
>JAQCFL010000336.1 GCA_027619375.1 Verrucomicrobiota bacterium | reverse complement strand
ATGGCAGCCCCCCCCCGCCGGGGCATCAAGGAATCTATTCGGGCCTTTTTCAAAGTTAGGTCTGGGACGAGGTGCTTACAAGGTGTGCGCAAAAACTTTTGAGCGCCGAAACGCAACTTGGAAGAAGTTCCTAGCCGTCAGATTCCCCGCCGACTCGGCAACCTCGTCATCGGCGGGTCCTTCCCCCGTTTTGCGGTCAGGGTTTAAAGGCGCGCCTCGGGTTGCTAGGGTTTGCTTCTCCGGAATCCCCACGGAACACTCGATTTTTTCGGTCATTGGCTCCACGTCAAGGCCCGGGAAGAACAAGCTTGGTATCCTCCCGGTATCCCTCTCATAAAACCCTACAAAAATAGGCGTAAATAGCCGGAGAGGGAGGGAATTGAACCCACCGAACCGCTCAGCGCTTCCAACGGTTTTGAAGACCGCGGCGACCACCAGGCACGCGTCACTCTCCACCGCCGACTCTAGGGGGCCATTCCCCGCTGTCAAAAGAAAGCACCCGATCCTTATTCCCGCGTCCGCTGGCTTGTCGTGGGCCTCCCGATCCCCTAGGCTCCCCCCCAGATGCGCATCGCGGACCGCTATATCGGCTGGCAGATCTTTTTCGGCACGATCTTTGGAGTCTCCCTCCTGACGGTGGTCCTCGTCATGAGCCAGATCATGAAAGAGATCCGGCCCTACCTCGTCGAGCACGGCGCGCCCCTCTCTCTGGTCGGGAAATTCATCCTCTATATCCTCCCCTTCTCCCTCATTTTCACCCTTCCCTGGGGCTTCCTCGCCTCCGTCCTCCTCGGCTTCGGCCGCCTCTCCAGCCACAACGAACTCATCAGCCTCCGCATGGCCGGGGTCAGCCTCGGCCGCATCGCCGCCCCCGTCATCGTCCTCGGCATCCTCTTCTCCTCCCTCACCTACTGGATCAGCGGCACCGTCGCCCCCCGCGCCACCGCCGCCCAGAAATCCCTTCTCTACGAGGCGCTCTCCCGCGACCCCTCCGTCTTCCTCAACCCCGGAGTCGTGCAGGCCAAGTTCCCCGGACAAAAGGTCTACATCGAGGATCGCGAGGGCGACTCCCTCCACGGCTTTCACCTCTACCAACTCTCCAGCAACGACCGCGACGCCAAGGCCACCTCCTACGTCCACGCCGGCGAGGTCGACCTCAAGGTCGACATGGAGCAAAAGCTCTTCATCCTCACCCTCACTGCCGCCCATATCGAGACCACCAAAAAGGACGGCACCATGGAACTCGCCACCGCGGCAGAAGCCGAACCCTGGTTCATCGACTGGTCCAACACCAAAACCAAGAAGGCCCGCGTCGAGGAACTCACCAACACCGAACTCACCGCGCACATGGACGACGTGGACCTCCCCCCCCAGCTCCGCAAGGACTTCCAGGTGGAACTCCACAAGCGCCGCTCCCTCTCCCTCGCCTGCCTCGCCTTCGCCTTCATCGGCATCCCCCTCGGTATCAGCGGTCAGCGCAAGGAAACTTCCGCCGGCTTTCTCATGAGCCTCCTCGTCGCCGCCGTTTACTTCAGCGGCATGCTCTTCGTAGATCCCTTCGAGAAATCCTCCCTCACCCTCATCGCCTCCCTCGTCTGGCTGCCCAACGTGGCCTGCCTCCTCCTCGGCGTCTGGCTCTTCCGTCGCGCCTCTCATCGCTAAGCTCCCATGGCCCAATCCGGTTCCCGCCTCTTCCGCTCGATCACCCGGGCCCTGCGGAGCTTCTTTCTGGACAACGGCCTCAACCCCCTCCCCATCCGCCGCACCTTCCGCAAATACAGCAGGGAAAAATTCAAAGCCGACGGCCGGGCCGCCTTCAACGTCGCCCTCCTCGCCCTCCCCCAGGGCATGGCCTTCGCCGCCATTGCCGAGCTCCCCATCGTCTATGGCATCGCCAGCTCCGCCATCGCCTCGATCATCGCCCCAATGTTCGCCGGCTCCCGGCACACCATCCTCGGCCCCACCAATGCCACCGCCCTCATGGTCTTTTCCTTCTTTGCCGGGGCCGGCATCACCGGCGCCGTCAAACTCAGCCTCATGCCGCTGCTCTGCCTCATGGTCGGCATCTTCTGCATCCTCGGAGCCCTCTTGAAAGTCGCCGAACTCCTGCAGTTCATCAGCCGCAGCGTCCTCGTCGGCTACATCTCCGGGGCCGCCACCCTCATCATCGCCAACCAACTCAAACACCTCCTCGGCATCGCCGACGCCCTCGATGTCGGCGGAGGCCGCACCTTCGTCCACCTCGTCCTCAACCTCGGCAGCCACCTCGCCTCCACCCACTGGCAGCCCCTCGCCCTCGGCATCCTCACCCTGGCCCTCTTCCTCCTCCTCCAGAGGAAATTCCGCACCCTCCCCAACTTCGCCATCACTCTTTTCGCCGCCTCCCTCCTCAACTGGGCCCTCGCCGCCTTCCTCCCCGCCTCCGGCTTCCACGAAATCGCCACCTTCGCCCCCTTCTCCCTCTCCGATCTCCACCCCCGCCTCCCCGGCACCACCTACGCCAGCCTCTTCGATCAAATCACCCTCCTCACCGCCGTGGCCTTCGCCATCGCCTTCCTCGCCTCCCTCGAGAACACCGTCATGTCGAAAACCCTCGCCTCCCGCACCGGCGACCGACCCGACATCAACCAGGACATGTTCTCCGTCGGCATGGCCAACGTGGTCACCTCCGTCTTCGCTGCCATGCCCGCCTCCGGTTCCCTCACCCGCTCCGCCCTCAACTACGACTCCGGAGCGCGCACCCGTCTCGCCTCGGTCTATAGCGGACTCCTCTGCCTCGCCGGCGTCTTCTTCCTCGCCTTCGTCCCCCTCCTCACCCACGTCCCCAAAGCCGCCCTCGCCGCCCTGGTCATCGCCCTCGCCGCCCCCCTCATCAACCGCCGCCTCATCCGCATCTGCCTCCGTTCCACCGGCGACGACGCCGCCGTCCTCATCCTCACCTTCCTCGCCACCCTCGTCGCCCCCCTCCACGCCGCCATCTTCATCGGCGTGGCCCTCTCCATCACCCTCTTCCTCCGCAAAGCCTCCACCCCCCACCTCATCGAATACGAAATCAGCGACTCCGGCGACCTCCGCGAACTCGATGCCAAACGCAAACGCCCCAACCCCGCCATCTCCATCGTCCACGTCGAAGGCGACCTCTTCTTCGGCGCCGCCGAACTCTTCCGCACTCAGGTCCAGCGCATCGTCATCGATGACAACCTCAAGGTGATCATCCTCCGCCTCAAGAACGCCCGGCACCTCGACGCCACCAGCGTCATGGCCCTCGAAGACCTCATCCGCTACACCCGCAGCCACGGCCGCCACGTCCTCATTTCCGGCGCCACCCGCGAGGTTTACAAGGTCCTCAAACAATCCGGCGTCCTCCTCACTCTCCAGGAAGGCTGCATCCGCTCCGAAGGCCAGACCAACCTCTTCCTCTACCACCCCTCCAATCCCAACATCTCCACCCGCGACGCCCTCCTCCGCGCCCAGGAACTCCTCGGCACCAAGGAAGCCGACATCAAAATCTACTTCGACCCCAGCAAGGACAAGAAGTAGCCCCCCAGCGTGGCGGCGGTTTCCCACCTGTCCCGGCGTCGCTCAGCGAAGACCGAACCGCCCAACCGCCTCCCCCCGTGGCGTGACCGTCCCGGTCGCCAGCCCTTCCCCCTCCATCCCCGTAGCGGCCCCTCTGCGAGGGGTCGGCGGTTCCACCTCCGTTCCACCCCAACCCCTCCGTCCCACCCCTGACCTCCGCTCCGCTTCCCCAGTGGCGTGACCGTCCCGGTCGCCCGCCCTCCTCCTTCCATCCGCGTAGCGGCCCCTCTGCGAGGGGTCGGCGGCTCCACCTCCGTTCCTCCCCAACCCCTCCGTCCCACCCCAAACCCTCCGTCCCACCCTGACCTCCGCCCTCCCCCCGGCATGAAGCGTCGATCAGCGGGGTCCCGAACGTGACCGGTTTCAAGTGGTTCTCGATGAGCCAACCCCACCGGACGGCGCGGAGCGACCGTCCCCTACCAGTCTT
>JAQCFL010000335.1 GCA_027619375.1 Verrucomicrobiota bacterium | reverse complement strand
ACCGGTGGTGCTGGATGCCGATGGGCTGAATCTCGTCGCGGCGGAGGGGCCGGAGAAGCATTTGCGGGAGGGGATGGTGGTGACGCCGCATCCGGGGGAGTTGCTGCGGCTTTTTCCGGGGGCGGAGGAGTTGGATCGGGCGGCCACGGCGCGGCATTTTGTGGAGGGCTTTCCGGTGACGCTGTTGTTGAAGGGGTCGCGGACCGTCGTGACGGAGCGGGACGAGCCATTGCACTACAACAGCACGGGGACGCCGGGGATGGCGGGCGGGGGGCAGGGGGATGTGCTGACGGGGTTGGTGGCGGCGCTGCTGGGGCAGGGGATGGAGGCGGTGCCGGCGGCCTGTGCGGGGGCGTGGTTGGCGGGCCGGGCTTCGGAGATGGCGGTGAACCGGTGGGGGCAGTCGGAGGAATCGTTGTTGGCAGGGGACACGGCGGCGGCGTTGGGGCTGGCTTTTGGGGAGTTGCGGGGGAGGCGCTAAGGGTTATCGGAAATTCCGCTTTCCCGGAGGGGGATCCGGGGGCATGCTTTGCGGCCACCCTAATTTTTTGCTGATGAACGACGGATTCCGGCGCTTCTCGATATT
This sequence comes from Verrucomicrobiota bacterium, assembly GCA_027619375.1. Lineage (GTDB taxonomy): Bacteria > Verrucomicrobiota > Verrucomicrobiia > Verrucomicrobiales > Akkermansiaceae > JAPKDA01. Next base: position 3,426 of record JAQCFL010000335.1, on the reverse strand, counting down.
GCTGTTTGTGTTCCTCCTCGCCTTCTTGGCGGTGTTTGTGCTGCGTCGCATGCAGGGGGGCGAGTCGCTTTCCGACATGTGGCCGTGGAGCCAGGAGGAGGGCGGGCAGTTCAAACCGGAGGAGTTCACGCTGCCGGACGATCCGCCGTTGAACATCGATGATGTGGAGATGCTGGCGCGGCTGAACAAGGAGTATGCGAGGTTGAGTGAGGCGGTGGTGCCTTCGGTGGTGAGCATCGACACGGCCGGGGTGAAGAAGGAGCGGCTGCGGGATTTGTGGGGACAGGTGTGGGAGCGGCAGTCGCAGGTGACCGGGGCGGGTTCGGGAGTGATCGTGACCAAGGAGGGGCATGTGGTGACCAACAACCACGTCATCGAGGACCGCGGGAAGATCCGGGTGACCCTGCACAACCAGAAGACCTATCCGGCGCACCTGATCGGATCGGACCGGACGCTGGACATCGCGGTGTTGCGCATTGATGCGCCGGATGTGGAGTTTCAGCCCATTAGTTTCGGCGACTCGGACCTGGTGCAGACGGGGCAGTTGGCCTTTGCGATCGGCAATCCCTTCGGCCTGGGGGAAACGATCACGCAGGGGATCATTTCCGCGAAGGAGCGGTCGATCTCCGACACGCAGCGCGATCTGTTCCAGACGGACGCGGCGATCAATCCGGGCAATTCGGGGGGGCCGTTGGTGAATTTGTTTGGGGAGATCATTGCCATCAACGTGGCGATTTACTCACCGGACATGCAGAACCGGGGGTTTCACGGGGTGGGATTTTCGATCCCGGCGAACGATGTGAAGGAGACCTTTGAGCAGATTTTGAAGCGGGGTCGGCCGGTGCGGGGGTATTTGGGGATTCAGGCGGATGATTTGTCGCCGCAGATCCGTCAGGTTCTCGGTTACGACGACACGAAGGGGGCGGCGGTGTTGGCGGTGATCCCGGAGTCGCCGGCGGAGGAGGCGGGGTTGAAGGAGAAGGACATCATCGTGGGTTACGACGGACACGATGTGCTGAACCGCGGACATTTGTTCAACCTGATCCAGCGGACCACGGTGGGCAAGAAGGTGGCGGTCAAGGTATGGCGGGCCGGCGAGGAAAAGGAGTTGGAGAGCACGGTGGTGGATGCGGATGAGGCGTTGGCCAATGTGCGGGAGGAGCCGGGGAGTCGGAGTCCGAGTGATCAGGAAATCGCGCAGGCGATCGGGTTGCAGGTGCAGGACTTCGAGATGGTGGACCGGATGCGCGGGGCGCAGGGGGTGTGGATTTCGGGGGTGGCGGCGGGGAGTTTGGCGGACAAGAACCAGCTGCAGAAGTATGACGTGATATTGAGCATCAATGGAGCGCGGGTGACCTCGGCGGGGCAATTTTATGCGACCTTGCTGGCCTCGGCGGCGGTGCAGCAGACCGTGCTGATCGGGCAGCGGGGGCCGGCGCCGTTCCGGGTGGTGTTTCCGGCGGTGCCGCGCAGTGAGGAGACCTCGCGATAGAACGCATTGACCCTGCGCCGTAATGATGCACGTTGACGCATGAGGGGTTGTCCCTCCCACCGAACCGAACCGGCCATGTCTTACGAGCCCTACGAATCGCGCTCTTCCAAGGCGTTCCCCATCCTTCTCCTGATTTTTGGTCTGTTGAGTGGTGGGGTCATTTATTGGATGAATGGCCGGGCGGAGAAGCCGGTGGTGGCGGTGGAACCCGCGCCGGTGGAGCCGGCGGGAGTGGTCACGCCGATGCCGGAGGTGCCGGGCGCGAATCCCGAGGAGGTGGTGGAAGAGGGGCCGGCGGAGATTTTGAAGACGATTGGGGTGGGGGTGACGGCGGTGGATCCGGAGACTTTGGTGGAGCAGATCGGGCGGAGCCTGGAGAAGGGCGACGTGCCGGGGGCGGCAAAATTGATCGGCGACAAGGCGTTGATTCCGGAGCAGTTGGCCCGCCTGAGCGCCATGGCTGCGGAGGGTGCGGTGAAGTTGAAGGAGGATCGGCCGGTGAGCGAGATCGGCGAGTTGGAGATCAATCGCCGGGCGCGTTGGGCGCTGAATCTGGATGACGACTATGGATCGCGGATCTATTTCGACCTGCAGCGGAACCTGAATGGCAAGTGGGCGGTGGAGAAGGTGATGCTGCCACCGGTGTTGGAACCCGGGGCGACCATCCCGCGGGCCGTGTTGGTGGATGCGTTGGGGATCACCGATGCGTTCTTGCAGGCGGCCCTGACGCAGGATTTCGAATCGGCGAAGTCCTTTGTGGATCTGGAGCAGGTTTCGGATGCGAAGATCGCGGGACTGTGCATCATTTTTGAGGAGGGCGACTATCGCTTGCGGACGCAGAAGCCGTTGCGGGCCTTGTTTCACCGGGACACCACGGCGGCGTTCCTGGCGAACGTGGAGGTGGGGGACGGGTCGCAGACGGCGCAGTTCGGCATTTCCGTGCAGCGGGCCGATGCGCAGAGTGCGTGGCGGGTGACGGAGATCAATCTGGACACCCTGCTGGCGGACTATGCGGACCGGGTGGCGGGGGGGGATGTTTACTACACGCCGCTGATTCGCAATCCGGAGGGTGGGGACACCCTGATTCTCTATTTTGAGTTTGATGAGAATGAGCTGACGGCGCGGACGAAGCGGCAGTTGGAGATCGTGGCGTTGTTGCTGCAGACCGACGAAGGCAAGACGCTGACCATTTCCGGGCACACCGACGCCTTGGGATCGGAGGAATACAACCGGGGGCTTTCGGCGACGCGGGCCATGGCGGTGAAGGACTTTTTGGTGAGCGGGGGGGTGGCTGAGGAGCAGATCAAGACAGTGGCGCTGGGGCAGTCGAAGCCGCGGCGCCCGAACCAGACGGACACCGGGGAAGACAATCCGGAGGGGCGGAGGGCGAATCGCCGGACGGAAATCTACCTGGACTTTTAAGGGGAGGGGGGAGTGGCCTGATAGGACCGCGAGGAGGGGGCCGTTTTGTTTTTCGACCGGGTGGAAGAAGGGGTGAGCCGGTTCCGTAGTTATCTTTCCGGGGAACCCCAAATCGATGGCATTGGCCAAGCACCACGTTCGACTACTGACGCTCTCCCTTGTTTTGCTGGGGATGGCGTTCATTGCCTTTGCGTATGTCTATGACAGTCCGCCGAAGATCCCTGCCTTGCAGTCGATGCGTTCGTGGCAGGAGGCGGATGCGCCGCCGGGGTATCCGGTGGAGGTGACCAAGGAGTCTGCGGGGCGGGTGCCGGCGTTTGATTCGCGTTTTTTGCTGTTGGATGCCTTTGAGCGGTTCTCGATCCCGACCGCGCCGAGGTTTGATGCGCCGATGGGCACGGAGAGCGGTGGGCTGAGCATGCGGGAGGGGGTCTTTGGGCAGAAGGCGGGGGAGGAAGTGTTGCTGGGAGACCGGGTGGGGGGGATCGGGGGAGGGGACGCGGATATGTCGG
>JAQCFL010000334.1 GCA_027619375.1 Verrucomicrobiota bacterium | reverse complement strand
AGGAACCCCCACCCTCTCCCCACTGATAACCGATAACTGATAACTGACAACTGCGAAGCATGAGCATCCTCAACGTCCAACACCTCACCACCCGCTTCCACACCCGCAACGGCATCGTCCACGCCACCGAGGATGTCTCCTTCACCCTCGAAAAAGGCCAATCCATCGGCATCGTCGGCGAGTCCGGCTCCGGCAAATCGGTCACCTGCTACAGCCTCCTCGGCCTCATCCCCCAACCTCCCGGACGCATCCACTCCGGCAAGGCCCTCTTCGACGGCCTCGACCTCCTCGCCATGCCCGAGAAGGACCTCCGCAAGATCCGCGGCAACCGCATCTCCATGATCTTCCAGGACCCCATGACGTCCTTGAACCCCTACCTGAAAATCTCCAAGCAACTCACCGAGCCCCTCGAAATCCATGAGGGCCTGAGCAGCCGCGCCGCCCTCCCCAAGGCCATCGAATCCCTCGAAGCGGTCGGCATCCCCAACGCCGCCGAGCGCATCCATTCCTACCCCCACGAATTCTCCGGCGGCATGCGCCAACGGGTCATGATCGCCATGGCCCTCATCACCCATCCCGAAATTCTCATCGCCGACGAACCGACCACCGCCCTCGACGTCACCGTGCAGAAGCAGGTCCTCGACCTCATCAAGGATCGACGGCGCGACCTCGGCGCCTCCGCCATCCTCATCACCCACGACCTCGCCGTGGTCGCCGAGAACTGTGACATCGTCCACGTCATGTATGCCGGCCGCATCGTCGAGTCCGCCCCCTCCGCCGAACTCTTCAAGAACCCGCGCCACGCCTACACCCGCGCCCTCCTCAAGAGCATCCCCGCCACCCACCAGAAAGGGGAATCCCTCTACACCATCCCCGGTCTCCCCCCCGATCTCAACATCGTCCCCGACCACTGCACCTTCCAGCCTCGCAACACCATCGGCGACCAGAGCCAGTGCCTGACCACTCGCCGCCCCGAGCTCGTCGAGCTCACCCCCGGCCACTACGCCCAGGACTGCCCCGGCTGCCTCGCCTGAGCCACCTGTTCTGGCGTAGCGTCCCAGCGAAAACGGAATCACCCCCCAGAAACTGTGACTACCGCCGTCCCGCCAACCCGATCGGCCCGCGCCGGGATCTCCATTCCATCACACACACTGCCGATCGGCTTCCCCTCATCAAAAAACCACCGCGTCAACCGGATCAACTCCGCCTCCTGCAACCGGTGGTAGGGATACATTGTATCCAACGTCTCCGCCGCATCCCCGATCACAATCAGCGCCTTCCCGATCCCCTCCTGCATAGGCAAACCCTCCCCTCCTTCCTGTCCTCCCCACCTCAGCGAAACGGATTCGAAATCCTCAGCGCCCCGATCTCCCGCCCATGCTCAAGATCCTCGGAATAGAGCACCGCCACCCCCGACTCCAAGGCAGAGGCAACGATCAGCGAATCATAAAATCGATATTGAGTCTGCTCCCGCACCTTCAGCGCGGCAGCCCAGATCGAGGGCGTCGGATAGACCTGGCAATGGGGAGCCAACACGACTTCCAGAAACTCATTCAAGTAAGCCGTATCCAAGGGGATTTGAAAACGATGGAGGGCCACGGAACAAAACTCCTGCACCACCTGCCAACTGATCGCCCAAGGCCCGTCACTCACGATCAATTCATGAGCACGCGCCTGCTTCTCGGGATGATCAGGGTCGAAGGCGTAAACCACGACATTCGTATCGAGGAAATACTCAACGTTCATTCATTTCCTCCCGCGTAAAGGGGCCTCCCGCCTGATACTTTTTGGCGTCCTCCATCAACCGGGCGACTTGCTCACGCCGCTCATCCCGTCGTGCCAGCTCTCCGATCCAGACCCGGAACAACGCATTCAGGGTCGTCTGCCGCCGCCGAGCCTCCTCCCGGGCCAGCGCAATCACTTCCTCTTCCGCACTTAGCGTGATGTTCTTCATCACACGAACATAGTGCACACTTCTTCAGTGCGCAAGAACCAGTTCGGAGGGATTCCCCCAACATAGCGCTGCATTGCATCCAGCGAATGGCCCCCGGAAGTCCGTTCCGGCGCATCCCCGATCACCCACCAAGCCCCCACCGAAGAGCCACACCATCGGTGGCACACACCAAAATCCGCCCCCTTCTCGCGCCCTTTGCGCCCCCTCCCCCTCGCGGCCAAAGCTCCCCTCCCCATGCCCGAAGCTGGCGCAAATCCGCGTCAATTCGCAGTTCCCCCCCCATCCCCAAAATTCGCGCCCATTCGCGCCCATTCGCGGTCAAAATCTCCCCCTCCCCCAAATAGCCCAATAACCCCACCCAACTTCCCGCGTGACAAAACCTGCCATTATGAACAGTATGTGTTCGCATGATCACGCGCATCTATTCCGCCGCCCTTCAGGGCGTTGAAGCCCGGGAGGTGGAAGTCGAGGTCAACGCCCGCCATTCCGACAAGCCCCGCACCATCATCGTCGGCCTCCCCGATGCCGCCGTCCGCGAGTCCGCCGAGCGTGTCCACTCCGCGCTGACCTCCTCCGCCCTGCGCAAGGAGAACGGCGTCCACGTCATCAACATCGCCCCCGCCGACCTCAAGAAGGAAGGCCCCTCCTTCGACCTCCCCATCGCCCTCGCCATGGCCGCCTGTGGAGAACGCACCCCGCTCCCCGACCTCAACCGCCACGCCGTGGTCGGCGAACTGGCCCTCGATGGCACCGTCCGTCCCGTCAAGGGCGTCCTCTCCATCGCCCTCGAAGCGAAACGCCGCGGCCGCAATCGCCTGCTCCTCCCCAGCGCCAACGCCCCCGAAGCCGCCGTCATCGATGGCATCGAGATTTACCCCATCGATACCCTCTACCAGGCCTGGCACTTCCTCACCGGCAAGGAACTCCTCGCCCCCTACCACCTCGACCGCCGCGCCTACTTCGCAGCGCAGCGTTCCTACGACGTCGATTTCGAAGACGTCAAAGGCCAGCATCAGGTCAAACGCGCCCTCGAAGTCTCCGTCGCCGGCGGCCACAACATCCTTATGGTCGGTCCTCCCGGCACGGGCAAATCAATGCTCGCCAAACGCCTCCCCACCATCATCCCCAATATGAGCGAGGACGAGGCCATCGAGACCACGCAGATCCACTCCATCGCCGGGTTCCTCGACAACAAAAGGGCCTTCCTCACCACCCGCCCCTTCCGCGCCCCCCACCACACCATTTCCGACGCCGGCCTCCTCGGCGGCGGCAGCAATCCCGGCCCCGGCGAGGTCTCCCTCGCCCACAACGGCGTCCTCTTCCTCGACGAACTCCCCGAGTTCCGCCGCCAGACCCTCGAAGTCATGCGCCAACCCCTCGAGGACGGCCACGTCACCATCTCCCGCGCCGCCGGCAGCCTCACCTTCCCCTCCAACTTCATGCTCATCGCCGCCATGAATCCCTGCCCCTGCGGCTACTTCGGCGACCCCAAACGCCTCTGCCGCTGCAATCCCCGCAAGATCGAAAACTACCGCCAACGCATCTCCGGCCCCCTCCTCGACCGCATCGACCTCCACGTCGAAGTCCCCCTCGTCGACTACCGCGCCCTCTCCTCCACCGCCAAGGGCGAATCCTCCGCCACTATCCGCCAACGCGTCCTCGCCGCCCGGCAGATCCAAATCGAACGCTTCCGCGACTTCCCCGGCCTCGCCACCAACTCCTCCATGCCCTCCAAACTCGTCCGCGAGCACTGCCAGCTCGATCGCGAAAGCTCCGCCTTCCTCGAGCAGGCCATGGAACACCTCAACTTCTCCGCCCGGGCTCACGACCGCATCCTCAAAGTGGCCCGCACCCTCGCCGACCTCGAAGCCGAACAACACATCCGCTCCCCCCACATCCTCGAAGCCATCCAATACCGCTCCCTCGACCGCACCCTCCACCTCTAACAAAACGTGGCGGCGGTTCCGTCTTCGCTGAGCTACGCCGGGACAGGTGGAAACCAACAGTGTTCGGCATAGATCGTGCTCTGATAAGCTGCCGAGTTGGCTTGGATGCAGGGTTG
>JAQCFL010000333.1 GCA_027619375.1 Verrucomicrobiota bacterium | reverse complement strand
TTGGGTAAGTGGGAGAGCCTTCCCGCTGGGGGGCCATCTGCATAGGTGGTTTGTGCAACGTTGCGGAGGTTCGGAAGGGTTCTTGCTCTGAGGGGGTCGAGAGAATAGAGATTGAATGATCCAGTAAGCTGGCAAGGTGAACAGCATCGCATCAAAGAATGGCAACAGGCTACATCGAAACCAGTGTCCCGAGCTACTACGTCGCTCGTCCGACTGATAGTCTGATTCAGTCTGCCAGGCAGCAGGCGACCCGACAATGGTGGGACAGTGGATGTTCCGAATCGGAGCTTTTTACATCACTCGAGACGCTTGATGAAGCAGGTCGAGGGGATCCAGAAATGGCGCGAGCACGGCTGAGATTACTCGATTCTATTGCCGTTCTTCCTTTGACGGATACCGCCATCGAGCTGGCCGAGCAACTGGTGGGGAGTCAGATTGTCGCGGCCCGGTATGCCTCCGATGCGCTCCATATCGCGATTTGCGTGGCACACGCCGTGGACTACCTGGTCACTTGGAACTTCAAACACATTGCGAACCCGTTTCTGCGTGATAGAATTCGGAAAGCAGTGGAAGCCTGCGGACTGCACATGCCAGTGATGTGCAGTCCCGAAGAACTGTTTCAAAGCGATGGAGACGACTGAGACATCCCCGAAAGTTGCCGATGAAGTGATCCTTGAAGTGTGGCGGCACAAGCGTGAGATCGCCGAGGAACACGGTTGTAGTGTCACGGCGTTGGGGCGGGATCTGCAACGTCGGCAAGAGGGGCACCCCCGACTGGTTTCCCCGGAAACCGATAGACCCTGCCCGGACAGGTCCAAATTGTTGGGCGAGTGAATGGTCGCTTTCGGAATGAAAATTTGGCTGACTCTCGTTCTACTCTCCGCGCTGGCGGGGACGCTCAGTGGTGTCTGGCTTCGGGGACGCAGGGCGATTTTAGTCGGCGCAGCGGTGCCTTGGCTGGGGCTTTTGATCTGGCTACTCTACAACGAATTTTTTGTTCCGTATCAGGGAGGGGGAGCCTCCATGTGGCCGATTGCGCAGCTCTTCGGCGGCACCGCCGCAGCCCCCATCGGCGCTGGAGCGGCCGCCGTGGTTCGAGCTTTGAGGGGGTGACGGACTGATGGCCTGTTGCCGTATTGCGCCAGGCTTCAAAGCCTGTATGATGAAGTCTGAAGCCAAGTTAGGGATCAGCGTTGCACTGAGTGCGCGTTCTTCGGGGAGCCCGGTGCGGTCGTTCCGCACGGAGGAATTTACGAGAGGGGCACCGGGCAACTGGTGTCCCTACCTCAATTTCCTAAGAAATCCCATGCAGGTCGTCGCCATCATCCTTGCGTCAGTTGCGGCGGCCATCGTCTACGGAATCATTCATGATCAAGTCATTGCCCGTATTTGCGTGGAGTATTTTACGATTGTACATCCCGATTGATAGATTCCGATTTTCCCACGGTTCTCGGATCGTTTTGGGGTGTGGTCGCTACTTGGTGGGTCGGCTTGCCGCTCGGTATTGGACTCGCAATAGCCGCTCCTGTTGCGCTCCCTGCGGTTGGGGGGGCCGACTTCGAGGGTTGCGGAACGCGGCTGCCTCCGCTATGCTGTTGCAGAGAGATCAGTGCTTCCCTAATCAGTGCTTCCCTATTTTGTCACACTCGGCGCAGCGGTTCTCTTCTGGTGCTACCCCCGGAAGTGGCTCTGGCATTTCTTGTGGTGGGCTAGCGTGATGGCGATTGGGTGGGGTAGCCTGAGCATCGTGGTGGTTGATAAAATCGCGATCGGTGCGCATTTGGATGATGTCAAAGTGGGCAAGTATGAGCAATGGGATGGATGGGGTGGAACACCCTGGCATTCCGGTCTCTACTACGGGACCATAGCCCTTCGCGAATCCGTGAATTACATTTACTGCTCGGCTGGGATGTTCGCCTTTCTAGGCTATCAGGCCCAATCACGCCGGCGTCCCCGCCTCCTGGAGAACCAACCCACAGACAGACAACTGGTGCCGAGCAAGCCACTGAGGCGGACTGAGGGGTGAAGCTGGTTACGGTTGCTCGTGGGGCTGCGGGAGAGGTGAGGGCGAGGCGGGAGGTTTGCGGCACTCCTCCGGAGGGCGGGGATGGGGATGGCGGTGTTCCGGTGATGATATCACCGGCTACCGTATGGGATCCCTCCGGGGTGGGGTGGGGGGCCTCGGCCCAGTCACCAGTGTGCTGGGATGTGAGTTACTTCGGGTGCCGAGAGTTGTGAGCGAGTGTGCCTGCTTTGAGAGGAGCGAATAAGAGAGAGTGGCTGCATGGGTAAAGGGGTTTGGTGACGAATGCCGACAATTTGAATAGCACAACTACACTCCAGTGCCTCATGTTGCTCCTTGGGTTGTCGTGGAGGTTCCGAAGCCAAAGGACTGACGGGCACAACGAGACTCGGGAGGGCAAGGGTGAAACGGTTGCTGCTGGCACGCCCTCCGGGGTGCTCGCCTTTCTGGGGCCGCCGTTTCCCGGGGTGGTCGTCACCCGCTGAAGCGGGTTCCTCGACCCCGCGCTAATGGCTTTGATCCCTCCGGGATGAAGAATCGCAGGCCATGCCGTCTTCATCAGAATCAGTTTGGCGAGATTGGCGAAACGGATGGTTCACTTTGGGGGCGGTGCGGAATAGGGTGGGCGCATGCGGGTGAATGAACAGGGGCGGCAGTATGCGGGGCCGGAGGAGAGTGCACTGACGGTTTCGCGGTTGGTGCGGCGGATGCGGAATATATTGGAGATAGAGCTCGGGGAGCTCTGGGTGGAGGGGGAGGTGTCGAACATGCGGATGCAGTCGAGTGGGCATGCGTATTTTTCGTTGAAGGACGAGGGGGCGCAGATTTCGTGTGCGATGTTTGGGGCGAAGCGGCGGGAGGGGTGGGAGGCGTTGAAGGATGGGGCGCAGGTGCGGGTGTTCGGGGAGGTGACGATCTACGAGGCGCGGGGGACGGCACAGTTGGTGGTGAAGAAGGTGGAGGCGGCGGGGCAGGGGGATTTGCAGCGGCGCTTTGAGGAGTTGAAGCGGAAGTTGCAGGAGGAAGGGCTCTTTGAGCAGGAGCGGAAGCAGGCGCTGCCGGCGTTTCCGCGGACGATCGGGCTGGTGACTTCGCCGACGGGGGCGGCGTTGCAGGACATGATGAATGTGTTGTCGCGGCGGGCGCCGTGGGTGAAGGCGGTGTTGTATCCGGTGGCGGTGCAGGGGAAGGGGGCGGAGCGGGGGATCGCGCGGGCCATCGAGCAACTGGGGGAGCCGGAGAAGCATGGGCTGCCGCGCTGTGACGTGTTGATCGTGGGGCGGGGCGGTGGGTCGCTGGAGGATTTGTGGAATTTCAACGAGGAGGTGGTGGCGCGGGCCATTGCGGCGTGTCCGATCCCGGTGGTGTCGGCGGTGGGGCATGAGATTGATTTTACGATCGCGGATTTCGTGGCGGATGAACGGGCGCCGACGCCGAGTGCGGCGGCGGAGTTGGTGGTGCCGGACGGGGAGGAGCTGAAGCGGCGGGTGGGGCGGATGCGGGAGGCACTGCGGCGGCCGGTGCTGGAGGCGCTGCGGCGGGGCGAGGATGTGTTGCGCTATGCGCGGCGGGGGGTGTTGGCGCGGGGGGCGGAGAAGGCCTTGCGGGAGCCGGTGCTGCGGTTGGATGAGTTGCGCGGACGGCTGGGGCAGGTGGTGAAGGATCGCTTGAGCGAAGCGGAGGCGGAGGTGCGGGATCACCGGGCCTCGTGGAAGGTGCTGCATCCGCTGGTGCTGGTGGAGCGGCGGCGGGAGGGGCTGGCACAGATCAAGCTGAAGCTGCGGCATGGGATGCGGCGGCGCTTGGAGGGGAGTGAGGCGAAGCTGGTGCGCTTGCGGGGGATGGTGAAGGCGCTGGGGCCAGAGTCGGCGTTTGAGCGGGGGTTTTCGATCACCTTTGGCCCGGATGGGAAGGTGGTGCGGGGGCCGGAGGAGGTGAAGGAAGGGGAAGTGCTGGAGACGATGACGAAGGGCGGGGTTATTTGTTGTGTGGCCGAGTGAT
>JAQCFL010000332.1 GCA_027619375.1 Verrucomicrobiota bacterium | reverse complement strand
CAATTTCCCCCCTCCTCCTCCCCCCCCCCTCCCCCCTCTCCCTCCTCGCCTTCCTCCCGGCCGCCCTCCTCCACGCCGCCGCCCCCCCCAACATCGTCTTCATCTTCACCGACGACCACTGCCAGCAGGCCCTCAGCGCCTACGACCCCTCCCGCATCACCACCCCCAACATGGACCGCATCGCCAATGGGGGCATGCGCTTCAACCGGGCCTACGTCACCAATGCCATCTGCGGACCCAGCCGCGCCGTCATCCAAACCGGCAAATACAGCCACCTCAACGGCTTCGTGCAGAACGGCAACACCTTCGACGGATCCCAGCAGACCTTCCCGAAACTCCTCCAGAAGAACGGATACCAGACCGCCATGATCGGCAAATGGCACCTCCGATCCACCCCCACCGGCTTCGACCACTATGAGGTCCTCGTCGGGCAGGGCCCCTACTACAACCCACCCATGATCTTCCGACAGAAGGACGGGACCCCCGGAAAGCGGCCCCACACCGGCTACACCACCGACATCATCACCGACCTCACCCTCAAGTGGCTCAAGGAGGATCGCGACAAGGACAAGCCCTTCCTCCTCATGTGCCAGCACAAGGCCCCCCACCGCAACTGGCAGCCCGGCCCGAAGTATCTCAACTGGCTGGACGACAAAACCATCCCCGAGCCGGAAACCCTCTGGGACGACTATAGCGGACGCACCTCCGCCGCCCGCGAGCAGGCCATGGAGGTCAAGCGCGACCTCAACCCCTCCGACCTGAAACTCGCCACCCCCGGCAACCTCACCCCGGAACAAAAGACGGCCTGGATTGCCGCCTACGGGCCGAAGAACGCCGCCTTCGAGAAGGCCCGCCCCGGCATGACCGAAAAGGAAATCATCCAGTGGAAATACCAGCGCTACGTGAAGGACTACCTGCGCTGTGTGAAATCGGTGGACGACAGTATCGGCGAGGTCCTCGACTACCTCGAGGAAAGCGGCCTCGCCGAGAACACCCTCGTCGTCTATTCCTCCGATCAGGGCTGGTTCCTCGGCGAGCACGGCTGGTTCGACAAGCGCTGGATGTATGAGGAATCCCTCAAGACCCCCCTCCTGGCCCGCTGGCCGGGCATCATCAAACCCGGCACCACCAACGACGCCATCGTCTCCAACGTCGATTTCGCCCAAACCTTCCTCGACGCCGCCGGGGTCGCCATCCCCGAGGACATGCAGGGCCGCAGCCTCCTTCCCCTCCTCAAGGGCGAATCCCCCCACGACTGGCGGACCTCGTTCTACTACCACTACTACGAGTTCCCCGGAGCACACAAGGTCGCCCGCCACTACGGCGTCACCAACGGACGCTTCAAGCTCATCCACTTCTACCAGAAGAACGAGTGGGAACTCTTCGACCTCGAAATGGACCCCAACGAACTGAAGAGCATCTACAACGACGGTGAGCACGCCGCCATCCAAAGCTCCCTCGCCGCCGAACTCGACCGTCTCCGGACCGAACTCAAGGTCCCCGCCACCGACCCGGGCAGGAAGCGCAAGTGAACCAGCTCCAAGGAAAAACCCGGGCCGTTGCCGACCCGGGTTTCCACCACATTCATACAGTCACGAAAAATAATTACTCGGCAGCCTTCTCCGGCTCCGGTGCAGCTTCCGGTGCGGCTTCCGGTGCAGCGTCCGGCGCAGCTTCCTCTTGCAGCGGCAATGCGCCGTGATGAAACCGCAACTGCAGTCCGCCTCCGTCTCCATTGAAGTTCAAACGCTCCACCCGCTCCCGGATCTCCGGTGCCACCGCCGCCTTGTCCTGCGGAGTGTCCCAGGGACCTTCGTAGAGAAGCTCACCGGCCTTGTCGCGGACTTTCACTTCCGTGCCCCCATCAGCCATTTCCATTTCCACGCTGCCGTGCTCATCGAACAGCTTCACACTGCCCGATGAATTCAGGTTCAGGTTCAGACCGTTCCCGCCCTTCGGGAGATCCTTCAAGAGCTCCTCCCAATCCATCCCCGGGAAGCCCCGGAACCCCGGCTGCTTCTCCATCTTCCGCAACTGCTCCTCCATCCGCTTCAGCTGCCCTTCCATCTCCTTCTCAAACTGCCCGCCCGCTCCGCCGAGGCGGAGTTCGCGCATCTGACGACGCAAATCCGGAAAACGCTCGTCGCCATCCCTGCCCGGCAGCATCGCACCGGGCAGCTGGGCCAGCTCCGCCGGACGCTCGCCCAGCTTCACCGCCACTTCCTTCTTCACCCCACCGCTCACCACGTCCAACTTCAACTCGTCACCCGGCTTGTGATCAAGCACTGCGGCCCGCAACTCGTCCTGCGTGGTCAACTTCTCGCCATCCACCGCGGAAACCACGTCATGCATCTTCAAGCCGGCGTCCGCCGCAGGGCTGTCCTCCGCCACGAAACGCAGCACCAATCCACCATCGATCCCCAACTGCGCGGAAAGCGCCTCGTCCGCTTCCTGACTGAACACGCCAAGCCACGCCGAGGGATCGGCCTGCTTGAGGTCTTCCTGCACTTCCGGTACTTCAACCGCGCGATTGGCGGCCGCTTCCTCCGGGATCCTGTCGTCGAGCGCCTTGGGGCGCTCAATTCCCAAAAGGGGCGTGGCGATGCCGAGCATCAAGAGCAACGAACTGATTACTGGAACTTTCATATCTCTATTGTTGTCTGTTCATCCGATTTAGCGGCGGATCCCAAAAATCTTGTTCAACTAATCCGTCTCGACCGGAATCAAAACGAAATTAACCGACGGCTTCTCGACGTGCAGCTCTTCGCCGGCCGCGTTGCGGAACTTGATGCGGTCCACATACTCCACCCGCACCAATCGATGCGGACGCTCGTCGGCCGTGAACACCACCCCGCCATCGGCCGCCTGGATGATGTTGCGATCCAATTTGGTCGGGGCGAAGGACACCGCCGCAAACTCCGGCACCGCATCGGAAGCGGCCACCTTCTTTTCCGCCGTCTGGTTCGGCAGCACCAAGGCCACCACCGCACCAAGCAAGGCCACCGCCGCAGCCGCCGACCAAAACCCGCGCGAAAATCCTCCCCGCGACTCAACCTCCACTTTCGGAAAGGGCACCACCTTCTCATCCATCGCCGGAACCGCATCCTCCCAACCGGCCATCGCCGATTCCATGCGCGAGATCAGACCCTCCGGCAATCCTGCCGGAGCGAGTCGCTCCAATTCCTCCTCAAACTGTTTCAATTCCAAGTCCATGATTCCTGTTCAGTGGGTCACTTGCTGTGGGGGCAGTGGTTTCTAAAGGTCTCCACGGATCCGTGCCCCCGCCAGTTGCTTGCGTAGGGCTTCAACTCCATAGCGATACCGGGAGGCCGCCGTGTTCATCGAAATCTCAAGAATTTCGCCGATTTCCGCGAAGGTCCGCCCCCCCCAAATCTTCATCACAATGACCTCCGAGAACTTCTTCGGCAGTTCCTTCAAGGCCGCCTCCAGCATCACCCGGCGCTCATCCTCATAACCCGATCCCTCGAACCAGCCCTCCGTCCCGGTCTCCCCGATCAACTCATCCCCCACCACCGCATCCTCCCGCTTTTTCCGCCGGTCGTTCCGGCGGCCCAGGTCGATCGATTCACGCCGGATTTGGGTGTAGAGAAACGGCATCCACGCCTCCTGCCCTCCCACAAATTCCCCCGATTCCACCTTCTTCGCCAACTTCACCAGCGCCTCCTGCAGCACATCCTCCGCATCCCCGGCCCGCCGGGTCTGCTGTCGGGCAAAGAGCAAAAGTTTGCCCCCGTGCTCCTCCAGCCAATCTCGCCAGGGCGTTGGGTTCTCAGGTTCTGCCATGGAATTGGTGCGACTCATTCCGCGTCGGCCTGATCCTAGACTACATTCCTCCTCCACTCAAAGTCCTATCTGCCTTTTGACCCCTTCCCCAACCACCGCCCCGTCGGCGATTCCTTGCACTTCGCCAAATCCCGCGGCCTCCCCACCGCCACCACCCGCCCCCCCTCGGTCCCGCCCCCGGGGCCCAGATCGATCACCCCGTCCGCCTGCCGGATCACGTCCAGA
>JAQCFL010000331.1 GCA_027619375.1 Verrucomicrobiota bacterium | reverse complement strand
GGCCTTGGGGGAGAGGGTGAAGGACTCGTTGGTTCCGGAAAATAGCTGAAAATCAACGATTTTCCTATCCTGAGGAGGGGGCTCGGCGGGGGTGGGGAGGACGAGGCCGAGGAGCAGAGCGGAGCAGAGGATGGTGTGGCGCGTGATCATGCTGAATACCTGCAATGTAACTACATTGTGATTTGAGGCAATCATTATTTGGGGGAAATGGGGCCCCGGGAGAAATAAGGGCACGTTAGGAAATAACTCCTCCAATCTGCTAATCCTTTTGGCCATCACCTGCGTTGGCTTCCAGGTCGAATAGCCTGCTATACTCGCTGAAATCCGCCTTGGTGCTGACCAAAGATTCTGCGCATCTTCGGAAGACTTATTTCTTAACGAGCCCTAAGGGCCGCAGGAGCGGATTTGACGAAGCGTTTTGGACCGGGCATGGTTCAAAGGAGGATGCGCAAGGGGACGATGAGATTGGCGATGGGCCTGCTGACGGGTGGCTCGGCCTTTGGTGGGGTGGATTTTGAGAAGGAGGTGCTGCCGATCCTGCAGGCGAAGTGCTTCAAGTGCCATGGGGACGGGAAGACGAAGGGCGATTTGAGCCTGGAGGCGGGGGCGATTGGTCGGGAGATCGGGGGGGCGAAGTTGATCCGGCCGGGGGAGCCGGAGAAGAGTCCGTTGATCATTTCGCTGAGCAGTGACGGGGAAGACCGCATGCCACCAAAGGGGGGACCGATCGGGAAGGCGCAGATCGATGTGCTGACGCAGTGGGTGAAGGAGGGGGCCTCGATGCGGGCGGGAGGGGCGGTGGTGGGAGAAGAGGATGGTCGAAAGCCGTTGCCGGGGATTTGGACGAATACGGAGGAGAAGGCGATCGAGGCGGATTTGTTGCGGGTGGAGAAAGGGAAGGCGGTGCTGCGGTTGAAGAACGGGAAGCTCTATGAGTATCCGCTGGAGAAGTTGAATGCGGAGAGCCGGAAGCGGGCGGAGGAGTGGGCGAAGGGGTGATTGGTTATTTGTTATTGGTTATTTGTTATTTGTTGGGGGGAGCGTGGGGGCAGGAGGATGTTGTGGGAGTGAGGGGCGCCGCCGAGGTCTGAAGGACGGAGAGTGCGGTGAGGCAAGGGGATGGATTCGTTGTGGGGGTTTGACTGTCTGAAGGGCGTGGTTAGGGTGTAGTGTCATGAAATCGAACTCCGGCGGACGGGTGATGATGTCTTCGCCAATTTCGAGCCGGATGAAGACGGGGAACGGGCCTGGTTCCTGCTGGCGGCTGGTGCGAACATGAACGAGCTCATCGTGTGGGAGCCGGACATGAAGCTGTTCCGGAAGTTGATTGCGGAAGGAACGATCAAGGGGACGAATGAGCCAGAGACTCGGGTGGACGATGGGGGCAAGGAGGTGAGGAACCCGACTCCCGGGGCGGTGATCGACGATCCGGAGGGGGAGTGGGTGAAGAAGATGGTTGCCGGTGAATTCGGAGTGCTGATGGCCTGGCGGCATCCCCATGTGTTGGGGAGGGTGGTGAAGGACGAGGCGGGTCCGGGTGAGGGAGCCGGGGCCGGAGGTGATGGGACCGCGTCGGGGAAGGGCGCGGAGATGCGTTGAGCCGCTGGACGGCGCGGAGCGACCGTCCCCTACCAGCCGGGTTGCAAACCCGCTCTCCCCATTCAGGTGAGGGATTCGATGCGGAAGACGACGGGGCGGTCGGTGACGCAGTCGAGGGACTCGATGGTTTTGAGGGCTTCCTTGAGTTGGCCGAAGGGGCAGGTGTGGAGGAGGAAGACCATGTCGACGAAGTCGGCGTCGGGTTGGCTGGGGTTGACGGGGGAGTGGGTGCCGGAGATGCCGATGCCGGCGGCGGCGAGGGCGGTGGCGATTTCGGCGATCACGCCGGGGCGGTCGGTGACGGGGAAACGGACGTAGTAGGCGGTTTTGGTGTCGTCGATAGATTTGAGGGCACCTTCCTTGCGGTAGGGGAGGAATCCGTGGTGTCCGGAGCGTTGGCGGAGGACGCGGCCGGCTTCGACGAGGTCGGCGACGACGGAGGAGGCGGTGGGGTTTTGGCCGGCGCCGCGGCCGTAGAAGAGGGCGTCGCCGACGCGGTCGCCGCGGAGGGCGACGGCATTGAAGACGCCGTTGACGCTGGCGAGGATGTGGGTGCGGGGGATGAAGGAGGGCTGGGTGCGGATTTCGATGGAGCCGTCCTCGTGGGCGCGGACGACGCAGAGGAGTTTGACGACGTAGCCGAGGTTTTTGGCGAAGCTGATGTCAATGCCGCGGACCATTTCGATGCCGCGGACGTAGACCTGTTTGGGATCGACGGGGAAACCGTAGGAGAGGGTGGCGAGGAGGATGGCCTTGTGGGCGGCGTCCCAGCCGTTGACGTCGAGGGTGGGGTCGGCTTCGGCGTAGCCGAGGTCCTGGGCTTCCTGGAGGGCGTCCTGATAGGAGAGGCCGGCCTCGGTCATGCGTTCGAGGATGTAGTTGGAGGTGCCGTTGATGATGCCGGTGATGGACTCGATGCGGTTGCCGATGAGGCTGTCCTGGACGGCCTTGATGATGGGGATGCCCCCGGCCACGGCGGCTTCGAAGTGGATGGGGGTGTCGGTTTCGGCGGAGAGGGCGAAGAGTTCGGGTCCGCGTTCGGCGAGGAGGGCCTTGTTGCCGGTGACGACGGGTTTTTTGGCGCGGAGGGCGGCGGCGACGATGTCGAAGGCGGTGGTGGTGCCGCCGATGAGTTCGACGACGAGATCGACGGAGGGGTCCTCGACGACAGCTTGCCAGTCGGTGGTGAAGAGGTTGGCGGGGGCGTCGGCGTCGCGGGTCTTGGTGAGGTCGCGGACGGCGATGCGGCGCACGTCGAGTTTCACGGCGCCGTCGGTGCGGGCGGTGATGAGGGAGGAGTTTTCTTGCAGGGTTTTCCAGACTCCGGAACCGACGGTTCCGAAGCCGACGAGGCCTATGCCGATGGATTCGCAGGACACGGGGGAGGGATAGCGGATGGAGGGAGGGGAGGGAATCCTCAATGTCGCCGCTCGATGTCCAATTTTGTTCTTCCGCAGAATCTGTGGGTAGCGGAGTGTTGCCTACGAGCGGAATTGTTGCCGCAGCGTGCCCGATGGGAGGAGGTCGGGTAAGGGTGTCGGGGTAAGGGTGGCGCTCAAGAGGGCGCTTGGTCCCCGCCAACACTTCAAGCGACACTTAACCCCTCCCCTTAACCGGATACCCTTAACCGCCCAACTTAAACGATTTCGGTGAGTCAAATGAGGTCGATCCGGAATCTTCCAGCCCCTGTCGGGTAGGAGTCTCGCCCCATACCTGTGTCGGACAGTTCCTCCCATTTCTGATGATCCTCGTTCCTTACCCACGGTTTTTGCGGAGGAAGCGAATTTTATTTGGAAATTGTCGGTTGGAGTTTCTTGGAAGGTAGCCTCGGCGAGAAATAGCCCCGCTTTCATTGGGGGCCATTACCCAGTTCAGCATTCAGCTGAACATGTTTGGTTGGAAAGTGCCGCCACGGCGGAGGCCTGCGACCGGGACGGTCAGGCCACTGTTTGAGGGGAGGAGGGGCGGTGAAGGAAGGGGATCGCGTTTCAGGCTGCCTGGAGGGAGGCTTCGGCGGCGAGCCAATCGCTGAACTGGTCGCCGGGTTGGCCTTGCTCGAGGCGGGCGAGGTAGATGCGGTAGGCTTCTGCGGCGATCTGCTGAGGAGTGAGGGCGGCGGGAGTTGCGGTTTTTGCCTGCTTGGCGGCTTTCTTGGGAGCGGCTTTCCTTGGGGCCGCTTTCTTGGTCGCGGTGACGGCGGTCTTCTTGGGCACTTTGGGAGCGGCCTTGTGGGGAGCCTTCTTTGCGGCCTGCTTGGCGGGCGGGGATTGAGCTGCTTTCTTCGCTGCCTTTTTTGCGGTCTGGGCAGCCTTCTTTGGAGTGGAATCTTTCTTGGCCATGGTGGACAGGGCGGCGGGTAGCAGTCGGGATGCCAGCCAGCAAGAGAAACTGAAGGGAATGCGGAATGCGGAATGCGGAGTGCGGAATGCGGAATGCGGAAGTAGGTGGGAATGGGGCGGGAAGTGGGTGGGAATGAGGGGGGAGGGAG
>JAQCFL010000330.1 GCA_027619375.1 Verrucomicrobiota bacterium | reverse complement strand
CGGCTGGGCGGTTGGGGAGGGCTTGCGACCGGGACGGTCACGCCACGGGGGGGGCTAGTCCTTGAGGAGCGTGCGGGACTTCCAGAGGTAATTGAAGCCGGAGAGGGCGGTGAGGGCGACGGCGGCCCAGAGGGAGATGGGGGCGAGCCAGGCGTCGGGGTGGGAGAGTTTGTGGAGGAGGTTGTCGGGGTTGGCGGCGGTGACGATCCAGACGAGGGAGGTGATGCAGAAGGTGAGTTGGAAGGTGGTTTTCCATTTGCCGAGGTTGTCGGCGGCGAGGACCTGGCCTTTTTCGATGGCGATCTGGCGGAGGCCGGTGACGAGGAATTCCCGTCCAATGATGAGAGCGGTGGCCCAGACAGGGCAGAACTCGGGGGTGAGATAGACGAAGGCGGCGGAGACGAGAATCTTGTCGGCGAGGGGGTCGAGGAGTTTGCCGAGGGAGGTGACGAGGTTGAGTTTCCGCGCGA
Organism: Verrucomicrobiota bacterium; assembly: GCA_027619375.1. Lineage (GTDB taxonomy): Bacteria > Verrucomicrobiota > Verrucomicrobiia > Verrucomicrobiales > Akkermansiaceae > JAPKDA01. The sequence continues at coordinate 3,621 of JAQCFL010000330.1, read as the reverse complement.
GATAGCCGTCCACGAAGTCGCTGATGGCAGCGATGATGAATGTGCAAAGTGCGACGATGTCCCAGGTCCGGCCGTGGAGGGAGGCGGCGGCGATGAAGACGGCGGTGAGGACGAGCCGGGCGAGGGTGATGCTATTGGGAAGATTCACGGGCGGTGAAGAGGGGGTGGAAATTCAACTGAAAATTGTAGGGGGCCTCGAAAATAAACTTGTTCTGGAGCGGCGCTCTGAGCATCGAATGACAACACAACGCATGACCATGATTCGATCCCTCTTTTGTGCAGCAGTTCTCGCACCCATGGCCGTCTGCGGCGCTGCGGGTGATCTCGATGCCACGTTCATGAGTAACATCGGGACGGGATTTTCCAAGCCCTTGAATGCCTTGGCCTTGGAGGGGGATGGGAAAGTGCTGGTGGGGGGCAATCTTGGTAGTTTTCAGGGACCATTTCCCCGGGCAGGGTGGCGGATTCGGGGATCTACACGCTGGCGGTGACCAACACCTTGGGGACCACGGTGAGTGACGGGGCGGCTTCGATCCGGGGACTGGCATCCCGATCACCTGCAGGGTTCCGACATGAACGCGGTGGATCCGGGGACGGGGTTGGATCCGGCGAAGCGGTATCGGGTGGTGTTCTACCGGATCCCGAAGGAGACGCTGGGGGGTGTGGTGGAGGTGCATGAATATGGGACGCCGGTGGACGAGGGGGACTACTGGGTGCGGTCCTACTATGTCACTCCCGACGTCAGCGTGGCGCGGACCTTGTTCTGGCGGATGGAAGTGACGCCGTGAGGGGTGGCCGTCCATTTGCAAGGCCGGTTCCGGGCGCGGGGCCGGCCTTTATTCCTTTGCGGGAAACCAGCGGTAGTGGCCGGTGAGCGGGTAGGTGAAGAGGGTGTTTTCCTCGCGGGCACCTCGGCCGATGTTGTGGATGACCAGGGGGGTGCCGCCAGGGGTCTTTTTGTCGGAGACGATCATGATGTGGGGGAGATTGGGGGGGACGGTGCAGGTGACAAGGCCGCCGGGGAGGGAGTCTTCGCTTTTCACGGTGACCTGTGTGGCGATGCCGCGGCGCTTGAAGAAGGTCTTTAGGTTGGGGACGCGGCGGTGGTCGATGTTGCGGTCGGTTGTGCGGAGGACCCAGATTTTCGGATAGGAGGCGAAGTTGGCCTTCATGTCCTCGTGCACGAGCTGTTGGAGGTCGAAACCGGTTTTTCGGAGGGCGCGGATAACGACGTCGGTGCAGACGCCGCGGTCCTCGGGGAGGTCGCCGCCGGGGTATTTCAGGCCGACGTAGGCGGGGTCGTAGGTGGTGGTGACGCCGACCTGGGAGCGGGCGGCCGTGACGAGGGCGAGGGCCTGGTCGGTGGGTTGGTCGGCGAGGAGGGGGGTGGTGAGGAGGGCGGGAAAAAGGAGGAGGCGCATGGTGGGGAGAGCGGTGCTGGAGGGATTGCTTGTCTGGCCCTGCAAGGTCAGGACGCTTTCCTTCTGGCAGGTTGCTTTTGTTCGTTTGGAGGTCCGGGGCGGTCCGGGGGTGGGGCGTAGATCGGTCGTTGAAGGGATGCGGGGGTCAGATTTTCGCGGAGGACGATGTTCTTGGCGACCGTGTTGGCGGGGTCGAGCCACATATCGTTGCTGTAAGGAATGGCTACCACCATTGGTAGGAGTGGCGGTTCCAGAAGGCGTGGAGGGCATGGAGGTCGCCTTTGAAGACGGAGCGTTCCATGGGGTGGGCGAGGTTGCCGAAGTAGGTGGGGCTGCGCCAGGCGTTGGTGTTGTAGTGTTTGGCGGTGGAGCGGCCATTGGCCCAGTTGACGCCGCCGTATTGCCACATGGACCAGGAGTTCCAGATGCCGTATTGGGCCATGAGGGAGTCGGGGGTGAGGGCGCCGCCCATGGTGCGTTCGGTGCCGCCGGGGCCGTAGAGGGCGATCCAGTAGGGGGCGCGGCGGATGCGGCGTTTTTGATCGGGGGTGGCGCGGCTGAGGGAGGCGCGGAGGGCGTCGCTGTTTTCGAGGTAGATGACGGGGACGATGCCGGTGCGCTGTTCGACGCGTTCGATGAAACGGACGAGGCGGTCGGGGGAGGACTTGGTATCGAAGTCGCCGACGAGGAGGATTTTTTTGCGGGAGATGCCGCGGGAGCGGGCGATGGCGGTGACGCGGTTGACGAAGGAGTCGGCCTGGTAGGCGGGGTCCTGGTCCATGGTGACGAAGTGGTAGGCTCCGAGAAGGAGGCCTTCGCGGTCGGCGGAGGAGAGGAAGGAGGAGAATTTGTCGTCGAGGAGGGGGCCTTTGGCGGAGCGGGCGATGAGGGCGACGGCGCCGTTGCGGCGGAAGGCGGAGACGTTGTGTTGGCTGTATTGGTCGCCGCGGCGTTGGACGGCCTTGGGGTCCCAGCTGGAGACGTTGAGGATGGCGGGAGAGTGGGAGACGCTGGTGGCGCCGAAGCCACCGCCGCCGCAGTTGCAGAGGAGGAGGGGAAGGAGGACGAGGAGGAGAAATTTCACAGAGCCCAGCACACCATTGAAGTGGTGCGGGGGGAAGCAGGAAGTCGAAACGCGGGCCGGGAAGTGCGGCGCGGCGTGTGGCGGACGCGGCGATTAGCGGCGGCGGCGGATGGGGAGGAGGAGGGCCAGGCCGAGGAAGGCGATGGTGCCGGGCTCGGGGATAGTGTGGAGGGTGAAGCCGAGGTCGTAGAGGCTGGCGATGGTGGTGTTGGAGATCCAGTTGGGGCTGCTGAGGGAGCCGGTCATGAGTTCATCGTCCATGGAGAGGCCGGTGCCGGGGCCGCTGATGGCGATGATGGCCGAGCCGGCGTCGCCGAACAAGGCGCTGTCGGCTTCGTTCCAGTGGCCGTGGGCGGTGCCGCCGCTGCCGTTCAATTCCACGGGGACGAAGGAGGCGCCGGGATCGAACTCGGCCTGAAAGGCGGCGAGGGCAGCGGGGCCGTTGAATTGACCCGGTGAGCCGCTTCCCTCGCGGTTGGGGTTCACAACGCCGTCGGTGTAGAGGCCGTTGTCTTCCCAGAGGGTGCCGATGCCGAGGGCGTGGCCGATTTCGTGGCGAATGGTGGCGGCCTGGAGGGCGCCGGCGTCCGGGTGGACGTTGAAGTTGGAGCTACCGCTTGTTGAGTAGATGAACCTGTTGGAGTTCCAAGTGACGTCGAGGGCGAGGCCGGCAACGGGTTGGGAAAAGGCGACGCTGCCTGGACCTGCGGAGCCGAGGGTGATGGAGCCTCCGCTGGCGGCGGTGCTGAAGGTGTCGACGCTGAGGTTCCAGGCGCGATTGATGCCGTCGCGGTGGCCGTCGATGATGTCGTCCCAGAATTGGATGGCGTCGGTGAAGAGGGCTTGCTCGGCCGGGGAGAGATCGCTTTGCGCCTGCGCGGTGAAGCTGACCGTGAAGGTGATCGCGGCGTTCGCGCTGGTGAGTCCGAGGGTTGCGGCGAGGAAAAAAACGCAGAGGGTGCGGGAATTCATGACAGGGTTTCTACCGGAAGTCGTTAAGGAAACAAGATATTTTGTTATCTCTGATTTCCAGGAACGATGTCTGCGGGGAAGCGGATTTTTTTCCGTTAAAACGTTAGAATGGATTGGTGCTGGTTGATCGGGCGATGTTCCGAC
>JAQCFL010000026.1 GCA_027619375.1 Verrucomicrobiota bacterium | reverse complement strand
TAATACCAACTCATTGGTAGTCATCTTTCTAAATTGCGATCACGATTCCGAAAAATTGACGCCGAGGAGCATAGTTCACTGTTCACCCCTTACTGACATGTTTACCCGAATCGTTGAAACGAAGGCGGGAGGGTCTCCATCGCTGTTGGATGACCGCTTCCGGGATTTTGCGCACTCATTTGCTACGGTGCGTTTAGTAGAACAATGTGCGACTGCTTGCGAAATGCTGGCGGAGGAGTTGTGCGACCAACCTGACGCCGACGGCATCCAGGAACAGCTCAGCGAGTGCGTCGCGATTTGCGCGGCGTTCCTCGGAGCTTCTGTCCGGGAAAGCAGGCACGCCTATCGCTATGCGATGATCTTTGGCGATGTCTGTGCGGAGACCGCGCAGGCGTGCTCGCGGCGCAATGAGAAGTCGGCCCGCTGCGTTGAAGTCATGTGCCGGGCCAGTGTGAATCTGGTGCGGGAGGACTATGGCATGGTGGTGTCGAACTAGATGCCCTGCTCCTTGTTCATCTGGCTCCGCCAGTGATCGAGGCGTTCCTTGATGCGCTTTTCCAGCCCGTTATCGGTGGGCGTGTAATAGGTGCGGCCTTCCGGGAGATAGGCCTGGGGGATGAAGTTGCCCCCGTAGTCGTGGGAATAGAGATACTGCATGGCGGCGACGTCCGCGCCGGACTCAGCGGCGAGTTTTTTGCGGAACTGGGTGCGGAGGTGGAGAGGGACGGCGAGGGTGCGGTTGGACTCCACGTCCTTCATGGCCGCCCCGAGGCCCGCATAGGCGCTGTTCGATTTGGGAGCGGTGGCGAGATAGACGGTGGCGTGGGCGAGAGGGATGCGGCCTTCCGGCATGCCGATGAATTCCAGGGCCTGTTGGGCGGAAAGGGCCACGCGGAGGGCGTTGGAGTCGGCCAGGCCGACATCCTCCGAGGCGGAAATGACGAGTCGTCGGGCAATGAAGCGGGGGTCTTCGCCGGCCTGCAGCATTTTGGCGAGCCAGTAGAGGGAGGCATCCGGGTCGGATCCGCGGATCGATTTGATGAAGGCGGAAATGGTATCGTAGTGCTGATCGCCGTCGGAGTCGTAGAGGACCGCCTTGTGCTGGATGGACTCCTCGGCCACGGCGAGGGTCAGGTGGACGGTGCCCGCGTCATCGGCGGTGGTGGTGAGCACGGCGAGTTCCAGGGCGGTCAGGGCCTTTCGGGCGTCGCCGTCGGCCTTGTTGGCGATGTGTTCGAGGGCCTCGGCCTCTGCGGAGATGTTGAAGGAACCGAAGCCACGTTCCTCATCGGCGATGGCGCGATGGAGGAGGGTGAGAATGTCCGCGGTTTCCAGCGGTTCGAGTTGGAAGACCTGGGAGCGGGAGACGAGGGGGGAGTTGACGTAGAAGTAGGGATTGTGGGTGGTGGCGCCGATGAAGCGGACCGTGCCGCGCTCGATGTGGGGGAGCAGGACATCCTGCTGGGCCTTGTTGAAGCGGTGGATCTCGTCGATGAAGAGGACGGTGCTCTGGTTGCGGAGCTTGGTATAGGTGCGGGCCTGCTCGATCTTGGCGCGGATTTCGGCGACGTTGGATTCCACGCCGTTGAGGGACTCGAAGCGCGAGCCGGTGGTGTTGGCGACGACTGCGGCGAGGGTGGTCTTTCCGGTGCCGGGCGGACCGTAAAAGATGAGGGAGGTGAAGCGATCCGCCTCGATGGCACGGCGGAGCAGTTTGCCCTCGGCAAGGATGTGGTGTTGCCCGCCAATCTCGTCGAGGGTGCGGGGCCGCATGCGGGCCGCGAGGGGCTGGGTGTGCTCATGGGATCGATCAGCCGGGGATTCCGGAGCGTCCTCAAAGAGCGATTCCATGCCCCCGTTGTAGGTGCTGAACGGTCCTGCGCCGATAGTTTTTTGCCTCCTCCGCAGAATCTGTAGGTGCCTACGAGTGGTGCCTGCGGGCGGAACCTTGCCAGCTCCGAAAATGGCCCGCAGTTTTTCATTCCCGTCTTTCTCAACGGCCTGCTAGAAAGGCTCTGGAATGGATTCACTACCGGAGCTTTTTGAGAACAACCGCCGCTGGGCCGCCGAGAAGATTGAGAAGGATCCGAAATTTTTCGAGCGCCTCGTCGAGCAACAGTCGCCCAAATACCTCTGGATTGGCTGCTCCGACAGCCGGGTCCCGGCGAACCAGATCACCGGTCTGGCCCCCGGGGAGATTTTTGTGCACCGCAACATCGCCAACGTGGTGGTGCAGACCGACTTCAACCTCCTTTCCGTGGTGCAGTTTGCGGTGGATGTTCTGAAGGTGGAGCACATCATTGTCTGCGGCCACTTTGGCTGCGGGGGAGTGAAGGCGGCGCTGGAAAATTCCCGTCATGGGCTGGTGGACAACTGGTTGCGGCACATCCAGAACATCGCCCGGAGGCGGGCCGAGGAACTGGAGGCGCTGGATCCGGCCGAGCAACTGGACCGGCTTTGTGAGCTGAATGTCCTCTCCCAGGCCGAGAATCTCAGTCGGACGACGGTGATTCAGGATGCTTGGGACCGGGGGCAGCCGATCGACATTCACAGCTGGATTTACCGGCTCAGCGACGGGCACCTGAGGACCCTCGCGCCGCCGATCAAGGGCGGGTAGTGGTGCGCCTTCCTTTCCGAAACCTGCTGGATGGCTCCGGGCTTCAAGACGGTTTTCTGCCCTGGGAAGGACCGTCGGGAGCAGCGCCACGGGGCAGTGGGGAGGGGGTGGACCTCGCCAGGACGGACCGGACCGCAGCGGCGAGGCGGATGCCGGTGACCATTTCCTCATCCACGACGACTGTGGCCCCGGCGTTTAGCAGTTCGGTAACGAAGGGATGGTAGCGGGCCCGCGCGATGATCACGGCACCGGGAGCGAGATTCCGCACGGCGGCGGCGATCTGGCAGACCACCCGGTGATCGGGGACGGTGATGACGACCGCGTGGGCGTTGGTGATTCCGTGGTGAAGCAACAATTCGAGATTGGTCGCATCGCAGAGGTCCGCGGGATAGCCCAGCGACTTTGCCAGTTCGATGTTCGGAGGACGGAGGTCGAGAATCTGGAATTTTCGGTTCTGCAGGTGCAGTTCCTCCGCCACCCGGCGACCGGAAGGACCGAAGCCCACCACGATGACGTGGTTGCTTTGTGCAGGCGCGGAGCCGGAAGGACCGGTTCCAGGACGGCTACAGGGGCCGATGCCCGGGAGTCTCCCGCCGATCCAATCACCAATCGATGGAGCGTGACGGACAAGGGACGGGGTCAGGAAGAAGGCGATGAGGGTTGCGGAGACCAGGAGGTGGAAGGTGTCGTCATCGAGCAAGGCGTCGGCGCGGGCGATCCCCGCGATGACCACGCCGAACTCGCCGACCTGGGCCAGAGACACTCCAGTGGCCACCGCGTATCGCAGGGGTCTCTTGAGAAGCGCGGTGATGAAGGTGATGAAGGTGATGATGGTGGCCTTGCTGATGATGATCAGAGCGACCACGAGGGCGACCCGCCCGAAGTTGGAGAGAATCCAGCCGGGATCGCCCAACATGCCCACCGAAGCGAAGAACATGGTGATGAAGAGGGCCCGAAGCGCGCCAATATCGGAGCGGATCTGGGTCGCGAATGGGGATTCGGCGAGCATGATCCCCGCGATGAAGGCCCCCAGTGCGGGGGAGATTTGAAGGGAATGGGCGGCGCTGGCTGAGCCCAAGGCGAGAATCACTGCGAGCAGGATGAGCAACTCCCGGTCCCGGGCCAGACTGAGGCGCTTCAGCATGCGGGGCAGGATAAAGTTCGAGAGCACGTAGAACCCGCCGACCAGGGCAGCGATGAGTCCGACCGCTTTGAGGAAGCCCAATCCCATCTCGGTCAGGGTTCCGGCCCCTCCGAGCATGGTCACCAGGAGGACCAGGGGCACGACGGCAATGTCCTGCAGCAGCAGGATGCCGAGGGCTGATCGTCCGTGAACGGAGTCCAGCTCTGCGCGATCGGTGAGGACCCGGAGAACGCAGGCGGTGGACGAGAGCGCCACCATGGCCCCGATGGCCAGGGCTACCCGGAGCTCGAAGCCGGCGAGGAGGGAGATCCCGCAGGCCGTGCCGAGGGTCAGTCCGACCTGCAGTGTTCCGCCCACTATGGCGATGTTGCCGAGCCGGAGGAGTCGCTGGATGGAGAACTCCAGCCCGAAGGCGAAGAGGAGCAAGGAGACGCCCAACTCCGCGAGAATGGGGACACCGGTGTTGGCATGGACGACGTTGAGGACGGCCGGCCCCATGAGGGTTCCCGCGAGGAGGTAACCGAGGATCGCCGACTGCCCGAGCGATTCGAGGAGCATGCCCAGCAGCAGTGCGACGGAGAGCAGGAGGACCAGCTGGAAGAGGAGGGGCCATACCTCCCCGGTCCCTCCGGCGGCCGCAGCGAGAAGGGGGAGCGGCTGCAGGGAGAGGAGGAGCCCGGGCATCGGCGCGATGATACTGGTTCCGGATCGTTAGTAAACTGGCGAAGCCGCACGGACCGGGCTTCCAACCGGCCTGCGGACTGCCGGAGGACCCCGCCGGTGCCCGAAGCGGCGAAACTGGGAATTCCAGTTGAATAAACGGGAGGGCCGGTGCATCTTATCACTGCTTCGAGCAATCGGGGGCGCCACGGTTTCGACTGAAGATTAGAAACGCAGGCTGCATGTGGAGGTTGATCGGTTGGCCTCCTTAAAAGCCGATCAAAACAAATAAATGCAGACTCTAACGAGCTCGCACTTGCTGCTTAATTGACAGCAACGTCTGAACCCCGACGCCTATTGAGGGGGATGACGACTACTTAGTAGGCTAGCGGGAAGGCCGGGGAACCGGGCCCAACGCGAAATTCAACAGGTTTCTCGGATCTTTGGACGGGCTGGTCGAGGCCCTTGGATCTTAAAGCAGCACACGACCAGCTACACACGTAGACGCTTGCGCGAAAGGTCTCCAGGACAGGGGTTCGACTCCCCTCGCCTCCATGCTCCGTTCTCCGCTCCGCTTCGAACGACGCCCGGGCAGGCCAGGCGAAGGGAGGGGCGGCGGGGCAGGGGAGCTGAACAGAATCCAAGATTGCGGAGCGGAGAACGGAGCCTGCCCCGGCATAGCCTTCGGGAATCCCATCGCACGAACGCCCGAGGCTTGGGTTGTCAGGGTTGTCAGCAATCTTTCGAAAGCATTCGTTGATCGACCGCAGGTAACGCTCGGCCTGTTCCTCCCCCCAAGTTTCGACCGTGTAATCCCAGATATCCTCAAGGTCAGCGATAGCCTTCGGACGAAGGGAGAATTCAGCCATCACGAACTGACTTTACGATCTTCGATAAATTGGTCGATATCGAATGGAACGGGCGCTCCGCTGTCCTCCCCATCTTTCAAGGCTGCACGAAGAGCCGCCATTTTTGTTTCATGGTCTTGAAGCAGGCGAATACCCGCCCGGATCACCTCGCTTGCCGATCCGTAGCGACCAGCCTTTACTTGACCGCTCACGAAGCCTGCGATCTCCTCGCCCAATTCGACACTCGTGTTCTTGCTCATCTGAAGTCCGTTCTGGTTACCAACAAATACCAATTGTTGGTACAATGTCAAATTTCATGCGGTCGTCAATTGATGCGCCCACTCCGCACTCAAAGCCCGACATGCGGCGTGTGAAAGGCGTGTGATGCCCGATGCTTTAACTGCAACACATTGAAAATCAACAAATAGACTAGTGTTCAACTTTCTCGCCACCAGGCTTCGTTCTCCGCTCCGCTTCGAACTACGCCCGGGCAGGCCAGGTGGAGGGAGGGGCGGCGGGGTGGGGGAGAAGCACCGAATCCAAGATTGGGGAACGGCACCACAGATGACCTGCCCCCCTGACACCACCCTAAGCTGCCGCAGATTGGGATTGACCCGATGGACCGTAATATCAGGAGCCACGATGTCGCACTGCGAAGTAGATGAACAGAGCAACAAGCAAAATGACTGCAGCACACCAGACAGCGTAACGCGAACCAATTTGCGCACCGGCATCGGAAGCCGCTTCGGAGCGTTCCGCTGCAGGTGGATCGGTGCGGGGCGCTTCACGGTCGTCCCGTTCCACTGGGCTGCGGAGCGGACGCGTTTGGCCCTCCGCCAGTCGCTTCGCAAGATTGCGGGCATGCCTCTCGGCACTCAGCCTCACGAGGACATCGTCGTCCGATTCAAATCCCTGAATCAAAATCAGATCGTTCCGATCTCCATGAGCGCTCAGCGCGGACATGGCGCAAGAGAGAAACAGGGAGTAATCGTCCGGACGGGCTTCGGGTTGTTCCGCCAGTTCGGAACGCACGAAGTCGAGAACCTTCGTCTGATCTCCCGGTGCATTTGCCAAGGTCGACACCATATCGGACATCTTGCTGTAGTTGCCCCGATACTCCTCGGTCAGCAGATACATCAGCGCGGGCCGGACAGCATCTCCCTGATCCCGAAACCACTGAAGATTCTGCCAATACGGATGGTGTTTCGGGTACAACGGAATATCCACATAGTGTCCATCTTCCCTGATAAACTCAAAAACTCTTAAGCTAACAGGATCGTTTGGTGGCTCGCTATCGGCCCAGAGAGGCGACTGAAAGATCATCGCCACCGCGACTAACACGGATCTTGCGGCAAATTTCGTTTTCATGGATATCCGAGGCAGGATCCGGCGCGATGGTTCCGTCGATGCTTGGATCGAGCGGGGCGAGGCCCTTGAGATGATCGCTGTCGTTTACAGACGCGACAAGCTTGGTCTGCATCGACGCGACGTGGCGGGCGGGCGTGGAGTCTGTTGACATACCCTGCAACGCCGCGCGGGCTGGATTTCAAATGCCGCCAATGCCATCCAATTGCCTCCATTTTCACCCTATTAAGGAAGCCGTGGCCGAATGGCTCTGACCTGAATGGCGCTCAGATAAGCCTCATTTCAGAACGGTAGGGGACGGTCGCTCCGCGCCGTCCGGTGGGTTGGCGTAACGAAAAACACCTGAAGCCCGGGAAGTTCGGGGCCCGGTCGATCGCGGCTTCTTGCCTTGTGCGGAGGCGAAACAGCCGGACGGCGACGGAGCGACCGTCCCCTACCATTTGGGAGTCAGCCACCCTACGGTTACGCTGAGAAGTTCGGAACTCCTTGGCGAAATTGGTTTAAACTGAGCAGCATTCGGCTCTGACCTGGATTGGAGACGTCGCGGATTCGAGCCCTTTTCACGCACTCGTTTGAGTGAATTGCGCGGGGGGTGCTGGCGGGTGAGTCGGGGTGGACGGATGAGGCAAACCGGATACAGGTAGGCTCCATGGCAGATTTGGAATTTCATCTCAACGGCAAGCGCGTGGTGGTCGAGGAGGGATCGGCGGAATTGGGGTTCAACCTCCTGCAGTTTCTACGGCAGACCGGCTGGGCCGGAACCAAGGAGGTTTGCTCCGAAGGAGGCTGTGGGGCCTGCACGGTCATCCTCAGCCACTGGGATGAAGAAAAGACACGGCCGGTGCACCGATCGAGCGCCAGCTGTCTCATTCCGCTGGTTTCGGTTCACCGAAAAAACATCACGACCGTGGAAGGGCTTTCGAAGCTGACGGAGAACGAAGCTCATCCCATCTGCGAGGCATTCCGGGAACTGGGCGCCACCCAGTGTGGCTTCTGCACGCCGGGCTTCATCATGACGCTTGAAGCCCGGCTGAACTCGGAAGAGGAGCTTTCCAAGAAGGATCTTGAACGGCTCTATGACGGCAACCTGTGTCGCTGCACGGGCTATCGCCCCATTCTGGATGCCGCTTCGGTGTTCTGCACCGACCCGCTGGAAGGGGAGGCCCGGGTCCCCAAGTGGCGGGAGGATTACCGACGGACGAAGAGACTCGATGATCTCTTTCCGGAAGAATACAGGAGCCCGGCCCAAAGTCATGAGATCAGGGGGCGCAGAACCAGCTGGCATCTGCCGGTGGGAATTGACGAGGCCCTCCGGTCGGGAAGCCAGTATGTTTCGGGAAACACCGACGTGGGCTACCTCGAGAAGTATGCGTTTCAGCATCCGGACCGAAAGACACTCCTTGATGGAGTGCTCGAACTGAAGGGCATCTCCGATCAGGGCGATCACGTCATTCTCGGTGCCGGAGTCACCATCGAAGAGCTGCACGATGCATTCCGAGAGAGTCCGGATTCCGGTCTCAGGGCGCTCTCGAATCAATGCCGGTATTTTGCCAACACCCAGATTCGCAACCATGCCACCCTTGGCGGAGAAATCATCAGCTTCAGTTCCTATGGGGATCTGGTCCCCGTGTGGATCGCCACCCGGGCAGTGCTGAATTTCAGAACAGTCGCGGGAGAGGAAATTCGGGAGTGCGCCAGTCCCGGCTTCTCCCCGCCGGAACATTCCCTCCTCGTGTCAGTGACCGTTCCCAAGGAGACGGGGAGCGTCCATGTGGAGAGCTACAAGTATGCCCGCCACCGGACAGACTCCATCACCTATCTGAGCGGGGCTCTTTCGGCCCGGTTTGATCCGGAGACGAGAACATTTCATGATTTCATCATCAGCTATTCCGGGATTGGGCCTTCCGGGTTCCGAGCGGTTGAAACCGAGAAGTTCCTCGAAGGCAGCGATCTGGTTAAGAGCCATCTTACGGATGCGGTCTCCGTCTTAATGTCAGAAGTGGAGGCTGGGATCGACAACCCACTTCCGGAGCGAATCCATGCCTACCAGGTGCGCATGTCCGCAGCGATCCTGAGGCGATTTCAGTCCGCTCTCAGAGGGCGGTTTCTCAGAGCCGGCGGCAGCTTTGCTTCAGAAACCAACCCCGACGACGAGGATCTTACCGCCCGCTATCCGACTGTCGCCCACCGGGCCCAGGGGAGTTTCACCGAACAAGCTGGCGGGATTCTTGGGAAGGCCATTCCCCACCAGAACGCCCATCTGCAGACCACCGGTGCAGCCCGTTACAGTGTGGACCATGAGATTCCGAACTGTCTTTACGGAACGATCATCCCCTCGCCGGTGGCACGGGGCAGGCTTCTGTCCATTGATGCCTCTGAAGCCCTGAAGAATCCCGACGTGGAGGGTGTTTACACCGCAAGGGACATTCCGGGAAAGAACCTCTTCGGCTTCCGGGTCGAGGACGAAGAGGTCCTCGCCAGTGAACGGGTTCATTACGTGGGCCAACCCGTGGCCATCCTCGTTGCAAGATCCCTCGCTGCCGCCAAGGAAGCGAAGCGCCTCGTGAAGGTGACGGTGGAAGAGGAGAAGCCGCTGATCTCCATCCGCGATGCTCTTGAAGCCAAGTCCTTTCATGGGAATCCCGAGGGATACCTTGTGAAACAGGGGGATCTGGAACAGGGATTTTCCGAAAGTGCCAAGGTGGTGGAAGGTGAGGTGAATCTTTGCGGGCAGTATGCCTTCTATCTCGAAGCCCAGTGCGCCCTGGCCATCCCGAAAGACGAAGGATTGCTCATCTTCAGCTCCACGCAGAGCCCCTCCAATGTGGTGGATCATGTGTCGTCCCTGCTCAATCTGAAGCAGAATCACATCGATGTCCGGGTGGGGCGTCTCGGAGGCGGATTTGGCGGGAAGCAGCTCCGCGCCGGCCCCATCGCGGCCATTGCCGCCCTCGGGGCACGTCTATCGGGCTCGCCGGTGAAGCTGACACTCGAGCGCAAGGAGGACATGGCCTTCTGCCCCGGAAGAGGCTATGTTCAGGCAAAGTATCGGGCGGGTTTTCTGGCGGACGGGAAGATCAATGCGTTGAGCGTCGATCTCCACATGAGCGGTGGATTTTCAAACGACTACAGCGCCGACATTGTGGAAACGTCGACCCTCCTCATGGACAGTTGCTATCACATTGAAAACGTCCGGGTGCACGGGCTTTGCCTGAAAACAAATGTGGGATCGAACACCTCGACGCGGGGGTTTGGAAAGCCCGAGGCTTCGGCGGTGGTGGAAACGGTCATGGACCACGGGGCCAGTGTTCTGCAATTGGATGCCAATTTTTTGAGAAGAATAAATCTCTACGAGAAAGGTGATCGCACCATCACGAAGACCGAGATCAAGGATGAAACCATGGCGAAGTGCTGGGATCGGGTGGTGGAAAAGGCCGACTACAAGAAGCTCAAGCTGGAGATCGAGGATTACAACCGTTCACATCCCTACACAAAGAGGGGCATCGCCGTGGTTGGATCCAAGGGCAACATGGGGTTCATCCAGACCGATGACATCAACCGGGGTCTTGCGCTCATTCACATCCACCGTGACGGCACGGTGAGCGTCACGCACAGCGGGATCGAGATGGGGCAGGGGATCAACACGCGCATGGCCCAGGTGGCGGCCGCGACGCTCGGTGTTTCCCTGGAAAATGTGGAGGTCACCGACACGCAGAGCGATCTCATCCCCAACACGCCGCCAACCAGCATGGTGTCCACGGATTTGTGCGGAGAAGCCATTCTTCGGGCCTGCGCAAAGCTGAAAGGCACCTTGGGCAGCTACGCCGGAGATTTTGGAGAACAGGTGCAAGCGGCCTATCTCGCGGGGAAATCCCTCACGGAGACCGGAGTGCACAATGCCCCTCGTCTGGTCTACGACTACGAAAAGCAACAGGGGGACATCTCCTACTTTTTCGTTTGGGGGGCGGCTGTCTCCGTTGTTGAGATCGATGTGCTTTCCGGGCACTACCGGATCATCAGGAGCAACATCGTCCAGGACTGTGGGAAGAGTCTCAATCCTCTTCTGGACATCGGCCAGGCCGAGGGCGGATTTCTCTTTGGGGTCGGCTACTACATGACCGAAGAGATGATCTATACCGAACAGGGCCGGCTCATTTCAGACAATGTCTCCAGCTACAAGATCCCGGGGCCAGGGGACATCCCGCTCGACTGGGACATCGAGCTTCTCAATCACGACCCGGGGCACTCCGGGCTTCACAATTCCAAGGGCATCGGCGAGAGCAATGTGCAGCTCGGACTCAGTGTGTATTTTGCGACCAAGGAAGCCGTTCGTGCCGCCCGTCTCGAGCACGGCCTGAGTGCCGAGTTCCCGTTGGATTTTCCTGCCAGTGTGGACCGGGTCAGCGCCGCGCTGCCGGAGGTAGAAACCCTGATTTGATTGTCTCCAGGCTTCATTTCCGCTCCCTACAGCAGCGCATCCAGGATGAGATTGGTGGACTCGACGAGGCGCTGGTCGCGGGGGCGGAGATCCGGGGTGAAAGTCTCCCCGGTGATGTGCTGCAGTCCCTCGATGTAGCGGATGGCGATCTCGTTGGCCTGTTCTGCGGAGAATTGCTGCCCCTGTTCCTTGACCATGCCGCGGGCGAATTCCTTGGAGAAGGAGACCGGTTTGCCATCGCGGGTGAGGAGTTCGCCGTTGTCGTCCAGCTTCCAGAAGCGGGAGGAATCCATGGTGTAGAGTTCATCGGCGGCGACGATCTGGCCGTCGGCATTGATGCCGTGCTCGGTTTTGGTGTCCACGAGGACCATGCCTTTCTGGGCGAGATGCTGTGAGACCATGCCGAAGGCCATGAGGGACGAATTGCGGATCTGCGCATACTGTCCTGCGGTGCAGATGCCGTGCTCGATCAGGTAGGTTGCATCGATGGTGCGGTCGACCTTCTCCTTGGTGCTCGGGGTGTCCATGAGGTAGGGGAGTCGCCCGTTGGTCTCGAGGGTGGACACCTCCAGCTCGTGGCCGGCGTAGGTCATGATGCGCTGTCCGGCCTCTTTTGCGGCCAGCCAGTGTTGGTAGAGGGAGGTGGAGGTTGAGCTCTCGGCGTTGTAAAGGCGCAGCACATTCTCCAGCATGACGAGCTTGAGGTTTTCGGCGGGAATCACGGTGGAGGCGGGGGAGAGGCCCTCCACCTCGAACTGGGAGGATCCCAGGACGGTTTTGACCAGACGGAGCATGTGATCGTGGTTGAAGGCCAGGACCTGGTCCTTGAAGGGGATGGCGCCCCGGTTGACATCGTGGGTGGAGATGCGGTTGTTCCGAAACATCAGGCGCAGCAGCTTGCCGGAGGAAGTTCTCAGCGCATCGCCGAACACCGAATCGGAGACCTTGCCCTCGAGCACGGTGCAGCCTTTCAAGCGTGGAATCTCACCATCTTCGATCAATTGCTTGATGGGGCGGCCCTCGTTCACGGCGACTCCATGAGCCGCCACCAATTCACAAATTTCCTGATTATTCAGCATGGATGGGAAAGTTCGCCGAAGTGCTACTACCGGATCGGAGCGGTGAATAGTCGAATTTTTTACGCAGACCCCTCTGGTGACGCTCCCAAGCCGCCTCGGAACGTTCCCAACCGCCGGCGAGTGCTCTTAAGTTCGTGGCATTCGCCTCAGACCGCCCACAATCTCCAGGGCCCCAACGCCCCAACCGACGATTGGCCCCGCAAAAAGCAATGGTCCGATGCCAGGAACAGGGAAAAGGCGGAGCCGAGCAGCCAGCCCCGGACGCCGCCCCAGAAGGCTCCGGTCCTTCCCCGGAATTTCATGCGGTCACCTCGTTGTAGTAGCCGGCCATGTGTTCGTCCGTGTGATAGTCACGTCCGACAATCGAAAATTTCCGCAACGCTCCGTTCTTCGAACACGGGGGTTGCTATCCGGCGGGGGGCTGTCTAGTGAGGCATGCCTCTACCATTCAGAGGGCTTCCTTGAACCCGTCCCCGCATCCGGAGCGCATTGCCTTTCTCGGCAATTATTTGCCGCGACTTTGCGGGATTGCGACCTTCACCCACGATCTCTGTGAAGCGGTTTCGCAGGCATCCGCGAATACCGACTGTTTCGTGGGGGCCGTCAATGATGGTGCCGGGCGCCACGATTACCCTGCACGGGTGCGGTTCGAGCTCCAGGAGCAGGAATTGGATTCCTATCGGAGGGCGGCGGATTTCCTCAATCTTAACAATGCGGACGTGCTGTGCGTCCAACATGAGTTCGGCATCTATGGGGGGCCGGCCGGCAGCCACCTCCTGGCGCTCCTGAAGGCGGTGCGCATGCCGGTGGTGACCACCCTGCACACGATCCTGCAGAACCCGAATTCTTCCCAACGCAAGGTGATGGATGAGCTGACCGCTCGCAGTGACCGCCTGGTGGTCATGACCCGCAAAGGTGCGGAGATCCTGCGCGAAACCTATGAGGTGCCGGATTCCAAAGTGGATATCATTCCCCACGGCATTCCGGATTGGGGGTTTGTCGACTCGGGCGCCTACAAACCGCAGTTTGGGGTGGAGGGGCGGAGGGTGCTGCTCACCTTCGGGCTGATTGGCCCCGGAAAGGGAATCGAGCATGTCATCGAGGCGCTTCCGGAGATTGTCCGCCAGCACCCGAACGTGGTCTATATCGTTCTTGGCGCAACCCATCCTCATTTGCTTGCCAGGGAAGGGGAGCGCTACCGGCTGAGTCTCAAGCGCCTCGCCGAGGAACACGGCGTGAGCCAGCATGTCATCTTTCACAACCAGTTCGTTTCAATCGATGATCTGAAGGAGTTCATCGGTGCAACCGATATTTACATCACCCCGTATCCCAACGAGGCGCAGGTGACGTCCGGCACCCTGGCCTATGTGTTCGGAGCGGGAAAGGCGGTGGTTTCGACCCCATACTGGCACGCCCGGGAGCTTCTCGCCGATGGACGTGGTGTGCTGGTGTCCTTCCGGGATCCACCGTCGGTCGCGGAGGGCGTGTGTGGCTTGCTGGGCGATGCGCCCCGCATGGAGAAGATTCGGCACGATGCCTACGCCATCGGTCGCGGGATGATCTGGCCGGCGGCGGCCGGGAGGTATCTCGACTCATTCAAGCACGCCAGGAGCGACCGGCAGGCGAAGCCCCGGACCGCCTTCGCGGAATGGACGCTCGACAGTCGACCGCATGCCTTGCCGAAGCGCCGGCTTGATCATGTCGTCCGCATGAGTGACGCCACCGGGATTTTTCAGCATGCCATCTTCAACGTGCCCAACTTCCACGAGGGCTATTGCACCGATGACAACGCGCGGGCCTTCATTCTCTGCAATCTCCTCGACGAACCCGGCAATCACCCGCCCTCGGGCAGCCTCAACAAGCTGGCCACCAGCTACCTTTCCTTTTTGGCAGCCGCATTTGACTACTCCACGGGAAGGTTCCGCAACTTCATGAGCCACGGACGCCAATGGCTGGAAGACGCCGGGAGTGAGGACAGTCAAGGACGGGCGGTGTGGGCCGCGGGCACCGGTGCCGGACGTTCCCGGGACGAAGGCCACAAGAGACTGTCGGCCCAACTGTTCAGGGCCGGGCTTCCCGTGGTCGAAACCTTCACGTCGCCACGCTCCTGGGCGTTCGCCCTGCTCGGCATCCACGAATACCTCCGCAATTTCCCTGATGGTCCGGAGGTCGGCGCGGCGCGGGCAGCCCTGACGGAAAAACTGCTCAGGTTCTGGGACGATAGTTCTTCGAAAGAGTGGCCCTGGTTCGAAGAGAGTCTCACCTACGACAACGCGCGTCTGAGCCAGGCGCTCATCCTCAGTGGTCAGTGGATGCCCCACTCACGTGCGCTTGAGGTCGGCCTTGCATCGTTGCGTTGGCTGGTTTCGGTTCAGACGGCCGAGTCGGGAAATTTCCGGCCCATTGGCAGCAATGGATTTTACCAGGCGGGCGGCAGTCGGGCCATCTTCGATCAGCAACCCCTGGAGGCGCAGGCGACGGTTTCCGCTTGTCACGAGGCGTTCAGGGCGTCCAGGGATTCCTTTTGGGCCGACGAGGCGGGGCGCGCCTTCGAGTGGTTTCTCGGGCGCAACGATCTCGGTGTGCCGCTTTACGACTTCACCTCCGGCGGTTGCAGCGACGGGCTGCATTCGGGGCGGGTGAGCGAGAACCAGGGTGCCGAGTCCACCCTTGCATTCCATATCGCCCTCGCCGAGATGGAGGCATCCCAACAACTGATCCCCCCTGCAACCGCAGCTGTGCCCGGCACGTCCCTCCCATGAATTCCATCCGCATTCACCGCCACGAGATGACATTGCTCCCCGATAGCGCCCGTGTCATCATTCGACCGTTTATTCCCGGTGAGAATCACGTCGTGACAACGATCATCGGCCGCGCTCTGGCGCTCACTCAAGAAGATGTCGATTGTCATCTCCAGAAGGTGTTGCGTGAGTTCGACGGGCGGCATTTGAAAATCAAGCATGTCCTGCTGGCAAACTTTGAAAAAGTGCGCGGTCGGGTATTCACCCAGCAGTCGCTGTCAATGGAGCGCGAGTTGCTCATCGGAGCCCTGTTCTCGGGCGAGTATGCGCTGGAATCCGCGGCAATTTTCAACCCGTCGATCATGCCGCATCCTGACCAGAGCGACGCCCCCAAGGGAGGGCTGCGCTTCATCATGAGCCTGCGGGCGACCGGTGAAGGCCACATCTCGTCCATCGAGTTCCGCGCGGGGACCATCGCGAGGAATGGAAAGATCAAACTCGATCCTGTTTCCCGCTTTGTCATCCAGCCGGAAATCATTCCGGATCCCAGCTATGAGAAAAGGAGCTTCCTGATCAAACTGCATGAAATGGGGGTCGATGATCAACATGCCGGGGCCGTTCTGGATCCGCTTCCGGAGCGCTTCCCCCGCAGCGAATTGAACAGAAGCGTGGGAACTGTTCGTCATGAATGCCAACCGGCCACCCACGAGCTGGATCACACGCTGGAGTGCATCCAATGGTTGGCGGACTCGAACTATGAATTGCGATTTTCCGAGGAGCTTGCGATCAGCGAACGCATCATCTTTCCGGTCTCGCCGAACGAAAGCAATGGTATCGAGGACGCCCGATTTGTCCGCTTCGTCGATGACGATGGGACCGTCACCTATTTCGCGACCTACACCGCCTACAACGGTCGCGACATTCTCCCCCAGCTGATTCGGACGGAGGATTTTCTCAACTTCCGCATCCTCACCCTCAACGGCGCGGCGGTGCAGAACAAGGGGATGGCCCTGTTCCCGCGCCGGGTCGGCGGGCGCTATGCCATGCTGTCCCGGCAGGACGACGAGAATCTCTTCATCATGTTCTCCGACAGCCCGCATCACTGGAGTGATCCGCAGTTGATCCTGCGCCCCTCGGCGATGTGGGAGTCGGTGAAGGTGGGAAATTGCGGTTCGCCGATCGAGACGGAAGTCGGCTGGCTGGTGATTACCCACGGGGTGGGTCCGATGCGCAAATATTGCATCGGTGCCGTTCTGCTCGATATCGAGGATCCGACCAAGGTCATCGGCCGCCTGCACCGACCGCTGCTCAGTCCGGAGGGAGTCGAGCGGGAGGGCTACGTGCCCAACGTCGTATATAGTTGTGGTTCGCTGATCCACGGACGGAAGCTGATTCTTCCCTTCGCCGTGAGCGACCGTGCGTCGGCGATCGCCAGCGTCTCGTTGGACGATCTGTTGGCGGAGCTTCAATCGGGCGCGGAGCCGGTTTCTTGCTCGCTCGAGTGAGCGGGATTTGCCTCCAAATTTCAACGATCAAGACAGTCGATTAATTTCTCCTCGTAGCGGTCGCCAGGAAGAAGTTGTGCGGGGAGAGCATTAATCGCCCCGCTACAGATTCTCCATTTCCTGCCAGGCCTTGCGTTTTGTGAATTTGAAAAGGTGGCCGAGGGCTTCCTGGGAGTTTTTGCGGAGGGTGAGGACGCCGGGTTTGGCTTCCCAATGATGGACGGTGAGGGGGCTGACGCCGGCGAGCAGGGCGAATTCGATCCGGGTCATGGCGAATTTTTTCCGGAGTGCTGCGAGAGATGGTCCGGTGAGGGGGTCGGGGGCCCGGCGGATTTGGGGAGCCTTCTTCAGGGATTTTTTTGGCACCGATTTTTCCTTCGGGACGTTCCGCTTTGCGATTTTTTTCGTCGCGGCCTTCTTGACCGCCGTTGTTGCAGGCTTCTTTGCTGATGGTTTGCCTGTCTTCTTGACCGCCTTCTTGGCGGGTTTTCGCGGGGTGGGGCGGTCCTCGCTCAATTCAATGCCGAAGACGTCGGCAAGAACGGCGGAGGAGATGCGTCTGCGGCCTCCTATTTTCGGCGTGTTGTCCGCCACGGCCACGTCGGCGGTGATGAGCTCCTGGTGATCGACACCGCGGAGGGTGAAGAGGAGGTCGGGCTGGTGATCGAGTCTGGCACCGACCCCGTAGAGGACGGCGGCGATGTGCTTGCACATGTCGGCGTAGTCGGGGCAGTCGCAGTCAAAGCTGATCTCCCTGGGGGTCGGGAAGAGACCGGTTTTCTGGTCGGTGACGATCCCCATGACCGAAGCGGAGAGTTTGCCCTGGAGGAGTTCGAGTACGGAGCTGACCTGTCCGGTGCAGTTTTCTTTGACCTTCTCCCATGGTTGGGCGGCGAGGGGGACGATGGTGACGCGGACGTTGTATAGCTCCGAGCCGCTGACCATGGCGATGACCTGGCCCTTCCCGATGGCGAGGTGGCAAACGGATCCATTGCGGGCGTAGGTGCGGCCGCGCGGGATGCGGTTGGCAAAATCGCCGAAGGACTCGAGGTGATCACACCAGGCGGCGCCCCAGAAGGACTTGGCAATTTTGCGGCCCTCAATTTCGACGGGTTGCGCCTTGAGCCCTCCCTTTTCGAGGTTGAGCAATTGGCGTCTGGCCTCCGCTTTTCTTGCGGCGACGGGGACGTATGGCTTCCAGTATTCGTATCTCATGGGCCGGGAGGGGCGGATTCGGTCAACGCGAATTTCCTACAGAGTGGTTTGATCGATGTCGAGGGTGACGGCGCTGATCAGTTCGTCGTTGCTCATTTCCGTGAGCAGGGACTGTGCGCCACCTTCGAGGAGGTCTGCGGCCAGGCCGGATTTTTCCTCGATGAGGGCGTCGATTTTGTCTTCGAGGGTGCCTTTGCAGATAAATTTGTGGACGAGGACGTTGCGTTTCTGGCCGATGCGGAAGGCGCGGTCGGTGGCTTGGTTTTCGACGGCCGGATTCCACCAGCGGTCGAAGTGAATGACGTGGGAGGCGGCGGTGAGGGTGAGGCCGGTGCCGCCGGCCTTGAGGGAGAGGACGAAGAAGGGCGGGCCGTCATCTGTCTGGAACTCTTCGACGAGGCCGCGCCGCTTTTTGACCGAGGTGCCGCCGTGGAGGGTGAGACCCGCACGGCCAAAGACTCCTGCGAGGGTGTCGGCGAGGGGGGCGGTCATCTCGCGGAACTGGGTGAAGACGAGGACCTTTTCCTGGCGGGCGGCGATCTCCTCGCAGAGGCTCTTGAGGCGCTCGAGTTTACCGCTGTCCTTGATGGCGTAGTCCCCATCGCCGAGGAGCTGGCTGGGGTGGTTGCAGATTTGTTTGAACCGCATCAGGAAGGAAAGGACGAGTCCGCGACGCTGGATGCCGTCGAGGACTTCGAGTGCTTCCTTGAGTTCCTCGACGGAGGCCTGGTAGAGGGCGGCTTGCTTCTTGGAGAGTCCGCAGTAGGCCTTGACCTCGGTTTTATCGGGGAGATCGGTGATGATGGACTTGTCGGTCTTGAGGCGGCGGAGGACGTAGGGAGAAATCAATTTGCGCAGGGGCGCGTAGTGGTCTTGTTCCCGTTGTTCGAGTGCATTGACGAATTGTTTGAACTTGGTGATGGTGCCAAGGAGGCCCGGGGAGAGGAAGTCAAAGAGCGACCAGAGGTCGGAGAGGCGGTTTTCGACGGGAGTGCCGGTGAGGGCGAGGCGTGATGTTGTCCTGAGTTGTTTGACCGCTTTGGTCTGGCGGGCCCCGGGGTTTTTGATGGCCTGCGCCTCGTCGAGGATGGCGAGTTGCCAGTCGTGCTCGAGGAGCCACTTCTGGCGGAGGAGCATGCCGTAGGTGGTGAGGACGAGATCGATGCCGTGCAGTGCCTTGGCGGGGTCGGCGGCAATGGTGGCGAGGGTGGACTTGTCGGTTTGTGAGGGATGGATGAAGCGGGTGGTCAGGCTGGGGGCGAACTTGGCGATCTCCGCCTTCCAGTTGGCCAGGAGGGAAGCGGGAAGAACGAGAAGCGAAGGTGCGTTGGTTGCTTTGGACTGTTCCTTGAGTGAGATGAGGAGGGAGAGGACCTGGACGGTTTTTCCGAGTCCCATGTCATCGGCGAGGCAGGCACCGAGGCCGAGGCTGGTGAGGAAGTGGAGCCAATCGCGGCCCGTTTTTTGGTAAGGTCGGAGGGTGCCGTGGAAGTGCTTGCTCTCCTTGACGGTGGCAATCCCGCCCGGCTCCCGCATGTCCGTGAGCATGTCCTGAAGCCAGGGGCCGACCTTGATGAAGGACCACTCCGCGGACTCATGGTCGGCGGCATGCGTGGTCAGGTCAGCCGGCGCGCCTGCGAGGAGTCGCATGCCCTCGATGAAGGAGATGCCGCCGTTTTTGGCCTCGGCTTCGACTTGCTTCCAATGGTCGAGCACCTGGCCGAGTTTTTCCTGATCGATCTCGACCCACTGGCCCTTGATGAAGGCGAGTCCGGCGGTGGACTCCATGAGTTGCTGCCATTCCTTCTTGGTGAGCGTTTCCTGCCCCAAGGTGAGGTTCACCTTGAAGTCGAGCATGGTGTCGACGCCGAAGGCTTTGTTCTTCTTGTTTCCAATGGTGACGGAGACTTGTGGGCGCGGGCGTTTTTTCCACCAGTTGGGAAGGCGGACGAGGAGCCCGGCCTCTTCCAGGGCGGCGGTGTTCTTGAGGAGTTGATGGGCCTCCTGCGGGGTCCAGGAGAGGGGGTGGAAGATGTCGCCCGTCTCGACGAGTTCCGCCACGAAGGCTAGTGATTCGGCCGCCCGTTGGACCGGCGTGAGGAGCTTGACCAGCACGGAACGATTGCGCTCTCCGGCGTATTCCTGGAGTGCTTTTCCGAGCGGCTGATACTGGACTGTTCCCGTGGTCGAGAGGCTGGGCGCGTAGGTGGCGAGGAAGGCGAAGGGATAGTCCGGATCGCGTTTGTTTTCGGCGAGGTGGAAGCAGACCCGACCAACCTGATGCCAGAGGGGGGCATGCTCGGTGAGCCAGCCGCCGATGCCGGTTTTCGATCCGGTGATGCTGGTGCGAGTCCAGAGATCGAGGTCCAGCCAGAGCGCGAGGAGCGTGGCGGGGCCGAGGTATTCGCCGCCACGCATGGGTGGGGCGGAAAGGAAGAGGGAGGCCAGTTCTGATTCGGCCGGTGGCGGGATGGGCGGGAATTCCGTTTCCGTTTCCGATTCCGGAATGCGACAGAGTTGAGTGAGGTAGAGGCCGGCGAAGTCCCGCCAAAAGGCGAAGAGGGGCGGGAGGGTGGCTCTGGGCTTGGTGGCGGCGATGGCGAAGAGGCCCTGAGCCTGGGAATCGCTGAAGGCTCCCACCACCTTGTCGAGCCAGTCCTGATCTTGGATCTCGGGACCGGCACCTTCCTCCGGGGAGGGCTGGAGGCGAAGGTGGCCGCCGGGGGTCAGGGAGAGGGAGTGGGGAATTGGCATGGTCTGGTCGGTGCCGCGAAGCTTGCCTGGAAACGGGTCATCGTTCCAATGCTGATCTCAACCCGTCCGAAGGCGCGGTCAGGAGAGCACAGGCCGGTTTAGGCGGCGAGTGATAATCTCGGATGCTGGGCCCTTGCGACGGCTGGCATGGTCTTGATTTGTCGATGGTCCTGCCGGTCTGACCGAGCGACGGTGTTCGGCGTGAAGCCGCGCAGGACGGGGACGCGGGTGCCGGTGGTGCTTTCGAAGAAGGAGACATCCGGCTACCGCCTCGTGACAAACCCAGCCGAGGATCTTGCTCACCACCCCACCGGCTGCACCTCGGGAATATTCTCGAAGTGCGCATCGCGAGTGAGGACCGGCAGGCGGTGCTCCAGGGCGAGGGCGGCGATCCAAGAATCGTTGGGCGGGATGCTGCGGCGTTGTTGCTTCAACTCGTGCCGCACTGCGGCGTAGAAGCCGGCGGTGGTTTCCGTGACAGCAAGGACCCGCACGGTGCGGATGAGATCCTGCAACCACCGTTCGCGAGCCTCCCCCTCCCTCGACCCGAGCAATCCAAAGCGATATTCCCCTATCACCACCACCGGAAGGGCCCAGGGACGATCCGATGGCAGCCGGGCCAGCAGCTTGTGATCGGCATCCGCAAAGGCCGAGAGAGCATTGGTGTCGAGGATCATGATTCCTCGAGCGGATCGACCTTCCCGAATTCGTCGTCGATGGCATCCTGGATCCGCGCCGACTCGGCCGGCGAACCGGCGAACGCGCCGAAGTACTTCATCCAGGGCGGCGGGGGCACAGGGCCTTCCGGGATCTCTTCGCGCAGTTTATCCTGCAGCGCCTCGGTGAAGAATTCCCGCAACGAGCGCCCCTGCCGGGCCGCAGTGGCTTTGGCGGCGCGGAAGAGAGCGTCCGGAAGCTCAACGGTAGTTTTCATCCGCCCATAATCCCATATTTACGGGATTCCGCAAGAACGAACCCACTTCGGTGACTGACATCCATTGCGGGGTGAGCGACGGGTTTGCCCGGCCAGTCCTGAAGGCTCTTGCGACAAACAGGGGGCGCTACCCGGCATCGGCATCCTCGCCTGGTTCGCTTTAGTTTTGGTCGATGACATAAATCAAGCGGTTAACATCGTCGATCCATACCTTCGGTTCCCAAAGAATGCCGGATGTTGAACTTTCGTAGCCAGTGGAAATGGAAACAGGATCGAACCATCTATGCTTCAAAAATCTATGCTCCGGCACGGTTGCCCGCGTTGTAGGATCAAGAACTATCCAAGGGGCTGGCGCTCGCAAGTGCGTCTCTGCTTGCTTCTTTAAATCACCAGTTGGAAGGCCCTAACGAACGATCGAACATCCTCCTTGGCAGTACAAATTATATGGGTAGGAGATGTCAGTCGCGTTGGTTGGAAGATCGATAGGGCAATCAGTCGCTGCGCTCCGCGATATGCCTTCCTTAAGCCCGTTCTGCTCTTCTTCGATTCCAATAGTCCAAATAGCCCGCTCTGCCCCGGAGTGCGGAGGCTTGCCGCCGCCTGGGGAGGGCGGGGCTGGACCCGTGTGGAGGAGGGGAGTTGGGTGCGATGGTGGAGGTGTCTGGCGGGGAGGGCGGGGAGGGGGCTGTTAAGGTGGGGGGGACGTTGCTCCCCCGCGCTGTCAAGCCAGCCTCCGCCGGGCGGTGTCGAGCCACCGCACTCCGGGGCTCGACAGATGACGGCCCCGATAGATGACCTGTCCCTTGCGGGGCCTGGTCCCTTCCTGGCTCTAAAAGAGCAGACCCCGCTGGACAGGGAGGGCGGATTGGCGCTAGGTGTCGGGAGCAGAGCCGATGTTGGAAGAGGAATTCAAGGGAAGGACGCGAAATGTGCGACGGGGAGCCCGTGCGACGCTCGTTTTTCGGGTATGCACGGGAATTGTGATGGCGGGTCTGCTGATAGCGGTCATGAAGGTTTCCTCGGCGCTGGGGGAGGTCTGGAAGGAGCTTGAGGCGCTGAAGGAGCAGGTGGCGGGGCTGCCGAGAGTAGCGCCCGCCCCGGCACCTGTAAGGACGGTGAATACGGAGGAGCTGAAGGGGCTTTCGACCTCGCTGGAGGCTTTGCGGCAGGATATGGCCCGGGCCTGGGCGAAGAGTGCGGAGGATTTGGCCAATGCGGGGCGGACTGCGGCTGCGGAGCGGCTGAGGTTGTCGGAGGAGCTGGAAGCGCTCAAAGCCAAGGCCCGGGTGGCACCGGTGACGCCGCCGACAGCGGCTCTTGGCGAGTTGAAGCCGAAGGAGGAGGTGCCCGCTGCGGTGGAAGTCCCGGAGACAGTGGAGGCACCGGAGACTGCGGATTTGCCGGAGACTGCGGATTTGCCGGAGACGGCGGATTTGCCGGAGACGGTGGAGGTTCCGGAGACGGTGGAGGTTCCGGAGACGGTGGACGAGCCGGTCCCCGCGGAGGAGCCGGAGTATGAGAGCTACACGATTCGAGGTGGTGACACCATTTCCGAGATTGCCCGGAAGTATAAGGTGAGCATGGACGAGATCCTGAAGCTCAACGGGATTACGGAGGTGCGGAAGATCCAGATCGGGCAGGTGCTGAAGATTCCCAGATAGTATTAGGCAAATAGTATTAGAAAAATAGTATTTGAGAGGCCAGCCTGCCCGGTGAGGCCCCTGAGACAGCCGTCGGGCCGGACCGGAGGGCGGGGAAATGGGGGTTGGTCCGCGCCAGTGAGCGACGGAGTTGAACGACGGAGTTTGACATATGTGGAAAGATGTGGCGGGGTGGGGAAATGCACGAAGGCACTGGGGCGGACACTTCCATCCGCTACGGCCCGAAACCCCATCCCACGAAACGATGAAACTTTCCCTCGCGCTTTGGCGCTCCGCTATTCTTGCCACCGCCCTTGGCGGGGTGGCCCATGCCCAGGTGTTGATCTCGGAGGTGTTCTACGATGCGGTGGGCGCGGACGATAATCTGGAATGGATCGAACTGGTGAATGTCGGCGGAACGGCCGTGGACCTCTCGACTTGGAGCCTGGGATGGGGCGGGGGTGACTACACTTACGGTGGAGTGCAGCTCTCGGGATTGATTCCGCCGGGTGGGACCTTTGTCATCGGCGGTCCGGTCAGCGGTAACGACAACGGCAACCCGGGTTTTGACCAGTCCGTGTTGTTCGCCAATCTGCTCCAGAATGGTGGCTCGGTGGCGGATGGGATAGCGCTTTTCAACATGGCGGCCGCTTCGGTGACCGCATCGACGGTGCCAGTGGACGTGGTGATCTACGGAACGACCAATTCCAACGGGCTGATCGATGAAAGCGGATCGGCAGGTGCGGAGGACGCACCGAACGTTTCCAACGGCCATTCGATCGAGCGGATCAATCTGGCCGGGACATGGATCGACCAGGCGGTGCCGACGCCGGGGACGGCTGCTTTCGGACCACCGGCCCAGCTGCTGATCTCGGAGGTGCTTTACGATGCGCTGGGCACGGATGATCAGCTCGAGTGGGTCGAGATCGTGAATATCGGCAACGGAGCGGTGGATCTTTCCTACTGGAGTCTGGGTTGGGGTGGGAGCGACTACACCTACGGCACCTTGCAGCTTGCCGGAACGATCCCAGCAGGCGGGGTTTTTGTGATCGGCGGTCCGGTCAGTAGCAGCGACAACGGCAGCCCGGTCTTCAACCAGGCGACTGATTTCCCCTCCGATTTGCAGAACTCCGGCGATCCCGCGGACGGGCTCGCGCTGTTCAACGTTCCGGGTTCGTTGATCACGGTTGCAACGGTGCCGGTGGATGCCGTCATCTACGGCGCGCCGGGAACCAACAGCAACGGCCTGCTCGACGAGACGGGTGGGGCGGGGG
>JAQCFL010000329.1 GCA_027619375.1 Verrucomicrobiota bacterium | reverse complement strand
ACTCCCCACTCCCCACTCCCCACTCCGCATTCCCCATTCCCCATTCCCCATTCCCCATTCCGCATTCCGCAATAACCAATAATCAACCCCCAATAACGATTCCCACCATGCTCTACTTCGCCCAAGGCTCTCCCACCACCAATCTCAGCAACGACGACCTCCGCGCCGCCCTCACCTCCGTCCTCGACCAACTCGGGCACAAGGAACGCGTCCTCGCCCTCCCCCCCGACTTCACCCGCTTCCACAGCCGCGCCGGGGCCCTCACCTGCATGACCCACGACTACTACGGCAAGGCCCTCGTCGATGTCATGCCCGCCCTCGGCACCCACGTCCCCATGCCGCCGGACCAACTCGACAAGATGTTCCCCGGACTCCCCCACGACCTCATCCGCCCCCACCGCTGGCGCGAGGATGTCGTCACGGTCGGCACGGTCCCCGCCGCGTTCGTCGCCGAGGTCACCGAAGGCATCTACACCAAGGAATGGCCCGCCCAGATGAACAAACTCGTCTGGGAAGGCGGCCACGACCTCATCCTCTCCATCGGCCAGGTCGTCCCCCACGAGGTCATCGGCATGGCCAACTACAACAAGAACGTCTTCGTCGGCACCGGCGGCGTGGAGGGCATCAACGAAAGCCACTTCATCGGCGCCGCCTACGGCATGGAGCGCATGATGGGCCGCGCCGACACCCCCCTGCGCCGCATCCTCAACTACGCCCAGGACCACTTCTGCCAGCACCTCCCCCTCCTCTACGTCCTCACCGTGGTCGGTCCCGAACCGGATGGCACCCTTGTCACCCGCGGCCTCTACATCGGCGACGATCACGCCACATTCGAACTGGCCTGCGAACTCTCCGTCGCCGTCAACTTCAACCAACTCGACGAGGAACCCGTCAAGATGGTCATCTACCTCGACCCCGAGGAATTCCA
The DNA here is from genome assembly GCA_027619375.1 of Verrucomicrobiota bacterium. Taxonomy (GTDB): domain Bacteria; phylum Verrucomicrobiota; class Verrucomicrobiia; order Verrucomicrobiales; family Akkermansiaceae; genus JAPKDA01. The sequence continues at coordinate 3,171 of JAQCFL010000329.1, read as the reverse complement.
CAGCACCTGGCTCGGCAACAAGGCCATCTACCGCACCCGCATGGCCGTCGCCGACGAGGGCGAGTTGGTCATCCTCGCCCCCGAGGTCAAAATGTTCGGCGAGGATCCCGAGATCGACCGCCTCATCCGCAAGTTCGGCTACCGCACCACCCCCGAGGTCATGAAGTTCGTCGAGGAAAACGAAGACCTCCGCAACAACCTCTCCGCCGCCGCCCACCTCATCCACGGTTCCTCCGAAGACCGCTTCAAGGTCACCTACTGCCCCGGCCACCTCACCCGCCAGGAAATCGAAGGCGTCGGCTACCGCTACGCCGACCTCGACGAAATGACCACCCGCTACAACCCCGCCACCCTCAAGGACGGTTGGAACACCCACCCCGACGGCGAGCGCTTCTACTACATCTCCAACCCCGCCCTCGGCCTCTGGGCCGCCAAAACCAGACTCCAGTAAATAGGGAACGCGACTCCGCAACCCGCTTGCCCAACAGTGGCGTGACCGTCCCGGTCGCAAGCCCTCCCCACTGGGAGCGCCGGTCTGTGACCGGCCCCCCAACCCCGGCAAGAGCCAAACCCAACCCCTCAAGCCACCAAAAAATGCCATCCAACGCCCCCCTCGGCTGGCACTCCCGCGGGTACCTCCCCCACCTCGACGCCCTCGGCGAACTCCAAGCCCTCACCTTCCGGCTCGCCGACTCCGTCCCCGACAAGGTCATTAAAGCTTGGAAGCAGGAACTCGACTCCTCGCCCCCCAAAGCCGCCGCGATCGCACTCCAACGAAAAATCGCCACGTACGAAGACGCCGGCCACGGCTCCTGCCTCCTCCGCATCCCCGAGCACGCCGAAGTCGTCCAGAACGCCCTCCTCCACTTCGACGGCACCCGCTACCGCCTCCTCGAATGGGCCGTCATGCCCAACCACGTCCATGTCTTGGTTCAACCGCTCAACGACCGCCTCGGCCGCATCATCAAGAGTTGGAAGACCTACACCGCACGCGCCATCAACCAGGCCACCGGAACCTCCGGCACCCTCTGGGCCCGCGACTATCATGACCGCTACATTCGGGATGAGGAACACCTCCTCAACTGCAGGAACTACATCCGCATGAACCCCGTCAAAGCAGGCCTCTGCACCACCCCCGAAGCCTGGCCCTTCAGCAGCGCCTCACGAGACCACCAATAAGCCCCCACTGGGAGCGCCGGTTTGCAACCGGCCCACCAACCCCGGCAAGAGCCAACCCACCTCAAGCCATCCGAGCCGGTCACAGACCAGCGCTCCCAGTAACCAGCCCGCCCATTCTCCCCTCTCACTCCCGCATTCCGATTTCCTCCTCCCCCAATCGACCAACGACGCCCACGTCGTCCGCCCAACCCCGGCTCCCTTCTCCCCTCTGTCCCGGCATAGCCCCTTGGGCGACGCCGGATCCCCCAATGGGCCTACGACGCCCACGTCGTCCCCCCAACCCCGACTCCGCTCTCCCCTCCGACCAGCATTACTACTTCCCCAGCATAACTACTTCCCAGACAAACTATTGTTTCCTGCGAAGTAGCGCACTACGCCCCTCGCCGCCCGTCCCTCATTTCCGCGACGGCAAGCCCAACTTGCCCATCAACTTGTGCGTCGTCTCACTGATGTTGCTCCGGAGGCTCAGGTCCATCTCTTTCCGCTGTGCAGAAGTTACGTTCTCCCAACTCCGAGGCAATTCGTCGATGCTCAGCGGCTCGTAGTTCTCCAGGTAGAAGACATGGAACCCAAGTTCGCTTTCCTGCGTGATCGGACGGATATTCATCGCCACGTAGGACTGCGGCCCTTGACTGACTCCCATGAACGAGCGTTGGTAGATCCCATACCCACGCGTCCTGATCGCTTCGTAGGCCTGCCGGGGAACCAGTTCGATCAACATCTGAACTTTGCCGCCGTGGAGGTCCGTCAAACCAGACTTCTCCACAACCTGATAGCCCTTTCCCCGGAGAAATCGCGCCGTCTCCTTCGTCAGGTGACTGTGATAGGTCGTGTCCGGAACCACCGCATTGCGGTTGGTGAAAACTGTTGTCCCGGTGAATGCCATGTTGGGATGAAGCGGAAAGGAATTCACGATCCCAATCGTCGACACCCCCTTCATTTTCGCTTCGGACAGCGGCGTGGCACAGGAGGCTAACAACCCGCACAAGGCGAGTCCCAGAAGGAATAACTGTGATCTGTGCATCTGTTCTGTCCCGACCGTAGCGCGGGATCGGCAAGCAGCGCCAGCCCAATCAGTCCACCAGGGTCTTGGTCCCAAGCACCCTCGCGATCTCCCGGTCAAAGTTGAAGAACACTCTCTGGGAATGAGAATCCACCAGCTCTCCCGACCCGCTCCCCCGCCGGATCTCTAGCCGCACCTCGTAGGTCTCCCCAATCTTGAGGTAGTCCAATGGCGGCGAATCGATCCTCAATTTTTCAAGCGGTGCGGTAAAGGTCTTGTGCACCACCATGGGCTTCCCGCCGGGAGATGGATTCTCAAACCATGCTGTCGCCACGTACTTGCCTGGTGCCAGGCCGGAAAGGCGATACAACATATCATAATGGAACTTGCGCGCTTCTTTCGGATGGATGAACCCGGCTCCAACCGTCACCACGTGGGTCGATCGCGAAGGCCGCGGCATGGTCGACACACAAGCAGTCAGAAAACCGCAGAGCAGACCTAACAAAAGGGACGGGGCCTTCATCCCTAGTGTCATAGCTCAGCGGCCCCTTCGCTCCCAGCGGAAACCACCTCCACTTCTCACAAAATCTCGATCTTTCCGCCTTTCCTCGAACCGGTCTTCCGGAAAGCCCCCTCCCGCCCAAAACTCACCTCTTCCTCTCCGCCCAATTCCGGAACGTCAGGGCTCATTCCGGTCGTGCAGGCTCTTGACCAAATAGCTGGCGGCAACAGCACCACCCACTGCCCATCCTGATCCCGGGCGAGGGCACAGCCCGAGGGGAGTTTCACCGCGGGGGGATCAAGATCACTCCTCTCTGGCTCCGGCACGTTCTCCTCGAACCACTGCACCACCGTCCAGGGGGGCGCTTCCAACCGGGTTTCGACCTGATACTCCGAGACCAGACGCGCTTACATCACCTCGAATTGCAACGGTCCCACCGCCCCCAACAAAGGAACGGCCTGAGTCGTTCCGAGCGGCAGAATAAGAT
>JAQCFL010000328.1 GCA_027619375.1 Verrucomicrobiota bacterium | reverse complement strand
CCCACCCGGACCAACGACGCCCACGTCGTCCGCCCAACCCCGGCTCCCCTCTCCGTCCCTGAAGGGGACAAGGCACAAAGCCCATGGTTTCAACCATGGGAACACCCCCTACAATAACTCCTCACCCTGAAGGGGTGTCGGCAGCCTCCGCTCCACCCGCCGCCTCCCGCAAGTCCCCCTCCCGCACCCCTTCAGGGTGCAAAAGCCGACCAACCCAACCACCAGGGCTGAAGCCCTGGCCTCTGCGCCCCGTCCCCTTCAGGGACCCAACCTCCGCCCTCCGCCCTCCGCCCTACGCATTCCCCATTCCCCATTCCCCATTCTCCATTCCGCATTCCCCATTCTCCCCCAGCCTCACTTCTTCTTAAACAGGTTCGTCTTGTCCAAGGTCGTGGGCCGCTCCGCAGGATCAAGAATCGGCCCCTTCTTCACCCGGGTCAGACCGCTGTTGTAGAGGGTGTCGTCCTTGATCAAGAAAAGGTCATACTGCGGTGGCAACGGACCACCGCTCTTCACCACGCTGCCCCCCTGCTTCAACTCCCACTTTACAACGACCACATCGATGGCCTGCGCTGCCTCCCCCTCGCCGAGGTCGATCTTCTTGCCGATCTTGTAGGTGCTCGTGTTGGTCTTCACCAACCCGGTCGGACTCGTCCCCCCCGCGTCGCTGAAAAAGACGACCTTGTCGGTCGAGTGCCCGGCCCCGTCGTAGGTCATGGTGGTCTTGATATAGACCCCGTCACCCAGATCCATGATGACGGATTCCCAGGTCCCCTTCATGGCCGCCTGCACCGCCGCCCCATCGTCCTCCCCTTCGGCAACCGCTCCGCCCAATCCGAGCAGGGTCACCAGGCACAACAGCAGGCGGAAAGGCCCACCAGGGAATCGAAAACGGCGAGTGTCCATGGGCACCAATGTTAGACCATGCCCCTGTCCTCCGCGACCGCAATGTCACTTGCACTGAACTGGCGCAATAACGCAATCGCGCCATTTTAACTGGCGCATTTCAAAATTCGTGGCATTATTTGTGCTGAAAGTGGCCTCCTAACTTATAATCGCGCCACTTAAGGCAATCAAAATCATGCCACTTCAGATTTCCAGCGAAGAACTCTCCGCCATCGTCCGGTGTGTGGAGGGATATCCGGATGGGGCCTCGGTGGGCGATCTGCTCGCCGCCCCGGGCTTGGATTTCGCCCGACGCACCCTGCAGCGCCGCCTGGAGCAGTTGGTCGGAGAAGGCCGCCTAGTGGCCGAGGGCGCGGGCCGGGGTCGGCGCTATCTGGTCGCGAAAGCCCCCCGCGTCGCTTCGGAGGATGCCACACCCTATCGCGTCACGCCCGACTGGCTCAGCCCCGCCGCACGGGAAATCCGCACTTCCGTGAAACGTCCCCTCCGCGAACGCAAACCGGTCAGTTATCACTCCGAGTTCCTCGCGGACTATGAACCAAATGTCACGGCCTGGCTCGACGAGCCCACCCGCCGGGATCTGGCGGAGCGTGGCCAGGTCGGCCTCACCGATCTGCCGACGGGGACCTATCTGCGCCATGTGCTCAGCCGCTTGCTCATCGATCTGTCCTGGAACTCCAGCCGCCTCGAGGGGAACACCTACTCGCTGCTGGAGACGGAGCGCTTGCTGGAGAGGGGCGAGGGCGCGGATGGCAAGGGCGCCAAGGAATCGCAGATGATCCTGAACCACAAGGCGGCCATCGAAATGCTCGCCGATCAGGCGGGTGAAATCGGCTTCAACCGCTACACGGTCTGCAACCTGCACGCCCTCCTCTCCGACAACCTCCTCACGGACTTCGAGGCCTGCGGTCGGGTGCGGTCGCGACCGGTGGGGATCAGTGGCACGGTCTATCTCCCCCTGGCCGTGCCACAACAGTTGGAGGAACGCTTCGACGAGATCCTGCAGAAAGCGGAGGCGATCCATGATCCCTTCGAGCAGTCCTTCTTTGCCATGGTCCAACTGCCCTACCTGCAACCCTTCGAGGACGTCAACAAACGGGTCTCCCGCCTCGCCGCGAACATTCCACTGGTGCAGAAAAACCTCTGCCCGCTCTCCTTCATCGACGTGCCCCGGGACGACTACCTGAACGCCCTGCTCGGCGTCTATGAACTGAACCGCGTCGACTACCTGCGCGACTTGTTCGTCTGGGCCTACGGGCGCTCCGCGGAACGCTATTCCGCCGTCCGTGGCTCCCTCGGCGATCCCGATCCCTTCCGCCTGCGCCACCGTGCCGAAATCGGCGCGGTGGTGCGGGAGATCGTGCAGGGAACCCTGCCCCGGGACAAGGCCACCGCCCTCATCGCCGCCGCCGCCGAGGAACGCCTCCCCCCCGCCGACCGGGCCCGCTTCCGCGAGGTCCTGGCGGTGGAACTGCGCAGCCTCCACATGGGCAACATCGCCCGCTTCCGCCTCCGCCTCACGGAGTTCGAAACATGGCAACAGGTCTGGAGCGCCTCAGCAGACTGAGCTACTGACCCGGGCGCGCCTCGTAGGATCGATTTGATAGGTGAGCTGAAGTTCTCCCCGTCCCGGAGGGACATCGTACGGTAGCCGGTGGTACCACCACCGCTTCGTCCCGGAGGGACATCGTACGGTAGCCGGTGGTACCACCACCGGAACGTTGGCCGGTCCTTTGATTGGCACCCCGGAGGGGCGCGGGAGCGGGCGGAACACAACGAGATCGGTTTAATCCGGATGCCAGGATTTACCGCGCCCCTCCGGGGTGCTCTTCCAGACGACGATGAGACCCGGTGGTGGTGCCTCCGGCGACCCTCCCAAGTCCCTCCCAAGTCCCTCCCATGTCCCTCCCATGTCCCTCCGGGACACCCTGAAAACAACGACACCGCTGCCTATTTAAGCGCCACTCGGCTTGACCACGTGCCAATCCCTCCAGCCCTCGACTCCACCGAGTCAAAGGCATGCAGTTGCATCTTCCCCTCCCCCAATAACCAATAACTGATAACTGATAACCGGCGCAAAGCGCCTCACCTCCCCAAATCCAAAATCTCCTCCAACACCTTCAGATACCCTTCAAACGCCACCCGCCCCGCCTCGGTCAACCCATAGTGCGTCTGCGGCCGCCCCTCCCCCTCGATCTTCTCACTTTCCACATAGCCCGCCTTGGCCAGCGTCCGCAAATGCGTGATCAGATTCCCGTCACTCATCTGCAACTCGCTCTTCAAATCCTGAAACGGCCACGCATCCTTCCGCGAAGCCAGCAGGGTCATGATCGACAGCCGCCCCTTCTCATGGATGACCTTGTCGAGTTTGGAGAAATCAATCATCGCGTTCCGGCGCGGGGGTCTTTGCCTTGCGGCTCAGCCACATCACGATCAGTCCATAGATCAGATGAAACACCCCGAAGCCGAGCCCCATGATGAGGTTGGCCTCCAGCATCGGGCTCTCCATGTGATCGAGGGAACCGAGAAGGGGCAGCGGATGCGCCCCATCACTCCACACGTAAAGATACGCCGCCACCCCCGCCAACAGCAGCGACCAACCCAACCAACGGATCGAACGCGGCGCGATCCCGATCGTCGCCAGCAGCGCGAGGCCGTAGCACATCACCCAGATCGCCGCGCAGCCCGCCGCCGTCCCCGCACTGGACAACGCATGCCCCACCCCGAGAATCCCTCCCACCAGCATCGGAGGCACCAGAGCCCGCAGGGCCATCTTCAGTCCAGGCGAAAAGAACAGCGTCTTGTCCCGCTTCGATTTCCGGACGATCAGCACGCTGTTGAACACTCCCGTGATGACCAGCGCCACCAGCCAACAAGCGATCCAAGCCCCCTCCGACATCAGGGACGGCGCATCCGCTCCCCCTCCGATCGCCAGGTCCTCGCGGAAGTAAAGCAGCGAGGACAGGATGATCGCCAGGATCCCTCCGAAGAAGGCCGTCGGCCAGGAAATGGCCCGATAAACAGTCGCTCGCTCCATCAGGGAGCGAATCACTTTCAGGTTCTCCGCCGCCCGCTCCTGCTCGGTCATGGGCGGCAGACTAGCAGGATCTCCCCGGAATCACAAACTTTGTAGATCAAAGCGCCCCCGGCAAGACGACGCTCCCTCCGCAGCCCCCCATCCGCACGCCCCCCCTCCCC
>JAQCFL010000327.1 GCA_027619375.1 Verrucomicrobiota bacterium | reverse complement strand
CTGCGCCCCCTTCCGGCCCCGCCCCGCCGTCTGCTCCTCCGCCACCACCACCGTTCCCGCCGGGGCCCCGCCCAGCGCCAGTTCCCGCGCATCGTCATTGGTCGAACCCGTCCGGTCCTTCCACTCCAGGCGCTCCGCCAACAACTGCCGCCATTCCTCCGGACTCATCGTCGTCACTCCTTCAGGAATTCCAGCGACAAATCCAAAGCGTCCGCCGAATGCGTCAACGCACCCACCGAAATGAAATTCACCCCCGTCTCCGCAATCCCCCGCACCGTCTCCCAACTCACCCCGCCACTCGCCTCAAATCGCGCATCCCCCTTCCGCCTCATCGCCACGGCCTGCGCCAACATCTCGTTGTCCATGTTGTCGAGCAGGATGTAGTCCACCCCCTCCAACTTCAAAAACGCCTCGACCTGCTCCAGCTTGTCCGCCTCCAACTCCACCTCCACACCCGGCTTCTCCTCCTTGAGTTCCCGAATCGCCGCCTGCAACGCCTCGATCCCCCCCTCCGCCACGAGATGATTGTCCTTCACCATGGCCCGATCATAGAGCCCCATCCGATGATTCTGCCCCCCACCCGCCACCACCGCCGCCTTCTGCAGCAAACGCCACCCCGGCGTCGTCTTCCGGGTGTCCAAAATCACCGCGTCGGTCCCCCTCACCGCCTCCACGAACTCCGCCGTCTTGGTCGCCACTCCCGAAAGCCGTTGCAGAAAATTCAAGGCCGTCCGCTCCGCCGTCAACAGGGACCGCGCCGCCCCCCGCACCTCCATCACGATCGCCCCCGGCGCGATGTGCACCCCGTCTTCCAACAAAATCTCCACCTCCGTCTCCTCGTCCAGCCGTTGAAACACCTCCGCCGCCACCGCCGTCCCCGCCAACACCCCAATCGACTTCCCGATCACCACCGCCCGCGCCCTCCGATCCGCCGGCACGAAATACTCCGAGGTCACATCCCCCGTCCCCACATCCTCAATCAAGGCCAAGTCAATCAACGCAGATACTCCTTCGTCCACCCCGACAGCCTAGCTGCCTGCGGATATTCAGCAATCAGAATTCAGCGCCGCGCCCAATAGCGAGAGCGGGTTTGCAACGCGCTTCCCGAACTCGACAAGAGCGGGGATCCTCACTTGTGTGGTCATCGAGCACAGCCCTCGCAGGCCAACGGGTTGCAAACCAAGAGTGTTCGGCAAGGATTGCGCCTTAACAATCTGACGGGTTGGCCTGGATACAGGGTTGAATTTCCACGTGCCAATTTCCAAATAGGTTCCAATCACCAGGTTCCAAATCGGAAAACGACTCGAAGGAGAGGCCTCGTCTCGGACTCGCACGGTTGTCATTCGCGATACTGGCTGGTGAAGTAAGTTTCCGCGCTTGAGATTGGGTATTGGATTTGAAATATATTTGGAAATTGGGGCGTGGAAATTCTAAAGCGATACCCTCATCAAGAAGTAGTCACTCTTTCGCAGTCCCAAAGCGCCTACCCCACCACACTCACCACCACCTGCCGCACATGCGCCGCCCGCCGATGCTCAAATAAAAAAATCCCCTGCCACGTCCCCAACGCCATCCGCCCACCCACCACCGGAATCACCTCGCTCGTCCGTGTCAAGGCCATCCGAATATGCGACGGCATGTCATCCGACCCCTCATGGGTATGCACGAAATACGGCGTGTCCTCCGGCACCAAGTGATCAAAAAAGGCATGCAAATCCGTCCGCGCACTCGGATCCGCATTCTCCATGATCACCAAACTCGCGCTGGTGTGCCGCACGAACACCGTCACCGTCCCCGTCTCGATCCCCGAGGCCGCCACAATCGCCGCCACCTCATCCGTGATCTCATAGGTCCCCTTCCCCCGACTCCTCACCTCAAACCTGTCCGCATGTGCCGCCATGCCCCAAATCCATCACCTCCCGGCACACCCCGTCAACGAAGAACCAAAAAACGCCCCCCGTGTCCTCGCCTTCACCGATCTCCGCCAACCCAGGGAACAAGAGGAACCCTGAACCAGATCCCGGCCCCCCTACTCCCCCGCTTCCAACCGCGCCGCCCACCCCGTCGCCGCCTTATTGCCCGGCTCCTCCGCCAACACTTCCTTCGCCAACTCCTTCGCATACTCCGGATTCGGCGGCTCCACCCGGAAGCACGCCTCCACCGCCTTGAGCTTGGCCTCCAATGCCTGCCGTAACGTCGCGTCGGCCGATTCAAACACCCCGATATGGCCATCCAGCTCCAGGGCCGGAATCCCATAGGCCTTGCCCACCGTCACCTTCGCCTCATGCAGCGAGATGCGATCCGGATCCAGGGCGATCGCCTCATCCAACATCCCCAGCGCCTTCTCGGTCGACTCCTCCCCCCCTTCCCCAAACAGGCGCTCCATCTCCCGCTGCATCCGCACCACCCGCGTCCACACGTCACTCCAGGCCATGATCGCCGCCGCCTCCCGCTCGCTCATCGCCGACCCCACCGCCGCAGGGCGATCGGTGTCCCGCGTATTCAGCCACGCATACAATTCCGCCCACACCCCCTCCTCCCCTGCCGCAGGTCCGGCATCCGCTTCCAGCCACGCATCGGGATCCAACAACGGCTCGCCACGTTCACCGCTCAACCGCGCTCCGCCGCTCGCCTCCAAATAGTTCGCCACCCAACTCGGCGGACTCCCCAACTCCGGCATCGGCACCAGACCGACCATGTTTCCCGCCGCCAGCACCGCCTGCCCACCATGCAAAAAACGACAGCCGTGCACGGTCCCGATCAGCGGAAAGGTCGCCACCGCCAGCCCCTCCTCCGGATCCCAAAACCGCATCTGCACCTCGAAATTACTCGTGAACAACCACGCCCCATCCGCCGTCCATTCCAACACCTCGCAGAGTCCCCCCGGCTCGATCGCCCCGCCCACCACTCCCTTCGTGGCCACATCAAACTGCACCACCTGATCCGAGGTCCCCAACACCGCGATCCGCCCTCCATCCGGCGACCACGCCAACTTCACCCCGGGCGAACTCATGCGGATCTCCCCCCACTCCTCCTGTCGCACTCCATCCGCGTCGTAGCACTGCAACAGCAACTCCTCCGTCGCCACCGCCAGCAACTCCCCATCCGGTGACCAGGCGATCCCTCCCTGCGCCACCTTGCCGGGAATCCGGGCCACCAACTCATCCTTCTCCGTGTCCACCACCAGCACCTCCTTCGGCCCCGGAATGGCCAGACGACTCCTGCTGCGATTGAACAGCACTCCCCTCACCCTCCCAAACTGATCCTCCACCTCCGGCAGATAAGCCGTCGTCCCCTCCGCCGTCCGCAGTCCGTTCTCCCACCACAACACATGCAGATGCCCGTCCCATCCCAGGCCCACCAGGCGCTCCCCGTCCGCCATGAAATCCATCCCATGCACCTCCACCGGAAAGCGCACCGGCCGCCCCTTCCGCCGCATCGTCCTCACTTCAAAGAGCCGCACCAAACTCCCGCTTTCCGAGCAGACCGCCAACACCTTCTCATCCGGCGAGATGGAAACCAGCTCCGTGAAATCATCCCGCGTGTGCGCCAGAGTCACCGCCGGCACCGAGGGCCGCAGCAATCGAATCTGCGCCATCCCGTTCTCCCCGGTCAACAGAATATGCCCCGCATCCAGAAAGAAGCCCCCCGACACGGTGAAGGCCGGCGACAAGGGCCGGGTCGGCACCAGAGCGTTCTCCGCATCGTGAAGATACGCCGAGGAACTCCGGTTCACACCCAAAAACTGCCTCCCATCCTCCGCTACCGCGATCCGCACACACGGCGGCTGCACCGCCTGCGGCTTCCCGATCTTCTCCTGCTTCACCAGATCCCAGTCCTGCCAACCATCCACATAGTCCAACACCCGCACCCGCTCATTCGACACGAACAAAAACCCGGTCGTGATCAACCGTCCACTCCCCAGCGTCCACTCCGGCGCCTCCGCCTCACCGCGCACCATGTAAAAATGCGGCGAAGCACCACCCACCATCAGCACCGATCCATCGGGCGACCACTCCATCAACCCCGGCACGCACTTTTCCGTCCGCGTCCGCGAAAGCACCCCGCCTTCCGCCGAACGAAACTCCACCCAACCCACCCCCTC
>JAQCFL010000326.1 GCA_027619375.1 Verrucomicrobiota bacterium | reverse complement strand
CCACCCAACACCAAAGTCGCCGCCGCCACCTTCCCCGGTGAAATCCCCCGCCGCGGCGCCGTATCCTCCAACAACCAGTCCAAACGCGTCGCCAACACCACCGACAGCCGATCCACCGCCTCCTGCTTGCTCTCCCTCTCCGCCATCTCCGTCCGCAACTCCACCATGATCGGGCGCAAGCGGTGCTCCGGCAACCGCGCCACCGCAGGACTCTCCCCCCCCAGGTCATAATATCCCATGGTCGGCAGACCGAACTCCAGACGATCCGAATCGCTGTCCCACACCACCACCACCCCCTCACTACCCTTCCCGATCCACGCATCGTAAAGTTGCCGCGTCTGCTTCCCAATCCCCGTGTGCATCAATCCGCCATAGATCGCCAGATACACCGGCAACTCATGCTCCTCCTGCAAGGCCAGCAAGCGCCCGGATATCACCGCCAACTCCTCCGGATGCCGATCAAACAACCCCGCCTCGTCCAACACATGCCCCGCCGGTGCCGCAGGCAATTCTTCCCCACCTACTCCCCCCAAGCCCATCCCCGCCATCCACACCAGACACCGCAGCGATCGGGACAACGCGCTCATCACTTCTTGGCAGCCGACACCTCTTTCCCTCCTTCGCCGCGGAAGGTGGAGAGGATCAGGAGAAAGGCCGCAACGCAGATGCACGAGTCGGCGACATTAAACGACGGCCAGCGAAAGTTCACCAGCGGAATTGTGAAGTCCAGAAAATCCACCACGTAGCCTTTCGACAGGCGCGTCAAAAACCCTTCCCCACGATGGGCATCGAGGAAAAAACCCTGCAACAGGCGATCCGTCACGTTCCCGCAAATCCCCGCCACCAGCAAGGCCGCCGCCCAGTTCAGCACCTTCCCCTGCATCCCCCCCTTCCGCCAAAACCAGATCAACCCCACCAAGGCACAACTCGAAAAACACAGGAACACCATCGGCGCCCACAACGTCCCGTTCCCGAATCCAAAAGCCACCCCCTGGTTGTGCACCCGCACAATGTTGAAATACCCCTCGATCACCGGCACCACCTTGAACGATCCGTTGGAGCCCGCCCCCGGCTGCGGAAAGTTGAAAACAATCAGCCACTTCGTGATCTGATCGAGCACGTAAAGCGGCAGGCTGATCGCCAAGAGGTAACGTTTGATCGGCATGGTCTTCTAGGATTTCGAAACCACGTCCTCACACCGGGCACACAGCCCAGACTCCAGCTCACTCGGCTCGTAGCGCCGGCACCGCGGACACATCGCATGCGCCGTCTTGCTGGCCCGCACCGCCACCTCCGCACCCTCCACCACCGCCAGTTCGGACAGGATGAAAAATTCCGCCGCAAACTCCCGATCCTCCAACAACGCCCGACAGGGATGATCCGCCGGCAAGGCCAGCTCCACCGCCGCCTCGTTGTTCTTCTTGAAGGCCTTCGCCTGCACCTGCTCCTCGATCGCGTTCTGGATCAGCCCCCGCAATTCCAACAAACGCTCCACCACCTTCCCCGCCTCGCCACTCGCATAGTCTTCATTGGCGTTCGGAAACTCCCCTTCGTGCACACTCCCTTCGCGCCCCGCATGCTCCCACGCCTCGTCCGCCGTGAACGACAGGATCGGTGCCAACAACAAAACCAACGCCTCAAAGACCTCGTGCATCGCCGTCTGACTGGCCCGCCGCCGCACCGAATCCCCCGCATCGCAATACATCCGGTCCTTGGTCAGATCGACGTAGATCGCACTCAGGTCATGCGCACAGAACTGGTTGATCGCCGTGAAGACCTTGCGGAACTCGTAGCTCTCATACGCCTGCCGGCATTCGCAGATCAAATCGTGCAACTGCTCGAGGATCCAGCGATCCACCAGCGTCATCTCCTCCGGCCCCACCGCATCCTTCGCCGGATCAAACCCCTCCAGATTCCCCAACAAAATCCGCAGCGTGTTCCGCAAGCGCCGATACGGCTCCGCCACCTGCGTGAAGAGATCCTCCCCGAAGGGCACCTCCGTCTGCCAATCCACACTGCTCACCCACAACCGCAGGATGTCCGCCCCATACTTGTTGTAGAAATAGGAGGCATCCGTCGGCTTGCCCTTCTTCTTGTCGTCGCTCTTCGAGGTCTTCTTCCGCGTGTCCTTGTCCACCACGAAGCCGTGCGTCATCACGGTCTTGTAGGGCGCCGCATCGCGCACCCCCACACTCAACATCAGCGAACTCTGGAACCATCCGCGGTGCTGGTCGGTCGCCTCCAGGTAAAGATCCGCCGGACAGTAAAGCTCCGGATGCTTGTCCAGCACCGCCACATGGCTCGTCCCGGAATCAATCCACACATCCAGCGTGTCCCGGCACTTCTTCGAGCCCTTCGGCAAACCCAGTCGCGCCACCAGATCCTCCTCGCTCAGCTCAAACCAGATGTTCGTCCCCTCCTTCTCCACCAAATCCGCCACCTTCCGCGCCACGTCCGCATCGAGCATCACCTCGCCTTCCGCCGTGAAAAACACGGGCAAGGGCACCCCCCAGGTCCGCTGACGGCTGATGCACCAGTCCGGCCGCGCCTCCACCGTGCCATAGATCCGGTTGCGCCCCCAATGCGGCAGCCACTCGACCTTGTCGATCTCCTCCAACGCCTTCCCGCGCAGTCCATCCAGCGAGATGAAAAACTGCTCCACCGCGCGAAAAATGATCGGCGTCTTCGACCGCCAACAATGTGGATACTGGTGCTCGTAGTTCTCCCGCCCCAGCAGCGCCCCGACCTCATCGAGCATCTCGATGATCCGCTCGTTGCTCTTGAAGACATGCTGCCCCACCAGTTCGTCCACCCCGACTTCCGTTGTGAATTTCCCCTCGTCGTCCACCGGCGAGATCACCTCCAGCCCGTTCTGTTGACCCGCCGAATAATCGTCCGCCCCGTGCCCCGGCGCGATGTGCACCGCCCCTGTCCCCGTCTCCGTCGTCACAAACGGCGCCAGGATCACCTTCGATTGGCGCACAAGAAACGGATGCTGCGCAAACAGCCCCTCCAACTCCGCTCCCGCAAACTCCACCAGCGCCCCGCTCGGCTTGAAACCGGTCTTCTCACCAAACTCCCCCACCAATTCCTTCACCACCACCAGCCTCTCGCCGCGCCCCTCCGCATTCGCAAACTCTCCCACCACGTAGGTGAACCGCTCATGCACCGCGATCCCCACGTTCGCCGGCAGCGTCCATGGCGTCGTCGTCCAGATCACCATCGAGGCCTCCGCAAACTTCTCCGGCGCATCCAACAACGCAAACTTCACCCACACCGCCGGACTCACCTTGTCCTTGTACTCCACCTCCGCTTCCGCGAGTGCCGTCTGCGCCCCGTAGGACCACTGCACCGGCTTGTGGCTCTGATAGATCGCCCCCCGATCCACCAGCTTCGCAAAGGTCCGGATGATGTCCGCCTCGTAGGCCGGATCGAGCGTCAGGTAGGGATTTTGCCAATCCCCCAATACCCCCAAGCGCCGAAAACTCTCCCGCTGCGTGTCGATCCACCCCCGCGCAAACGCCTCGCAGCGCCGCCGGATCTCCGCCGGCTCCTCGTTCCGCGCCTGCTGCACCACCTTGAACTCGATCGGCAACCCATGGCAGTCCCACCCCGGCACAAATGGCGCCTCGTAGCCCGCCATGCTCTTCGACTTCACCACCAGATCCTTCAGCACCTTGTTCAGCGCCGTCCCCATATGCACGTCCCCGTTCGCAAAGGGAGGACCGTCATGCAGGACAAACTTCGGCGCCCCCGCCGCCTTCCGCCGGGCGATGATCCGCTCGTAGAGCCCCTCCTTGTCCCAGCGCGCCAACCGCAGCGGCTCGTTCTGCACGAGGTCACCCCGCATCGGAAAACTCGTCTGCGGCAACGACAACGTCTCTTTGTAACTAACCTCTTCGGCACTCATGGAATGGGGCCGCAGACGCTATCCCCAGCCCCCCGGAGGGTCAATCGCGCATTCCCCCGCCCCTCCAGCCTCTCTCAGAAACCCCGTCTCCCCCCTCGATTTCCCGCCTCCGCACCGTCCCTGCAGCTTCTCATTCATTCAACATTCGGCGTTCAGCGTTCGATGTTCGGCGTTCTCCCCCCCCCCCGCCCCATTC
>JAQCFL010000325.1 GCA_027619375.1 Verrucomicrobiota bacterium | reverse complement strand
CTCTTCTGCGCCAACGTCGGGCCAGCGAAACAACCCGCCCGCCCCCCCAAAAACCACCTCACCATCACCATCCCCATGACCGATCCCGTCTCCCAATCAGAAAGTGCCGCCGCCCAGGCTCCTTCCATCCAACAAGCTGCCGACGATCTCCGCCAAGCCGCCGGACAAAAGGCCCGCGAAGTCGCCAACAGCGCCGAGGAACGCGCCCATCAATTGAAGGAAGCCGCCGCCCAAAAAGCCCAGCAATTCCGCGAAGTCGCCACCGAAAAGGCCAACGACTTCAAGGAAGCCGCCTCCGAGAAAGCCCAGCGCATCCGTTCCGTGGCCGGCGAAAAGGCCCAGCAGATTCGCGAGGTCGCCGGCGAACAATGGCAGGAAACCCGCGTCAAGGCCCGCGCAGTCCACACCAACACCGAGGACTACATCCGCGAACACCCCACCAAGGCCATCCTCATCGCCGCCGGGGTCGGCTTCCTCTTCGGCCTCATCGTCCGTCGCTAACAAACGCCTGCCCTCCCTCGGCCCCCCGCCGACAACGCGGCAGCGTCCCTGACTCCCACCATGCCCGGCCGGCGAACTTCCCCTGATCCCGACGACTCGTCTCCCGACGGGTCCCCCGGCATGCTGGGACGGTTCCTCCTCGGCCTTCAGGACTACCTTGCCGCGCGGTCCGAACTCCTCCACATCGAATCGCGGGAAGCCGCCCGCTTCGCCAAACGACAAGCCATCCTCGCCGTCGTCCTCCTCGTCGCCGTCGTCTTCGGCTACGCACTCCTCCTCCTCGCCCTCGTCCCCCTCCTCGGCACCGCCCTCGCCTCCAGCCTCCCCGACAACCTCGCACCCTTCGCCAACCAGATCAGCGCCCTCCTCTTCGCCGGACTCCACCTCCTCCTCGCCCTACTCGCAGCCTCCAAACTCCGCCGTCCCCCCTCCTCCCCCCTCTTCGAAATCACCCGCTCCGAGTTCGAAAAAGACCGTCAATGGATCAACGATCAACAGAACAAGAACGGAAGCAACAGTTGATCGCGCGCCTGGACGCCTCCCGCGCCCGACTGCAAGACGACCGCCGCCTTCTTGATGAAAAACTCCACCCCCTCCGCCGGGTTCAAAATGCCGTCAAAAAGCATCCCTTCCACGCCTTCGGCATCGCCGCCGGTGGCGCATTCGCCTTCACCCTCCTCCGCCGACGCTCCTCCTCCCGCCCCTTCTCCTTCAAACGCCTCTTCTTCCGCGGACTCTTCAACCTCGCCAAACCAACCATCCGCCTCTGGCTCCTCGATCAGGCCAGGGAACGCTTCCTCTCCCCGACCAAGAACGAACGCGAGCCATACCAAGCAAATACTCCGTAAATCCATCGCTTAAGCTTGTCGCCGCTCGCCACTTTTCTAAGTTCTCACACCTCCCCCTTCCCCCTACTCGTAGCCTCTACCCCGCTCCCATGTCAGAACACGAAGTCCTAGCACACGTCGATGAATACCTCGCCATCGGAATCGAATACGATTGCTCCGACATCCACCTCTCCACCGCCTACCCTCCCGCCTGGCGCCGCTTCGGCACCCTCTCCCCCATCTGGGACGGCCACCCCCCCCTCTCCCCCGCAGATACCGAACGCCTCACCAAATCCTTCCTCTCCGACAAGGAATGGAACCGCCTCCAGGAAATCGGCGACATCGACTTCGCCTACGCCACCGACCTCGGCCGCTTCCGGGCCTCGGTCGTGAAACAACGCCTCGGCCTCGATATCGTCTTCCGCATCATCAGCACCGACATCCGCACCATCCACGACCTCGGCCTCCCCGTCGATCACCTCGTCCCACTCACCCGATACCACAACGGACTCATCCTCGTCACCGGATCGGTCGGCTCCGGCAAGTCCACCACCCTCGCCGCCCTCATCGATTTCATCAACAAGGACCGCGAAGACCACATCCTCACCCTCGAAGACCCCATCGAATACGTCTTCGAATCACAAGGCTGCCACGTCAACCAACGCGAGGTCCACACCCACACCGAATCCTTCCCCAAAGCCCTCCGCGGCGCCCTGCGGGAAGACCCCGACGTCATCATGGTCGGAGAAATGCGAAACCTCGAAACGATTTCCCTCGCCCTCACCGCCGCAGAGACCGGTCACCTCGTCCTCGCCACCCTCCACACCGGCAATGCCCCCCGCACCCTCGACCGGATCCTCGATGTCTTCCCCGTCGATCAACGAGACCAAATCCGCGTCATGGTCTCCGAATCCCTCCGCGGCGTCATCTCCCAGCAACTCGTCCCCCACATCAGCGGCACCGGCCGCTGCCTCGCCCTCGAACTGCTCGTCAACACCGCCGCCGTCGCCGCCACCGTCCGCGATGGCAAAACCTTCATGCTCCCAGGCATCATGCAGACCGGCAAAAATGTCGGCATGATCACCATGGACGAATCCCTCCGCAATCTCTACGTCAAGGGCCAGATCTCCCAGGAGGAATGCCTCTTCCGCAGCGAGGACAAAGTCCAAATGCGCACCTTCTTCAAATCCTGACCCCCTCCCCTCCCCAACATGGCCAGAATCGACAGCTACTTCCAATACCTCATCGAAAACGGGGGCTCCGACGTCCACCTCTCCGAGGGCCAGGTCCCCAAAGTCCGCGTCCACGGCTCCATCGCCGCAATCCCCGGCGAGGAGGTCCTCTCCGGCGAAAACTTTAAAAGCTTCCTCGCCGAAATCTGCGAGGAAAACTCCTTCCAGCAATACCTCGAGTCTGGCGACCTCGACTTCGCCTACGAAATGGATGAAAATTCCCGCTTCCGCTGCAACTACCTGAAGCAAAAGAACGGCCTCGCCGCCGTCTTCCGACTCATCCCCACCGAGATCGCCTCCCTCGAGGACCTCAACATCCCCACCGTCGTCAAGGAGTTCGGCCACATGCGCTCCGGTCTCGTCCTCGTCACCGGCCCCACCGGCTCCGGCAAATCCACCACCCTCGCCGCCCTCCTCGACTACATCAACATCAACTTCTCCCGACACATCATCACCGTCGAGGAACCCATCGAGTTCGTCCACCGCAGCAAAAACTCCATCATCACCCAGCGCGAAGTCCCCATCCAAACCCCCAGCTTCGCCGACGGCCTCCGCGCCTCCCTCCGCGAGGACGCCGACATCGTCCTCGTCGGAGAAATGCGCGACCTCGAAACCATCTCCCTCGCCCTCACCGCGGCCGAGACCGGACTCCTCGTCTTCGGCACCCTCCACACCAACAACGCCCGGAAGACCGTCGATCGTCTCATCGACGTCTTCCCCGCCGATCAACAGTCCCAGGTCCGCACCATGCTCGCCGCCTCCCTCCGCGGCGTCGTCGCCCAGCTCCTCATGCGCCGCTGCGACAAACCCGGCCGCTGCGCCGTCAACGAAATCATGTTCGCCACCCCCGCCGTCGCCGCCATCATCCGCGAAGGTGCCACCCAGAAACTCTACGACGTCATCATCGGCGGTAAATCCGAAGGCATGCAGTTCATGGACGAATCCATCTGGGAAAAACTCCGCGCCGGCATGGTCACCCCCGAAGAGGCCTACATGAAGGCCATCGACAAAACCCGCTTCAAGAAATTCCTCCCCGCCTCCGCCGCCTCCCTCGGCGTAGCCTCCGGCGAAAACCCCCTCGACCACTAACCTGGCACAGGTTTCCTCCCTGCTAAAGACCAACCGATCTCCGAATCCTCCCCCAACGTGGCGGCGGTTTCCCAACCGCCAAGCCGATCCCCACCCAGCGGCCTGACCTCCCGCTCGCAAGCCCTCCCCCCAACATAGGGCTGGCTTCCAACCTGCAATTGGCCCCCGGAAGTCCGTTCCGGAAATTTCAGTCCTCCCGGCCTCCCCGCCCAGCCCTTCCAGACAAATCCTCCCCCAAGGTGGCGCTGGTTTCCAACCAACGAAGGTCCGGCGGATCTCCGAATCCGCCGACCCCTACCCCAGCACACCTCCCCTCCCAGCCCCCCAATAACCAATAACCAAAAACCAGCAACCGCCATCCTTAACCTTCCTAAACTATTTAGATTACAGAATTGACGGTCGCCCCTCCCGATCCTATTCTCCCCATTGGCTCATCCCCCCCAGCCATGAGTACAGAACAAATTACGTTCTCCTGCA
>JAQCFL010000324.1 GCA_027619375.1 Verrucomicrobiota bacterium | reverse complement strand
CCAGCCCCACCGCCCCCATTCCGCCACCCACCGAAACTAAAAACAAACTAAGGGCCACCAGTCGCCGCAGGGTGTTGCGCCGCCCATCCATCTCCATCTCCATGAGCCCCCGGATCTTCAATCCATAAATCGCCTGCCTCGCCGAACGCCCCATCCGCTTCACCACCCGGTTCCGCGCCGCCTCAAAATCCTCCACCACCCGCAAATCCTTCGCGTTCGCCTCCAGTCGCTCACTCATTCGCGACTCCACCCCCTCCCAGTGCGCCCGGCAGATCTCCTCCATCTCACCTGTCTCCGCATCCGCCAACTCCTGCACCGACTTCTCCATTGCCGCGCTCAATTCCTTCTCGATCAACGCCGCCGTCTCGTCCCGACGAAACAACGATCGCAAACTCGACCACACTCCACACCGCTCCTTCAACAGCTTCATGGCCACCTCTCCCTCCTCCACAAACACCTCACCCACCCCGCCCAGCTTGCCCGCCCCACTCCGCCCGAACTTCTCCCTCAAGGCATCCACCTCACCATCCAATCCCTTCAAAAATTCCCCCTGCCCCTCCACCTCCTTGCTGCGCCCCTCAATCTGGGTCTCGATCCCCTCCAGTGCCTCCGAGGCCGCATCCCGCACGTTCCGCAACACCTGCCGCCGCCCCGGAGACTCCGTCACCACCTTCGAAATGAAATCCTCCAGCGCCGGATACCCGCTCTCCCGCCACAACCGCTCCTCGAACGGCTCCTGCCCCTTTGCCTGCATCGCCATCCTCCCCGACACCGCAAACACCTCCGGCTCCTCCCCCAGCTTCTGCCGCGCCAACTGCCCCATGTGATCCTTGATGATCCGCAGCTCGTCCTCGTCCCGCAGATCCTTCTGCTGCAAAATAAACGCCACCCGCCCCTCCAACTCCCCCGGTAACTTCGCAATGAAATCCCACGTCGCCGCACCCCATGGATTGCTCACCGGAAAGACGAACAACACGAGGTCCGCCACCGGCAAAAACCGCTCCGTGATCGCCTGGTGCCCGCGCATCACCGAGTTCGTCCCGGGGGTGTCCACAATGTTGAAGTCCTGCAGGAAATCAATGTCCCGATACCGCTCCTCCAACACCTCCGTCGCCTCCACATTCCGCTCCACCCCGTGCCGATACCACAGCACCCGGTCCGTCTGCGGCAGGATGTTCACCTCGCACATGTTCGCGCCGAACAACCCGTTGATCAACGTGGACTTTCCCGCGTTCACCTCCCCGCATACCACGAACAGAAAGGGATTCTTCAACCCCTGCAACAACTCCCCGTCCGAGGCAAAGCCGTTCAGCGCATAACCCGTCTCGCCGGCCAGACGACGAATGCTCTCCGCGACCCGCACCAGCCTCTTCCGCGTTGCGAAATAGCGCTCACCGAACATCGCAAATCTGCACGGGCGGCTGGTTTATTGGGACTTCTCCGACATCGCCAACAATTGGGAGACGGTCACAAATTTGAATCCCTTGCCCAGCAACCCATCCAACGTCGACGGCATCGCGTCGACCGTCGGCGCATGCAGGTCGTGCGCCAGGACAAAGGCTCCGTTCCGCGTGTTCGACAGAATCCGATCCCGCACCACGCTCACCCCCGGTCGCTGCCAATCCTGCGGATCAACCGACCACATGATCGTCGGATAGCCATACTCGTTCATGATCATCTCCCGCTGCCGCTGCAACAACGCCCCATACGGTGGACGCATCGTCCGTGGTTGCACTCCCGTCGCCGCCACAATCGCATCACGGGTCTTGCTCATCTCCCCACGCACTTCGCTGTCGCTTAAAATGGTCAGCTTCCGGTGAGTGTAGGTGTGGTTCCCGATCTCGTGCCCTTCCGCCACGATCCGCCGCGTGATCTCGGGATACATCTTCACGTTCTGCCCGATCACATAAAAGGTCGCCTTGATGTTGCGCTGCCGAAGCATGTCCAGCAACCGCGGCGTGTTCGCCGGATGCGGCCCGTCGTCAAAGGTCATCGCGATGTAGGGCTGCGTGGTGTTGCCCCGCGAATGCGAAATTCCCACCTTTTTCGAAAAATTGGAGGGCAACGTGATGTTCGGATTCGTCAGGGCGGGCCGCGCGTAGGAGGGCGACTTGTAATCCGTGTTCGGTCCGGTCCGCACCTGGGAACCGGAAGCCGACTTGTCTTTCTTCAGAATGCTGCAGCTGCACGATGTCAGCACAAGCACGAGCGCACCAAGGATTCTCAAACCACCAATCATATATAAGGGTAAGAAGTTAAGGGTAGGCAATTGCCCGGGATTTTGTATCCCGCCCCCCCCGCCATGTCACGACTTAGTTCGCGGCCCTTCAGCACAAAACTACGTGAAAATACGGTTTTCCAAACGATCCGGCCCTCTTCAGGAGTCGCCCAAAAACCGCCCTAGAATCGGGCGCAACTCCTCCACCCTCTCCTTCGGCCACAAGTCCTTCGGCGTCATGATGGCATGCTCCAACGCGCTGTGCTCCGGCCAGTCCGGAACCTCGGGAATTTCCGCCACCACCCGTGCCACAATCCGCTGTGCCAAACCCGCATTCGCCTGCAAATGCCCCACCACTGTCTGCACATTGACTTCTTCCTCCTTCCAACAATCGTAGTCCGTCACCATCGCCAGCGTCGCCAGGGCAATTTCCGCCTCCCGCGCCAACTTGGCCTCCGGCAGATTGGTCATCCCGATCACATCAAACCCGAATTCGCGATTCGCCTCACTCTCCGCCCGGGTGGAAAAGGCCGGCCCATCCATGTTCACATAGGTCCCCCCCAGACTCACCTCCGCCTCCTCCTCCAGCGCCGCATGCAACAACAAGGTCCGCAATCCACGACTCGTCGGCTCCCCGAACGAAATGTGCCCCGCGATCCCCCCTCCGAAAAATGTGTGCTGATCCCGCCTGCTCGTCCGATCATAATACTGGTCCGGCAGCACGATGCTCCGCGGCGCATACTCCTCCTTCAAACTCCCCACCGCCGTCACGCAAACGATCCACCGCACACCCACCGAACGCAGCGCCCAGATGTTGGCCCGATGATTGATCTCGTGCGGCAGCAGCCGGTGCCCCCGCCCATGCCTGGGCAAAAACCACACCTGCCGCCCCGCCTGGCGCCCACCCATCAGCGCATCCGAGGGCGCCCCGTACGGCGTCTCCACCGCCCGCTCCTCGCTCTGCTCAAACCCCTCCATCTCATACAATCCGCTCCCCCCGATCACTCCGATGCCATGCTCCATACCCGGACCATAAGCCGACCTCCGAGCTCCCGGCAAGTATCACAAATCCTCTTTCCCCCCTCAAAAACAGATTTTCCTCTCCTCAACGCTTCTCAAATAGCCCCGCCTTCCCGCCTTCCTTCCATGAAAACTGTCCTGCTCACCGCCGCCATCCTTGCCACCATTGCCGTCGTCCTCACCACCGCCCCCCGCCTCCTCGCCAAGGAATCCGGTCCCGCCCGTGCCAAATCCGCCGCCAACCGCGTCCGTCCCATCCTCTCCCGCGACCTCACCGCCGCCGGACTCTCCTTCGGCAATCCCGTCTTCCTCCGCGTCTTCAAGGAGGAACGCGAACTCGAACTCTGGGTCCAACAACCAGGCAAGAAGACATTCCAACACTTCCGCACCTACTATATCGCCGCCATGTCCGGCAAACTCGGCCCCAAACTCGCCGAAGGCGACCGCCAGGCTCCCGAGGGTTTCTACTTCGTCCCCCCCTCCGCCATGAACCCCAATTCCAACTTCCACCTCTCCTTCAACCTCGGCTACCCCAACAAATACGATCAGGCCCACGGTCGCACCGGCTCCGCCCTCATGATCCATGGCAGTAACGCCTCCGTCGGCTGCTTCGCCATGACCGATCCCAAAATCGAGGAGATCTACACCCTCTGCGACGCCGCCCTCAAAAACGGCCAACCCTACTTCCGCGTCCACTGCTTCCCCTTCCGCATGTCCCCCGAACGCATGACCCACACCAAGGACCACCAGTGGGAATCCTTCTGGAAAAACCTCAAAGAGGGCTACGACCTCTTCGAAAAAAACAAAACCCCTCCCAGCACCACCGTCCAAAACAAACGCTACACCTTCAAATAAGCGAAAGAAAACGGACCAACGACGCCCACCTCCTCCCCCCCC
>JAQCFL010000323.1 GCA_027619375.1 Verrucomicrobiota bacterium | reverse complement strand
GGGGGGGGGGCCGAGGACGGCGTGGTGGCGGTCGTTGAGTTGGGAGAAGGCGGCGTGGATCCAGCGGGAGGAAAGTTCGATGCAGTCACAGCCGATGGCGGCGATTTTTTCGTAGCCTTGCTCGAAGGCGGAGGAGAAGGCGTGGTGGAGTTGGGTGGCGCGGGGGCCGGGGCCCTGGGGGACGAAGTCGATCTTGGCGGGGTCGAGGTGGATGTCGGGGTGATCGATGATTTCCGGGAGGATCCAGAATCGGATGCTGTCATGGGCCTCGTCGGGGGCGAAGCAGATGCGGAGGAGGCAGTCTTCCAGGCCGCTGAGTTGGCGGAGGAGGACGCGGACCATGGCGCGGTAGGAGCGGGCTGCGGCGTCAGGGGAGGCGCTCCGGGCGAAGTTCCTCAGGACCTGCCCGGGGGTGGGTTCGTCGAGGAAGAGGAGGAGAAGGCGCACTTGAGTTATCGGTTGTCCGTTATTGGTTATCAGGGGGGAGGGGAGAGGGAAAACGCGAATTTTGGGGGGAGGAAGAACGTTGGAAGGCCGGGGAGTGCTGCTACTTGCTTAGGATGCCTGAATTATTTAAAATTATTGAATTCCACCTTGCCTTTAGTGTTCTGGTTGGAGACTCTATGGGGGTTGGGGACCGTCCGGAAGAGGCGGTGCTGAGCCTCATGGCAAAGTCGAAAAACAGAGCGAAGAGTGGGGGAGCAGGCGAGACACGTCTGCCGCGGGAGGTGCTGGGAGTGGTGTTTGTGGGGATGGGGTTGTTGCTGTTGCTTTCCTTGATTTCCTATACGCCGGGGGACTTGCCGATGCGGGTGCCGGTGGTGGGGTGGAACTGGTTGGAGAACTACGCGTTGGAGGATGCGGCGAACGCGCCGCGGCATAATTTGATTGGGCCGGTGGGGACGTTGATCGGTTTCGCGGAGATTCAATTGTTCGGGGCGGCGGCGTATTTGTTGCCGGTGGCCTTGTTGTGGATGGGCATTGCAAAGCTGTCGCTGGGAGCGCGGTTCACGTGGCGGACCTGGACGGGGTTGGGCGTGTTGCTGGTGAGTGGGGCGTGCATTCTCGGGGTGCATCCGTTGTTTTTTGAGCATTGGGAAGGGCGCTACGTGATCGTGGGAGCGGGTGGGGCGCTGGGCAAGGGGCTGGGGCAGTTCATTTTCAAGAACCTGCTGAACACGGCGGGGTCGATGATCGTGTTGGGGACGGTGTATCTGGTGAGCCTCTTCCTGTTGCTCGGGGTGCATCCGGTGAAATTTGTGAAGGCGATGTATGCGTGGGTCCTGGAGTGGTGGGCGACGCGCGGGGAGCGGAAGGCGGCCAGGCTTGAGAAGGCGGAACAGGCGGAGCGTGAGGCGGTGAAGCGGGCCGCGGCGGAGGCGCGGGAGA
Source organism: Verrucomicrobiota bacterium (assembly GCA_027619375.1). Taxonomy (GTDB): domain Bacteria; phylum Verrucomicrobiota; class Verrucomicrobiia; order Verrucomicrobiales; family Akkermansiaceae; genus JAPKDA01. Next base: position 2,751 of record JAQCFL010000323.1, on the reverse strand, counting down.
AGCGCCGGGCGGGAGCGGAGGCGCCGGATGTGGACATCGTGCTCTCCAAGGCGAAGATGGAGCCGAACGGGCAGGTGACGCTGCCCTTGCGGGAGACGCCGCGGCCACAGATTATTGATGCGCGGCAGCGGATCGCGCCGGCGGCGGGGTTGGGGGCGAAGCCGTTTGAGCGGAAGCGCCGGGGGCACACCACGCTGAGCACGGCGGGTTTCGAGGACTACGAACTGCCTGGCTTTGATTTGCTGGAGTATGAGGATGACGGGGAGCCGGTGGAGGACAACAGCGACGAGTTGCTGGCGATGCAGAAGACCATCGTCGATACCCTGAAGGCCTTTGGAGTGGAAGTGACGGCGGGGGACATCACGCGCGGGCCGACCATCACGCGCTACGAGGTCTATCCGAGCCTGGGGCTGCGGGTGAGCCGGATTTCGCAGTTGGAGCCGGATCTGGCGCGGGCCACGCGGGCCGAGCGGATCAACATCCTGGCCCCGATCCCGGGGAAGGACACGGTGGGGATCGAGCTTGCCAACGATGTGCGGATGCCGGTGGCCTTGCGGGAGCTGCTGCAGGATGACGAGTTCCGGAGTTCGAAGAAGAAGATCCCGCTGGCGCTGGGCAAGGATGTCTATGGCAAGGCGGTGATTGGTGATCTGGCGGCGATGCCGCACTGCCTGGTGGCGGGAGCGACGGGGGCGGGCAAATCGGTCTGCATCAACTCGATCATTGCGAGCATGCTCTTCAAGTTCGGACCGGACGAGCTGCGGTTCATCATGATCGACCCGAAGGTGGTGGAGATGCAGATGTATGCGAGCCTGCCGCATCTGGTGGTGCCGGTGGTGACGGATCCGCGCAAGGTGGTGGGGGCGTTGAAGTGGTGTGTGAACGAGATGGAGCGGCGATACCGGGTTTTTGCGAAGCTGGGAGTGCGGAATTTCGACAGCTTCAACAATCGTCCGCGGGAGGATCAGGCGGAGGAGGTGGAGTTGGAGTTGGTGGAAGAAGAAGAGGTTGATCCGGAGCATATTGATTCGATTGCGGCGGCGCTGGAGGACGGGGAGTTGGGGCCGATGGATACGGGGGACGACGAGGATGAGGTGGACGAGGTGCCGGATCGGTTCCCCTACATCGTGGTGATCATTGATGAGTTGGCGGATCTCATGCAGACCGCGCCGGCGGACGTGGAGATGTGCATTGCGCGGATCGCGCAGAAGGCCCGGGCGGCGGGGATTCATTTGATTGTGGCCACGCAGACGCCGCGGGCCGATGTGGTGACGGGGATCATCAAGGCGAACATTCCGAGTCGAATCGCCTTCCAGGTGTCTTCGGCCCTGGACAGCCGGGTGATTTTGGACAGCAAGGGAGCGGAGAAGCTTTGCGGGAAGGGCGACATGCTGTTCCTGCCGCCGGGGTCGGCGAAGTTGGAGCGGTCGCAGGGGGCGTTTGTTTCGGACTCGGAGGTGGAGGCGTTGGTGAAGTTCTGTTCGAACCAGGCCGAGCAGCGGTTTGAGAAGAGCATTCAGGAGAGCATTGAGTCGGGTGGGGAGAGCGGGGATGACGGCGAGGATGTGTCCGATGCGGACGAGGAGATTTTGCAGAAGTGCATCGAGGTGGTGCTGCAGGAGCAGAAGGCGAGCACCTCGTTGTTGCAGCGGCGGTTGCGGCTTGGTTACACCCGGGCGGCGCGGATGATCGACATTTTGGAGCAGCGCGGGGTGGTGGGGCCGGCGGATGGGGCGAAGCCGCGGGAGATCCGCATGGGTGCGGAGGCGGGGGTGGAGTAGGCGGGTGGCGACGAAGGCTGGCGACCGGGACGGTCACGCCACTTGTGGGGCGGCTCCGGGGAGGGGGAGGATGGCGGGACGCGGCTAGAGGAGCGGTTCGGCGGACCACAGTGCGGCGTTGATTTTGAAGTCGATGGCGCAGCCTTCCCGTTGGCGGTCGGCAAGCCAGGGGCGCAGGTCGTCGAGAGGGACGAGGTGGACGCGGATCTCCTCGCTGTCGGTGCCGCCGCCGGGTCCGGTGCGGGTGAGGTCGGTGGCGAGGTAGAGGTGGGTGAACTCGCTGGTCATCCCGGGGGAGGTGGGGGAGGCGAGCAGTTCCGTCATGCTTGCGGCATGGTAGCCGGTTTCCTCGAGGAGTTCGCGCCGGGCGGTTTCGGCGAGGGATTCGCCGCGATGGGCGGGTTCGTCGCCGACGAGACCGGCGGGGATTTCGATGACGGATTTCTGGATGGGGATGCGGAACTGCTCGACGAGAATCACTTCGCGGGCGGGAGTGATGGCGAGGATGCCGACACAGGCCTCGGAGTTGGGGCGTTGGACAAAGTCCCAGTGGCCGATGCGATAGACGCCGAGCCAGGGGGATTCGAAGAGGGTTTCTATTTGGGGCACACCGAATGTTTACCGAAAACAGAGGATCAGGGCGAGACTGCGGATCAGCCCCTGATCCGCAGCCGCTGGAAGCGGTGGGCTTCGGTGGCGTTGGGGGACTTTTTCCAGTTCGGGCTGGGCAGGTTGGGGTCGGCGGAGGCTTTCATCGTGGTGTGGAGGGGACTGGCGGCGGAGGCGAGGCCGGGGAGGAGCGGGGAGGCGCGGAAGGAGGGGTGTGATGGGGTTGGGGCCACTGTCGGCGGGGCGGAATCCCCTAAAAACCAGGGAATTTCCTGATATATGGCCAAAAAAAGGCGACCGGGAACGTATTCCCGGTCGCCTTGTTTGGATTGCCTGCAAAACGCAGACAGCACCAGCCTAG
>JAQCFL010000322.1 GCA_027619375.1 Verrucomicrobiota bacterium | reverse complement strand
GTTCCTCGACCCCGCGCTAATGGCTTGGATCCCTCCGGGATCAGTGGCCGTCCTTGCCCTGGGTTTGGTTCTTGGGACTTGGGTTTGGACTTTATTTGGAGCTTGGGGGTTGGAAATTGATGCCGGTTAATTGGGTTGGACGTTTCGAATTTCCACGAACCAATTTCCAAATAAGCTGCAGTCGCCAAATTCCAAAAATCAAACCGCCAGAGTTTGTCTTGTGCAAGTGGGTCAGCCGACAGCCACGGTGGGGGTGCCGGTTGGTTGGAGAGGCTCGGGAGGGAGGGAGGGGCGGGGGGCAACCGCCGACGCCTCGCAGAGGCGCCGCTACGTGGGCGAGGGAGAGCGGAGGCTGGGAGAGAACACCCACTGTCCAACACCCAAGGATGGGAGGCCCGGCGGGTTTGATCAGGAGTAGCGCAGATCCTGGGTGGGGTCGGTCTCGAAGGAGAAGGCGAACTCGCCGGCGGTGTTGGGGCGGATGACCGATTCGAGGAACTTCAGGTAGAGGGGATCGTCCTTTACCATTTCGAGTTTGGCGAGGGAGGAGACATCGATGGAGAAGAAGAAGGGCCACTCCGAATTCGGATCGGTATTGCGACCGGAGTGGACGCCGAGGATTTCGGGGATCTTCAGGAGGAGGCTGCGGGTGGTGCGCACCATGGTTTCCAAGCGTTCGGGATCGACCTCGGGTTGGAGCTTGTAGAAGGCGAGGTGAGCGATCATCTCACGCTTTCCAATTCAGGGCGCCCTTTTTGAGGACGTAGATGTAGGCGAAGGCGAGGACGCCGGCGAAGCCGACCATGCTGAGGAGGGCCATGCCGCCGTGGTGGGCCTTGTCCTGCATGAAGTCGCGGAACTGGACGGCCCATGGATACATGAAGACGACCTCGATGTCGAAGATGACGAAGAGCATGGCGACGAGGTAGAACTTCACGCTGAAGCGGGGAGCGCCCTCGCCGATGGGGAGCATGCCGCATTCGTAGGGGACATCCTTCGCGCCGGTGCGGCGGGCTCGTTTGCCGAAGATGACGCTCATGATGAGCATGCTGGCCGCGAAGCCGGAGGCGACGAGGATCTGCATGAGGACGGGGAAGTAGTCGGAGAGCATGGGGGTAAGAAAAAACCTGCGCCGCAGGCGGCGCAGGTTAAAATTTGGGGTGCCGGTTCAACCAGCACGAAATTCAGCGAATTTGACCGCTTAGGCCTGTTGTTGGGCGGCGATGTTGTCGCTGTGGGCCTCGGCGATGCGCTCGAGACCTTTGTATTCCTTGCCGTTTTTCTCGACGAGGCCGCGGGTCACGAGGTTCTGGAGCTTCTCGTAGGCGCGGAGGCGAAGCATCTCTTCACCACCGCTCACTGCGTTCCGCTCCTTGAGGCGGGCATAAACATCTTCAAAGAGGTCATTAAATCCAAAGAACTTCTCGTCAGCCCCCAACACATTTACGAGTTCATCGGTCACGTGGTCGGGAAGGCGGCGGGAAAAACGAGTTCTTTTTGTTGTAGCCATAGCAAGGAAAGGTTAGCAGAAAATCCCGGCAGCAACGAATCAAAAAGGTGTTAGTTCACATTTTTTTCAAAGTCTTTGCAAGCAAATAGTTGCGATTGCTTTAATATAAACCTTGATTGTTACAAAGCAACAGGTTTTCCGCTTGGTGGCGGGCGGGAAGTTCTTTAATCAACACGAAGTGATTGCGCGATTGAGGGGGGAAGTGGTGGAAGCCCTGCCGAATCGGCTGGTGGTGGAGACGGGGGGTGGGGTGGGCTACCAGGTGTTGGTGCCGCTTTCGACCTATGATCGGCTGCATCCGGTGCCCGGGGGGCGGGTGACGCTGCTGACTTATCTCCATGTGCGGGAGAATTCGTTGGTGCTCTATGGGTTTGCGACGGCGGAGGAGCGGGATATTTTCCTGCTGCTCATCGAGCGGGTGACGGGGATTGGTCCGACCATCGGGATGGCGGTGCTGAGCGGGATGCCGGGGGAGGAGTTCAAGCGCTGCGTGGTGGCGGGGGATACGGTAGGCTTGGCGCGGATCAAGGGGCTGGGGAAGAAGACGGCGGAGCGGATTGTGTTGGAGCTGAAGGACAAGGTGGGGGTGGGGGAGACTTGGGAAGCCTCGGGGGATGCGACCGGGGCGCCGGCGCGGGATGCGGAGTTGGGGTTGTTGGCGCTGGGCTACAAGCAGGTGGATGCGCGGAAGGCGCTGCGGAAGGTCCTGGAAACAAACGCGGGTGCGGAAGCGGAGGAATTGATCCGGCTGGCTCTGCGGAGCATGAACTGAGATGGCGGAGCAAGTGCCATGGGTGGAGCTGCGGCGGGGGGCGGAAGGAGTGGGCTTCCGGGAGGGGCGGGACTGGCTCCTGTCGCCGGAGCCACTGCGCCTGGAGAAGGGGCTGTGGCGGCAGATGGAGCGGATGGGGCATCCGCTGCGGATGTTTCAGCAGGCGGGAGAGCAGATTTATCGGCGGAGCGCGAAGGGATCGCTGCCGGGGTGGATCGCGGAGTTGCTGGATGCGGGGAAGCCGACGTGGATGGTGGAGGCGCAGCGAGCGGAGGGGATGCGGCAGGTGGCGCCGCGGGTGATCCGGCCGGACTTGTTGTTGACGGAGGAGGGCTTTGCGGTGGCGGAGTTGGATTCGGTGCCGGGAGGGATGGGGGTGACGGGCTGGCTGGGGGAGATCTATGGCGCGGCGGGTTGGGAGGTGGCGGGAGGGGCGCAGGGAATGGTGGAGGGCTTTCGGAGTTTGCTGCCGGAGGGCGGGGAGATTTTGGTTGCGGAGGAATCGGCGGACTATCGGCAGGAGATGGAGTGGCTCGCGGGGCGCTTGTCGGGAGGAGAGACGGATCGCTGGCGGGTGTCGACGGCGGAGGAGTATGGGGGAGGGGCGGCGGCGGTGTATCGGTTCTTCGAGTTGTATGATTGGGAGAGCATTCCGGCGGTGCGGGAGATGGCGGGGCGGAAGGACGTGACGCCGCCGATCAAGCCGGTCTATGAAGAGAAGCTGTGGCTGGCGCTGTTGCATTCGCCGGCCTTGCGGGAGGTGTGGGCCCAGGAGATGCGGGGGAGTCATTTGCAGCGTTTGCGGGAGCTGGTGCCGTATGGGTGGGTGGTGGATCCGACGCCTTTGCCGCCGCATGCGGCCTTGCCGCGTTTGGAGGTGGGGTCGTGGAAGCAGGTGGGCGGGTTTAGTCAGAAGCAGCGGCGGCTGGTGCTGAAGGTGAGCGGTTTCAGTGAGGAGGCGTGGGGGAGTCGGGGAGTGGTGATCGGGCACGATGTCTCCGGCGCGGAATGGGCGGCGGCGTTGGAGCGGGCCTGTGGGGAGTTCGAGGGGCAGCCTTGGGTGATGCAGGAGTTTCGCGAGGCAATGGTGATCGCGCATCCGTATTATGATGCGGAGAGCGGGGAGGTGCGGACGATGCAGGGGCGGGTGCGCTTGTGTCCTTACTACTTCGTGGATGGGGTGGGGGAGACGAAGATGGGTGGGTGTCTGGCGTCGATCGTGCCGGCGGATAAGAAGAAGATCCACGGGATGCGGGAGGCGATTTTGGTGCCGGTGGTTTGTGAGTAGGGGCCAGAGAGGTGAGTTCAGAAACCGGGAACGGGAGTGTGAATTTTGGAGGCTGTGGGGAGTGGGATCGGCTGGGCGGTTGGAAACCAAGAGTGTTCGGCATGGATCGTGCTTTAACAATCTGACGGGTTGGTCCGGATACAGGGTTGAATTTCCAGAGGCCAATTTCCAAATAGATTCCAGTCATCAGGTTCCAAGTCGGAAAACGAATCGAAGGAGAGGCATCAACTCGGGCGCTCGTGCTTGTCACTCGCGATTCCGGATGTGGAAACGAGTTTCCGCTGTTGAGGTTTGGCCTTGGATTTGAAATTTAATTGGAAATTGTCGGTTGGAAATTCCTTGCAGGTGGCCTCGGCGAGAAATGGCCCCGCTTTCATTGAAGCCATTAACCAGTTCAGCATTCACCATGCCGAACACTGTTGGTTGGAAACTGCCGGCACGGGTGGGGTAGGCGGTGTGCGCGGGTGAGAAGGGGTGAGGAGGGGTGAGGAGGGGTGAGGAGGGGTGCTGGCGGGGAGAGAAGTGGAGCCGCCGACGCCTCGCAGAGGCGCCGCTACGCGGAGGAGGGGAAGGGAGGGCAGG
>JAQCFL010000025.1 GCA_027619375.1 Verrucomicrobiota bacterium | reverse complement strand
CCCCCCGCACCGCAAACACCGTATCCCCCGCACCCCCGATCACGATCATCCCCTTCGCAAACGCCGGCGGCGCATTCAACCCCTCCCCCAAATCCAGCATCCACACCTCGCTCCCGTCCGCCGGATCCAGCGCATACAGCCGCCCGTCACTCGACCCGAACAACACCGCATCATCAAAAGCCAACGGCGAAGAATCCACCCGCCCCCCGGTCTTGAACTTCCACAGCCCCTTTCCCGTCAACCGGTCGATGGCATGCAACTGCTTGTCCCGTCCCCCGATGAACACCGCCTTCTCCGTCACCGCCGGCGCCGAAAAGAACGAAAACTCGCTGTCCCCATAAACCCACACCAGGTCCTTCGACAACAGCTCCGAAGCCAACACCTGATTCGACTCGTTCCCCATGTAGATGTTGTGCCCGTAGGTCCCCACCGTCGAGGTGATGTAGGACTCCGTGACCACCTCGTTGACCACCTTTCCATCCGCCAAATTCAACGTGTAAACCACCGCATCGCAGCCCCCGAAGACCACATACTTCCCCTCGATCACCGCCGGCGACCCGTTGATGTATTCATCCGTCGCAAACTCCCAAACCTGCGACCCATCCGTAGCCCGCAAACACCGCGCCACCCCGTCATAACCATTCATCAGCACCCAATCTTCCGTCCCGTCCGGACTCTTCACCATGTTCACCGAGGCCGAGACCTTGTCCCTGATGTTGTAGTGCCACACTTCCTTCCCCGTCCCGATGTCCAGCGCATGCAGCGTCCCGTAGTTCGACCCCACATAGACCTTCCCCCCCGCCACCGTCGGTGCCGCCTCGATGGTGTCCTCCGTCTCAAAGCTCCACTTCTTCGCCCCCGTCTCCGCATCCAGCGCATACACCGTCCCCCACACCGACCCCACATAGACCACCCCGTCCGCGATCGCCGCCGCCGCGATGATCCCCGCATCCGCCGTGAACGTCCACGCCACCTCCAGCTTCCGCGGCACCCGATCATGCACCCGCCCCTGCAACTCCAGCCCCCCCCGCGGCAACCTCCAATCCAACGTCTTCCACCCCCCCTCGTCACCCACCACCGACACCGGATCGCCTCCCCCCGCAGCACCCCCTTCCACCTCCTTCTTCTCCTCACACCCCAGCAATCCCAGCGCCATCAACGCTCCCACCCAAATCCGATTTCTCCAATTTTTCTGCATCTTCGCGCCCAAAGCCTACCCAACCCCAGCCCTCACTCATACAAAAACCTTTTCGCGAATCTTGCGCCATTTCGCGGCCACCCTTCCTCATCCCCAACGTCCCGGAGGGACATCATACGGTAACCGGTGGTAACACCACCGGAAATCCAATCCACAGATGCCCCGCTCCCCGGAGGGGCGCCGAAAACCCCCGCCCCCTCAGCAGCTCCACTCCTCACCCCAGCCACCCACCCCGTCTCCCCGAAGCCTGAAAAAATTCCCTATCCCAACCCAGGGTTCCTTGAGCTCTGGGAACCCCGCCCCCCCGAGCCTCCCAACGCTGAAAGCGTTGCGTAGCCTCCCCCTCCGTCCGCGGTCCAGGTTCAAAACATGGGTAACACTCCGACCTCTAATCTCTCATTTCTGACCTCTGACCTCTGACCCCTGACCCCTGACCTCTGACCTCTGACCTCTGACCCCTGACCCCTGACCCCTGACCTCTGACCTCTGAACACTGAACACTGAACACTGAACACTGAACACTGAACACTGACTACTGAACTCTCCCCAATAACCCAATAACCAATAACCACTCCCCAATAACCCAATACCTACCCCCCCAACACCCGCTCATACAACCCCCCGAAATCCTCCTCCGTCAACCGCCGCGGATTGAATTGCCCCGTCCACTGCGTCGCCGCACTCGCCGCCAACTCCGGAATCGCCTCCCGCGTCACCCCGCAGCCCGCCAAGTCCGGCAGCTTCGCCAAACCAATGACGTGCTCCACCCACTCGATCAGCGGCTCCTGGATCATCGCCGCCAACTCCAAATACACCGCCACCGCCGAGCGCTCCTCCCGGTTCCACCGCATCACCTCCGGCAACATCAACGCCACCGCATGCCCGTGGACCACGTCATACTTCGCCGTCAACGGATTCGCCATGGCATGCGCCGCCCCCAGCATGCTGTTCTCGATCGCCATTCCCGCCAGCGCCGCCCCCAACTGCATCGACGCCCGGTGCTCCAGCAACGCCGCATCCTGCAAGACCATCTCGATCCCCGAAGCAATCCGCCGGAACGCCTCCTTCGCATAAAGCGCCGACACCGGATTCTTCCTCGTGCACACCGCCGCCTCCAGCGCATGCGACAGCGCATCCAAGGCCGTCAACCACGCCACCTTCAGCGGCTGCGACACCGTCAACTCCGGATCCAAGAGCGCCACCTTCGCCAGCGCCTTCGGATCCCCACACGCCATCTTCTCGTGCGACCCATCCCGACTCACCACCGCATAGCTCTGACACTCACTCCCCGTCCCCGCCGTGGTCGGCACCGCGATGAACGGCAGCATCGCCTTCTTCGCCAACCCATAGCCCTTGTAGTCGCTCATCCGCCCCCCGTTGCTCAGCAAAAAATTGCAGCCCTTCGCGGTGTCCATGCTGCTCCCCCCGCCAAACCCAACCAGACAATCCACCGGCAGATCCTCCGCAAACTGCCGACACGCCTCGATGTCCGCCTCCGCCGGATTCTCGTGCGTCCGGTCATAAATCGTCACCGAAATCCCCGCCTCCTCCAATACCCCCACCGCATGCCCCACATGCCCCGCCTTCACGATCCCCGCATCCGTCACCAACAATACATGCGTCCCCCCCACCGAGCCCACACACTCCCCCAACTGCCCCAGCACCCCCGGCCCACTCACCAACCGCGGCGTCGATCTCGTTTGAAAAGTATGCATCAGATTGTGGCGGCAGTTTCCCAACCCGTGGCGGCGGTTTCCAACCGCCCAGCCGACTCCCCAACCCAGCCTCCCATCCCCATTGGACAGCCTCCCCCCATTGCAATAGCTCTCTTCATCCCCATCATCCCTCCCCCATTCTCAAAAATTCTGTTCATTCTGTAAATTCTGTCCAATTCGCCAATCAAACCATCCCCGCCGTATCCCCCTGGATCGCCCGCCTCCGATACAAAAACTCAAACAAGTTCCCCTCATGCGGTTGCTCCCACTGCACCCGGTTCGTCGGATACGGTCCAATATTCAACCGCTCGATATCCGGGCTCAACAACAACTCCTGGATAAACCCCTCATCCTCCGTAAACGCCGACACCACCAGCGTCTCCCCGATGCTCCCCACCATCTCCGCCTGCGGCATCTCCACGATGCTCGCATACGGAAACATGAACTCCGTGTTCGCCAGCGCATGCTCCCGATCCGCGCACGAAATCAGCGTCGGACACAAATACGTCTGCTCAAACGCCTCCACCTTCCGCGCTCCCCCCTCCCGATACTTCGCCGTCACATCCTCCGCCCCGGCCCCCTTCAACTGCGCCGAAATCATCCCATCAATCCCCTCCGCCATCGCCGGATTCGCAAAGCCGCACAACAACGCCTGCCCATCATCCCGCGCCAAGGGCTTGATCTCCGCCAACCTCTTCGCCAAAGCCTCCGCAATCTCCTCCCGATGCCGCGGCACCAGGATCGCCGAGGTATTGATGCACGACCGCCCCCCATTCGCCGAAATCGACTGCACCAGCACATCCACAAACTCCGGCCAGCGATCGATCTGGTCCTCCCCGATCAAAATCTTCGACCGCCCCGTCCCATGCACCGAAATGCTCGGATACGGCGCATACTTCTTCACCGTCACATCCGACCCGAACGAAATCCCCCGCCCACAAGAAGTCAGCAACGTGTCCCCGCCCTCGTGCGTCGTCGGATAATACCCGAACGCCTCCCTCGGAAACCCTGCCGCGATCATCGCCTGCACGATCCGCAACGGCGTGAAGGGATCCTCCCGCCCCGGCTTCAGCAGCACCGGAATCTTCATCACCGGTGCCGGAATCCACAGCGAATTCACCGCCGGCGCATTGCTCGGCAGCGACACCCCCAGCGACGAGGTCGTCGGGAAATAATTGATCGTCAAATCCCCGTCCCGCGTCAGCCCCTTGTCAAAAATCTCCAGCGGCATCTTCCGCGTCAGCCCCCCGATCACCGTGCGGATCTCCGACATCGCCGCATGGATCTTCCCCATATTCATCCGCACCAACGTATGCGGCAACCGCGTCAACGCCGACAACCCCTCCACATAATCCTGCGGTGATTGTAAAAACGTGGCGCGGGCTTCCAGCCTGTCGAAAGGTTCGTGGGCTTCCAGCCCGCCTTCACCACTCCGGCTCTTCAAGGGAACGTGGGCGTCCCGCCCTCCCCCATCCCCCCCGGCGAAGCCGCAAGGCAAATCCCCCTCCAAAAACAACTCCGCCGCCTGCTCGCAAAAATCCGCCAACCTCTCCGCCGGAATCGCATCCAGCGCCGCCTTCGCCTTCCCGATCTGCAGCAAATCCCTCCGGATCAGCCCCGGATTCGCCGTATGCGCCACCAGCGTCCCCCGCTCCCCCAAATCCAGCTCCACCACATCCATCGACGTGTAGCTCTCCCCCAACCTCAAAATCGGAATCTCATTTCTCTTACTCATGATCTCGCTCCTTTCGTGGCTGCTGCGTCCACCATCGTAGCTGCGGCGTCCCGCCGCAGAGTTTTCCCGCGGCGTCCCGCCGCCGGTCCAGTGCGTTCACCCCACCTCCAAGTTTCCCCAAAACCGTAGCTGCTGCGTGCCGCGGCAGGCCGTGACCGCGGCGTCCCGCCGCGTCCCCCTGACCTTGATGTCTCCCAAAACCATTCATATTCTCTCTTCCAACTTCTCTTCTCCGGCTCCTTCTCTCCTTCTTCTCTTCTCCGGATTCTGGTTTCTGATCTCTCTCCAAACTTCCGCATTCCGCATTCCGAACTCCGCATTCAATAAACCCCCTCAATCACCACCTTCCCCTCCGACTGAAACGGCCGCACATCCCCCACCCCATCCCAAGCAAACTCCGCACACGGCTCCCTCCGAATCGCCTCATCCCGCTCCAAGAACCGCGGCATGAAAAACTCCTTCGTCATCGTCGTCAACTCCACCCGTCCGTATTCCCCGTAGCCCACCACCTCATCCGGCGCATCCGGATTCACCACCCGCAACACCGCCCGCGGCTGCGGCGCATAATACGTCAGCGAATACTCCCCCGGCACCCGCTTCCGGCTGATCGCCAAGCCCATCAGCGTGTTCCCGTAGGTCGGCGCATAATTGATCTTCCCTTCCAGCACCTCCTCCTCGATGAACCGCACATACTGCGGCGTCATCGTCGTCCCCCCCGCAAAGACCCCCTTGATCCCCGCCTCCACCAGCGACATCCGCTCCGCCAGGCTCTCCAACAACTTCGGCGTCGTGAACAGACACCCGATCTTCCGATGCCGGATGATCGTCGCCGCCTGATCGATGACATGCTCCTGGTACAGCTTCGCCATCTTCATCTCCCCCATCCCGATCAATCGCTTCACCCACCGCGGATCCAGATCGATGAAATAGCACGCCCCCCCCCGTCGATTCGCCAGGTGCTCAATCGCCAGGCGCAGCCTCCGCGGCCCCGTCGGCCCCACCATCAGCCAATTCGCCCCCTGCGGGAAAAAGTCCGCCGGGTAGTGATCCGAGAACTCCGAATAATCCGTCTTATAGTCCTCCCACCCGATCCGCTGCTTCGGCATCCCCGTCGTCCCCCCCGTCTCAAAGACATTGTAGGGCCGCCCCGCAAACCCCCTCGGCACAAACCGCGCCGGATCCTCCTTCCGCAGCACCTCATCGTCGAAATGGTCAAATTTCACCATATCCGCGAAACAAGTCACCTCCTTCACCGGATCAAACCCAAACCCCCTCGCCCGCTCCAACCAATACGGACACCCCGTCTCGGCCGAAAAATGCCACGAAACCATTTCCCGCACATGCGCATCCAGCGCCCCCTCCTTCTCAACAACTTCAGCACTCATCACAATTTCAAACCGTCCCTACGGCCCGACAGATCTACACCATTCAGGAAATGGCGCAAGCAGCAGGGTCCGGGCCCTCCCCCTCACTGTAGGTGCCATGGCACGCCCGTCACCCGTGGCGTGACCGTCCCGGTCGCCTGCCTCCCTCCGCGTAGCGGTGCCTCTGCGAGGCGTCGGCGGTTCCACTCCTCTCGCGTCCGTGGCCCCTCCCCCACCCGCGCACACGGCTCCCCTCCACGTGGCGGCGGTTTCCAACCGCCCAGCCGACCTCCCTTCGTCAAGCCACGCAAGATGACTTCCCCACGCAAGATGACTTCCCCGCAAGATGACTTCCCAGACAAATCATTATCCACCCAGACAAATCATTATCCAATGAGCCAGCTCGCGGGTCGGCTGGAACGGCGCATCGGAGCGGAATGAGCAGGAGATTTGACCCGGCAAAATGTCGATTAATTAAACCTGAACCCTTTTTACGCCACGCCCAAGCGGCGCCTCTGCGAGTTTGCCCGGTGCTGTATCGCCAAAATATCCGCTTGAGGACCGGTCGAGGGCGGCGTAGGCTTCCTTCATGTTGGCTGCTGATGAAATCTCCCGGATGTCACCCGCCGAACGTTTGAGGGTGATGGAGAGTCTCTGGGTGTCTTTTGCCAGAGACGGCATCGATATCCCCTCTCCCGAATGGCATCGGAACATCCTTGAGCACCGGGCCGCCCGGATGGCTTCCGGCGAGGCGAGTGCACTCACCGTCGATGCGTTGCAGACGAGGCTCCGGCAGGGATGATCAGGCGGGTCATCGTCCTCGAGGAAGCCGCTCGCGAAATCGAGGCCGCCATCGACTTGTACGAGGCAGCGGAACCCGGAGTGGGGGCTTACTTCCGGGACAGTATCATCGCCGACCTCCGACGCCTGGAACATTACTTCGGACAACACGCTCTCCACTTCGGATTCCATCGAGCCGGTTCCATCGAGCCCTGTCGGACCGCTTCCCTCATGCCATCTACTATCGGCACGACGAGACAACCCGCACGGTGGTTGCAGTCCTCGACATGCGGCGGGATCCCTCCCGAATCTGACGACCTTGCTGATCGGAAAACCTGACGGAACCAGAGTGGTCTCCGGTGCCTTTCCTCGGTCCAAACCCTCCGATAAATGCCAGCCTGTTTTGCCTCATTATCTCCCGGACTACTAATCAGGTCTTCCAATGCCCCTACTGCAAGGGCCCCATGAAACCCGGCCGCACCTTCATCCGGCGCGAGCGCATCACATTCTTCCAAGGTCCCCACGGTCTTCTGGAGCGCCTCGTCCCTCCCTCGCCCCCCTTGGGCGGGCGTAGCGCAGAGAAGCCCCCTTTCTCCTCCTTTGGGCGGGCGTAGCGCAGCGAAGCCTCCTCCCTGGTCCCCTCAACCGCGCCCCCCTTGGGCGGGCGAAGCTCAGCGAAGCCCCCAAGGCCCCGAGCCCAAAAGCAAATTCCTGGCAGCCCAGGGCCTCGCCGCCGAACTCTCCGGCATCGACCCCAAGACCGACTGGGGGGCCTTCCTAGCCTCCTACCACCCCGGCAGCGAACAAGGCCAGTATCTCCTCCAAGCCATCATCCCCTACGCCCTCATCGGAGCCGGCGCCGTCGGCTCCTACCGTCACTTCAAATATGGCGAATACCTCTACCGCAACGCCACCGCCCTCCGGCAAGTAGGCATCCCCGAGGCCCGCATCACCGACATCGTCCGTTCCGAGCCCGCCGTCGCCGAAGCCAAATTCAAGGAAGCCTGGAAGGAACGCGACGAAGCCAAAGCCAAAGACCACGCCGAGGCCCTCCTCGCCTCCATGCGAGACAACGCCGACCTCGCCGCCGCAGCCGGCTTCCCCGTCGTCGAGTCCTCCACCAACGAATTCACCGAGGAACTCCAATGGACCGTCACCACCCCCCTCGAAGACGGCACCACCGCCTCCAAAGTCTACGAGACCGAGCAGGAAGCCCACGAAGCCTGGCGCACCTGGGCCATGGAGCAGCACTCCGGCAACCTCGAAGCCGTCGCCGAGGCATTGGCCCGCCCTCTCCTTGATACCGTAAATTTCCATGACGGGCCAGGCCGCACCGCAGAACAAGAAGCCGAGGCCCAGGCCACCTTCGACGCTTGGCTCGAAAGCCTCCCAGAAGGATCCCACGAACTCAACCACCCCGACGAAGGATTCACCCGCACCCTCGAAATCACAATTCAACCCGATGGAAGCCGCGCCGCCTACATCAAGACCGTCGACAAAGACGGGAAGGGAGGAGCACACCGCGCAACTAAAAACGACTTCCGAGATGTCACAGTCTCCAACGTCAACATGGGCGATGGGCCTACCACCTCAACCACATCGCCCGCCTACTCCCTCAAAAATCCGCCAAAACACCCCGGCCTTACCGCGCAGGCCAACGCCGACCTCCTCGAGCTCCTCACCCAGCCCGGCCAGCTCACCGCCGACACCCGAGTCGAGGACCGCACCGACCTCGACCTCACCTTCGACCAAGCCATCAAGCAAGGCATCGCCACCACCGAGCAGCTACAGGCCCGGGTTGCCATCTACGCCCTAGAGCAAGGCATCCCCCTCGCCCAGGCCGCCGCGGAAGTCGCCACCCTCTCCATCAAAGCCCGCCGCTTTGCCGAGGCCGCCCGGGGATCCGTCTACCGCTCCACCGTTCAGCTCTTCCGCGGGGCCGATCCCAAGGACATCCTCGAAGACATGAGCGAGGACGCCTGGGCCCGCGCCTTCCACCTCGGCCTCTACGAACGCTCCCAAGCCATCGAAGACATCCGCGCCCTCGAGGCCCTCACCGGCAACAAATACCTCCGCCCCGACCTCACCTTCAAGAACGAGCAAGGCATCAACGAAGAAGCCGGCCTCGACCACCTCATCGAAGCCCTCTCCACCCTCTCCCTCGAATACGCCTTTGGCCGCATCCAGGACGGTTCCCTCGGCAGCCGTCTCCGCCAATGGCTCCACACCATGGTAGCCACATTCGCCGGCGCCTTCAAACACGCCAAACTCCTCCTTCGCTCCCGCGACCTCAAAGCCCAGATCGCCGCCGGCAACATCGACAAGCGCCTCCTCGACCTCATAGCCGACTCCGTCGGCCTCAACCCCACCGCCCAAGAGTCCCGCTTCCAGCAGCAGGCCCAAGCCCAGATCATCGCCGAGGCCATGGGAGACTTCGAGGAGATCGGCTCCGCCATCAAAGGCCGCCTCCCACACCCCGAGACCCTCCACCGCCGCAACCACCCCCTCGCCGGCGAGGTAGAGCGCATCCACGACTCGCTCACCACCACCACCCGCCGCCGCACCAAACGCGGCAAAGCCGTCCGCAACGCCCAAAAAGCCAACAACTTCTTCCTCCCCATCGGCGAAATGGCCGACATCGACCACATCCGCGAGGCCATGAACGAGAAAGGCTTCGACTTCGACACCCCCGCCGACCTCCTCGCCGCCGTCGCCGACTCCGTCTCCTACAACATCCCCACCTACGCCACCAACTCCGCCACAGACGAAGACTTCGACCTCGGCCAAGATTCCTTTTCCATTGGCCGCGCATGGCCCACCGGTTTCCCTCGAGTAGTGCAAATGTCCACCGTAGCGAAACTTAAGTCCTCCCCAGGCTACACAGAGGCCAAAGCAGGAGACATGCACTCCGCCATCGCCATCGCCCGCTCCCTCACCAAGCCAGCCAAAGCCCTCGCCTTGTCCGCAGAGCATCCCGAGGCCATCCTTGTCTCCATTCATGGCCTAGAAGCCACTGGAATCAATGCCCTCCCCTCGGCCTTTGCCAAGGTTCTCTCTTCCGTCACCAGCCTCGAGGTTGACGAGGAAATCGTCATGGTGAACCGACCGCACCGCACCGGCAAAGGGTCTGCCCACCGCATGGCTTCCCGCCCCAAGTTTAACGGCGCCGTCCAAACTGGCCGCGACTACATCATTGTCGACGACGTCGTCACCCAGGGCGGATCTATCTCCGAGCTACGGGCTTACATTGAGGAAAACGGCGGGCACGTAGTGGCAGCCTCCACCCTGGCCGCCGCACAATTCGGCACCAACCTCGCCCTCTCCGAGAAATCCCGGCTTGCGCTAGTGGAGAAGTTCGGCGAAGATGCCCTTCGTGGCTTCGCAGAAAAACACTCCATCTACGGCGGGGAATTCCTCGCCCTCACCGAAGGCGAAGCCCGCGCCATCCTTCGTTTCCAATCCCTTGACGCCGCAGGAAGTGCAATCGCTACGGCGAAACAAGAAGCGGATGCTAATGGAAATGCAAAACCTTTTGAATTCGGACAAGACGGCCAAGGATTCCTGAACTTCTCCCTAGGCGCCGCCCACGACATGATCTACGCCGCCTTCGAGGACGTGGATGGAGGAGGCCCCGGTCCACAGGTAGCCACCGACCCCCTCGAGGGTGGGAAGGTGCGATCCATCGCCAAGCTGTTCCACCGCGCCATCGTCCCCAGGCTGAACCCCACGCGACACGCCTTGGGCCTTAAAAGCACCTGGGCCCCCGGACAGGAGGCCAAGTGGCTGCGCGACGTCACCGCCGGAGGGGACCGCCTCCTCTCCTTCCTCCGCATCGCCCGGGAAATGTTCCCGGAATTCCAAAGCTGGTACGAAAGCCGGGTCCGCATGGCCCTCGCCATCTTCTCCGAGATCGACCCCGCCGCCTCCCAGCCGGCCAACAACTTTACCCTGCGCATCGCCCTCGCCGTCACTTCCAACGGCAACAAGGTGAAGGACCAGACTTTCGCCTCCTGGAACGTATACCAGGACTGGAAGACCACCGGGAAGATGGGGGAAACAGCAGTCCCAGGGAAACGCGGAAACGAGATCCAGCGCCACCTCCAACTGGTGGACGAACTGGTGGAGCAATTCGGATTCGAGGTGGTCGATGAATTTTTCCAGCGCACCGGCACCGTCGACGAACTCCGCCGCGCCCTGGTGGAAGATTTCAACTTTACCGCGCAAGAAGCCAAAGACCTCACCACCGGCGAACTGATTGACGAGGTGGTCCCCTTCTCCCTGGTCTTTGGGGCGAAACTAGGCTCTTTCCTCAACAATCTCTCCGGCAACTTCGACACCGTCACCATGGACCGGTGGTTTATGCGAACTTTTGGCCGCGCCCTAGGCATCCAACTCAAGCGCATCAAGCCCTCCGCAGTAGCAAAGAAGCGCGAACGATTCAAGGCCGCCCTTGCAGAAGCCAAGCAGACCGACGCCGGCAAGGCCTTGCTGCGGGCCGCCGGCCTGCGCTCCAATGCCAGCGCCTCCCTCGCCACACTCAAGAAGATCACCAAGCACTTTGAAAGCGAATCCAACCGCCGGCACCTCTCCGCCGAAGCAAATGAATTGCGGAAGGCCGCCAACGGATTTTTCCAAATCGCCGACGGATTCCAGCTTCAAGAAGCCCCCGCCGGAGGCTCTCAGCGCCGCTACATTCGGCTTGCCATGGAGGACGCCCGTGCTAAATTTATCGAGGAAACAGGCCAAGACTGGAGCCCAGCCGAACTCCAGGCCCTCCTCTGGTATTTTGAGAAGGCGGTCCACGACACCTATGGGTCCAAGCAAAAAGATGAAAGCCCCGACTACGCCAGCGCCGCCAACGAACTCTTCCGCCACCTCAACGGAGGAACCGCGGACGCTGGAGCCTTTGAACCCTCAAATGCCGTCACCCGAAGAAGCCTCCCGCGGCGCAGCAATCGACAGCTACCTGGCCAGGCAGAAGGCGGCCAAGGCATCCAAGCCCTAGGCACCCTCTCCCTCTCCGAGCGCGGCGTCCGCTCCCTCGAGTCCACCATCCAGGCCCGGCTCTCCAAAGGCCCCGAGGAGCGCGTTACCTTCTACCGGGACATCATGAGGAGAATGGAAAACGTCCTCCTCCGCTACGAGGACTTCGCCCTCGCCCGCAACGGCCCCGTCGATCCCGACGACCTCCGCATCCGCCTCATGGAAGGCGCCGCCGAAGCCGAGGCCATCATCAGCGCCCTCCCGCCCGAGATCCGGGGAAAGGTACGCATCCCCGTTTCCTCCATCCTCGACGCCAAGACCGAACGCGGTAAGCTCAAGGTTTTCCGCGACCTCATCGACCAGGCCGACGCCGCCCTCGAGCCCTACCTCGTCGCCCAATACCGCGACGCCATCAGCACCATCCTCGACCTCGCCCGCCCCATCGTCGGCGACTCCCGCCGCATATCCGGCCGCCTCACCCCCGAGACCCAGCGCCTCATTGCCAAGATCATCGAAGCCATCCCCCTCACCCCCACCCAAGTCCTCGCCCGCACCGCCGGCATCGAAGCCACCCTCAACGATCCCGCCCACAACAACGACCCCGACAACGAAGACCACCTCGCCCTCCTCGACGAACTCGAGACCCTCGACACCTTTGGAGCCCTCGCCACCCTCGACGCCGCCCGCCTCGCCGGCGCCCTCGCCACCCTCAAGCACGTATACGCCAAGGGCCGAGGCATCCGCCGCTTCCTCGAAGAAGCCAAACGCCAGGAACGCCAGGGCAAAATCCGCGAAGTCCTCGATTCCCTCGGCCTCCCCCACGGCCCCTCCCAGTCCCAACTCTCCAAGCGCACCGAACAGGACGGCCTCAAGGAACTCGCCGGCGGCGTAGTAACCGGCCATTGGTCATTCCATCAAAAGCAAATTCCTGGCAGCACCGCCGGGACCGAAGTGGAAGCACACGACCTCGCCTTCTTCGCCGACGGAGATCTGGGCTCTCCGCAGGAGGGATTTGGGTGGAACGGATTTCCAGACTTCGGCCTTGGAAAAGAGGAGGTCGCCAACGTTGAAATCCTCGGCACGGGCGCTGGTGGCGGGAAGGATTGATTCACCCGGGATGGGCTTTCTCTTTCGGATCTTACGGTGACCGCTTCCTTTCTCAATTTTTCGGTCGAAAAAGGCACTGGCCGGAGCAAGGATCCAAATCGTGAGCCAAGCTGAAGTCACCCGTCTCTACATTGGCAGCTATACCCAACCCGAAGGCCACGTCCCAAACGGATGCGGCGAGGGGGTTTACGCCTACGATTTTAACCTCGCCAATGGCGATCTGACCCGCCGTAGCGTCCTGCCCGGGATCGTCAATCCGTCCTTTGTGCACGCCGAGACGACCCTCGGCCTGGTTTATGCCGTTTCTGAAACCGGCGAGGAGGGCACGCTGTATACCATCAGGGACGAAGGCGGGCAGTTGAGTGTCGTGTCGGAAACCTCCACGGGGGGCTCTGCAAGCTGCCACGTGGTCCGCGCCGGTGACGTGGTTTACGTCGCCTCCTACATGGGAGGCTGCACCTCGGCGCATCCCGTCGATGGTGATCGAGTGGGCAACGGTCATCTCGCCAAGTACGAGGGAACGGGTCCCAACAAAGGGCGCCAGGAGGCACCGCACGCGCATCAGGCGCTGCCCTCGCCCTGCGGCAAATGGATCTGCGTCTGCGACCTTGGATCTGATCGGGTCTGGCAGCACGACGCCGGCAATTTTGGAGAACCCCTCGGCAGTCTGCAGGTCCCCGGCGGCAGCGGACCTCGCCACTTGTGTTTTCACCCCACCTTGCCCATCGCCTACGTGCTTTGCGAACTGACCTGCACGCTGCTCGTCGTCAGCATCGACCCGGCCTCGGGCGACATGGCCATCGTGACTGAACTCGGCACCGTCCAGACTACGCCGGGCGTGGAGCCGGCCGCCGCCGGCATTCGCATCCACCCCACCGGCCAGGCTCTCTACGTCAGCAACCGATTCAGCGACACCATCACCGTCTTCACCGTTGCCGATGACGGCAGCCTCAGCCAAATGCAGTTCTTTTCCTGCGGCGGCAAAACACCGCGTGACTTCGCGCTCGTCCCGGGCGGCGCCTGGCTCGTCATTGGCAACCAGGATTCCGATACCATCTCCGTATTCGCCGTTGACCCGAACACCGGCCGCGTCGACAAGGATTCCCAGCGTGTGCACGAGTGCAACACGCCCTCCTGCATCGCATTCTAGCAACACATCACCACGCACCTCAGTCAGACCAACACATGAGCACGCCCATCGATCCCAAACTGTATGGCGGCAAGGATACCCAGAGTGCCCTCGCCATCTCCCTGAAGCCCATCAAGCCCGGTCAGAAGCGCCAGATCATCCGCGTCCCGGAATCGGAACTTCCCCTGCCCAAGGAGTTGGGTCCCGAGGAAGTGCTCTGCATGATCTACATGTGCCAGATCTGTGACACCGACATCGAGCTGGGCACCAATCCGGGACATGGCGCCCCCACCACCGGCTTCACCGACGAGGACGGCGATCCGCTGATCCTCAACGGCCATGAAGCGGGCGCGGTTGTCATTGCCGTTGGCGAGGCCGTCGACCGCGTCGAGGTCGGCGATTGGGCCAGCCTCAAGGTCCGCGAAGGGATGAAGTCCTCGGAGTGCATCATGTGCCGGGCTGGCATGAGCCACCGCTGCCTCGACTGGCAATACGCGCCGGCCGACATGGAAGAACACGGCATTTTCCGGGCTCCCGGCTGGTTCTGCCAATACTCGGTGCTCGACCAACGCCAGGTCATCAAGATTCCAGACGGCCTGGAGCCGGAGTATGCCAGCATGGGCGAGCCCTTGTCGATCGGTGCCAACGCCTTCATGACCGCCCTTGATCGTTGGTGGGGAGACCCCGGCTTCCTTGAGGAAACGGACAAAGGACCGCCGGCCATCGCCGTGATCGGCGCAGGCGGCATCGCCTCCATCGACGCCCCCATCTTTTCAGAATGGCCCGAGAACATCCTCGAAGCCATGGCCATCGGTGAGATTCCCGACAACTACCTCGACCGGCCCTATTTTGAGACCCGCCGCAAAATGGCCGGGCTGCCGCCGAAGAAGCCAGCCAAGGCCGAAGTCTTCTACTACGCCCGCACCCCCTACAAGCCCGGCCTGCTGAAGGCGGA
Source organism: Verrucomicrobiota bacterium (assembly GCA_027619375.1). Lineage (GTDB taxonomy): Bacteria > Verrucomicrobiota > Verrucomicrobiia > Verrucomicrobiales > Akkermansiaceae > JAPKDA01. The sequence continues at coordinate 9,565 of JAQCFL010000025.1, read as the reverse complement.
CGCCATCAAGCCCCTCGGCATCAAGTACGAATCCTTCGAGGACATGGGCCTGCCCTACATCGAAGTCGTCGAGCCTCCCGGGAAAGAAGGCGACGAACCCTGGGTGCGCAAAGTCTACAACCTGACCCCGCTCATGGAGCACCCCACGCGCAAGCGCTTCGACCTCGTCATTGAGATGTGCACCAGTCCGCACCAGATCGCGCGGATGATGCTGCCCCCTTCCAACCCCGGCGAAGTGGACGCGTTCCTGTCGCGCGAGGTGGAAGGAAGCGAAGACCCCCGCTGCGAAGGTCGCTACTATTTGGCACCTGGCACCGATGCGGAAGCGGCCATGGGCCTCATCGCCCCCAAAGGTGGCCTCGGTGGCCTGATGGCCCCTGGGACCAAGCTTGTCATCACGTCCATCACCGGCGGCGAGGAGCGTTATCCCAACTTACCGGTCGCCAAGTTCTGCTGGGCCGCCGCCCTCAACAATTTGGACCTCGCTGGCGTCGTCAACTACGACGAATTCCACACCCGCGTCGGCCTCCTGAGCCTTGCCATGATCACCCGCAAGGAAGGCCTCGAAGAGTGGCCGCGCACCGTCCAGGAGCGTGTCGTCGAGGACTCCGACGAGATGCTGGGCGAGGGAATGTACAAGCTCAAGAAGTCCTGCTCGGGTCGGGTCGCCGTCGTGATGAACTCCCGCGAATCCATCGAAGAGACCCTCAAGATAGCCAAAGGCGGCGCTTGAGACCAACCCCAATGTTTCACAAGGACTGAGATAGCTTCCCTGACTAAGTATAAAACTGATTCAGCGGAGCATTCTCCCGAGGACGACAACAACGGCTGCGCCAAGCATGGCGTAGCCGATGACTTCCAGTCCCTCGATGAGGCTCCGTCCCGTTGGTTTCTGCGAAATTCTTGTGGGGATTTTCCTTGCCCGTCTCCTCCCATCTCCCCATCATCACCATATCAGGATGCTGGAATGCCGGAATGCTGGAAGGGCCCAATGCTGTCCGACGGCAAGCAGCCCCGAATCCGGCCGCTTCCGGGCAGCTCGGCAGACATACCTCAATCCACCAATGAAGCTGCAGCACATGAAAATGAAAACGACGACCAAGGGAGCCGCCATCCGCAGGCGTGGAATGGCTGCCGGCGCGGTGGTGGCCGGTGCTGTCATCGCCGGGGTCGGCACGGCAGAGGCGGCGGTCCCCGGCGGGGCCTACGACCTGGCGGTGCAGGCCCTCAATCCGGTCGTGCGGTATCAATTCGAGGAGGCCGTCGGCACCGCCACCGCAGACAATACCGGATCGGCGGGTGCGGCACTCGACGGCGCCTACACAGCCGGTGTGTCGCTGGATGGCACCGGCAGCGCGTTTCCGCAACTCGGCAATGCGGGGACCTTCAGCGGCAGCACGGGTTATGTCACGATTCCCACCACCTCGGTCTTTGGCATGGCGAACAAGTCGATCGAATTCTGGTTCAAACGAGACTCAACGATTGGCACGAGCAACCGCAGGGATCTATGGACCGACAAGGTGAGCTCCGGGAAGGACTTCGGCATCTTCAGCGACCCCGCCGGGGCGAATACACTGCGGATCTACAAGGAGCATCCGCACACAGCGGGAGGGAGCGGAGGGATCACTGAAAGCGGCATCGCCGACGATGCCTGGCATCACTTGGTGCTGACCATGGTGAACGACGATGCGAACTCCACTTGGAAGCTCTACATCGACGGCGCGCAAAAGGGAGCCACCATGATCGGCCAAAGTTTCGAGTACGATTCCTTCTGGGACCCCAGCGTGAAGAAAAGAATCGGCACCAACGGGGACAGCGGGACGGACTCCTTTCCGGGGCTGATGGACGAGTTCGCCCTGTACCCGACGACCCTTACCGACGCGCAGGTCGCGGACCTCTACGCCGCCGCACTGCAGGCGGTGACCTCCGCCTCGTTCGGCTTGACCATCACCCGGACCGGTTCGGGCTTCGACCTCGCCTGGGACAGCCGGGCAGGGAAGCGCTACAGGATCAGGCGCACCGCCGACCTTGCGGCGGATCTCTCCACCTGGACCGTGGTCGAGGAGGACATCGTTGCCACCCCGGACACCAATACCAGGAGCGTCGCTCCGGCCGAAACGACCCTCTTCTACATCGTGGAAGAGTATCCCGCCCCGCCGGTGACCGTCTTCTCGGAGAGTTTCGACGGCGCCGACCCGGGCTGGGCGACCGGCGCCAATGCCGGCGACACCGTGACCACGCTGTGGGAACTTGGCAATCCGGCCGGTGGTGCCGCCACTGGGCCGTCCGCTGCCCACAGCCCGGACTACTGCTATGGCACGAACATCGCGACCGACTACGGATTCAACACGGACATCTGGCTGCGCACGCCGCCCATCGATCTCACCTCCGCGGCCGGTGCGACTCTGGTCTTCCAGCAGTTCCGGGATATCGAGACGGGCTTTGATGACCGCGGCTCGATCCGCGTTCTCCGGGCCGCCGATGACACCCAACTCGGGGCGGACATCCTTGGCCCCATCGAAGGCACCTCCACCGCCTGGCAGGAAATCACGGTGGACCTGCCACCCACGGCGCTCGGGGAAACCATCAAACTCGAATTCCGTTTCGAGAGCGACACCGAGGTGAACCATGCCGGATGGTACATCGACGACGTGGTGGTCACGGTGCCCGCTCCCTAGCAGCCTGTCGGACTTAGGCAAAGATCATTGAAGGCGGCGTGGTCCCCGGTTCGTATAGAACCCATGGCCGCGCGCTTTGTCTTCATCGACCACGATTCCCCGTTGTTGTTGCCTCCGGACCTGAGGGATTGGTTGCCTCCTGGGCACATGGTGCACTTCATCATGGATGCAGTGGACGCGTTGGACTTGAGCAAGGCACGAGTCAATGAGCGAGGCACCGGGTCCGCACAGTATCCGCCCCCGATGATGCTGGGCCTGCTGATTTATTGCTACGCGACGGGCACGTTTTCGAGTCGGCGCATTGAAACACTCACCCATGAGAACGTGGCGGTCCGCTACCTGTGCGCGGATACTCATCCGGATCACGACTCGATCTGCAAGTTTCGGCGCGAGAACAAGGCCTTGCTGTCTTCCGCCTTTCACCAGGTGCTTGAACTTGCCGCCAGAGCGCAAGTGTTGCAGGTGGGCGGTCTCACCGTGGCGGTGGACGGCACGAAGATCCTGGCCTCCGCCAGCAAGCACAGTGCGATGAGCCACGGACACCTTGAAGAGCAGATGGTCTTGGCCGAATGCCCAACTATTCCCAGACAATATACCAATCGCAGGTGGTGCCGACGGAGGCCTGGTTTGTGCGGGCGGCGAAAAGGAGGTCGCAGAGGAAAGGAGACTCGCTCCGCTTCCGCCTTGTTCCGCCTCGTTCCGCTTCGTTCCGCTTCGTTCCGACTCCCCGAGGCCGTCGAGGCTGCTCCGATGATCCATTCCTCAATCCTCCGCGGGCCAGCCGGTTGGTTTACGTGTTCCGCCCTTCCAGCCAGTTTGCCGGGTCGGTCCAGACTTCGCTGGCTCAGGGGCCTCACCGGCAAAGCGATTTCCTAGTGCGGTGCGCGATAAGAGCGCAATTGCAGCCCGAAAACGGCTCTTAGGATCCGGCCTGCCCATCCCGTCCGAAAGAATCCCCCGTTGCATCCGTAGTCCGCAGAGATACTTTCCCACGATGGTTCGCCTTAACCTCCTCTCGCTGTGGCCTCCCGTTTTCGCCGCGCTTCGACGTGGCTGGCTGTGCTCTGTTTTGCTCACTTCCGGCAGTTCAGTGGCGGCCGAGATCGACTTCAATCGCGACATCCGGCCCCTCCTCTCCGATAACTGCTTCGCCTGTCACGGCCCCGACGAGAAGCACCGCAAGTCCAGCTTGCGCCTGGATTCCTTCAAGGGTGCCACCGAGGGAGGAGAATCCGCCGATCCGATCGTCCCCGGCGAGCCGGACGAAAGTGAGGTGGTGGCCCGCATCTTTCACGAAGACCCCGACGAGATGATGCCCCCGTCGGACTCCCACAAGAAGCTTACTCCGGAACAGAAACAGCTCCTCCGACAGTGGATCGCGGAAGGAGCCCGCTACGCCGAACCGTGGAGCTATCTCCCGCCGGTGCGCCACCCGGTTCCCGTGGTCACCGCAACCGATTGGCCCGACAACTGGATCGACCGATTCATCCTCGCCAATCTCGAAGCGGAAAAGCTCGCTCCCTCCCCCGATGCCGATCCCATCACCCTGCTCCGCCGGCTTCACTTCGATCTCATCGGTCTCCCACCCACCCTGGACGAACTGCGCGAGTTCGAGGTCGCCCTTCGCAGCCCCGAGGGCGGAGAACGGGCCTATGCTCGCACTGTCGACCGGCTTCTTGCCTCTCCTCACTTCGGCGAACGGATGGCGATGTACTGGCTCGACCTGGTGCGCTACGCCGACACGGTGGGCTACCACGGCGACCAGGATCAAAGCATCTCGCCGTATCGCGACTACGTGATCGACGCCTTCAACGACAACCTGCCCTTCGACCAGTTCACACGCGAACAATTGGCTGGCGATCTCCTTCTCAATCCCACCGTCGATCAAAAAATCGCCACCGGTTACAACCGCCTCCTCCAAACCTCCCACGAGGGCGGAGTGCAGCCCAAGGAATATCTCGCCATTTACTTTGCCGACCGGGTCCGCAACGTTTCCAACGTTTGGATGGGGGCCACCGTGGGTTGCGCCCAGTGCCACGACCACAAGTACGATCCCTACACCGCCAAGGACTTCTATGCCCTGGGAGCCTTCTTCGCCGACCTCGACGAATCTCAGCACTTCAAAGTTGGCTCCAACAGTCTCCCCACCACACGCCCGCCCGAGATCGCGGTGCACTCCAAGCGCGAACGGGCCCGCCTCGCGGAATTGGAAGCGCTCCTTGCCAAGACCACCGATGCCGACGCGAGAAAGAAGCTTGAAACCGAACACGCCGCCCTGGCCAAGGCCGCCCGCCTCACCATGATTACGGTCGCCATCGAGCCCCGACCGATCCGAGTTCTACCCCGCGGCAACTGGCTCGACGACAGCGGTCCCCTGGTCGAGCCCGCCGTCCCGGAATTTCTCGGCGCGCTCGGGATCCCAGATCGCCGCCCGACCCGCCTCGACCTCGCCAACTGGCTCACCGATCCGGAGCATGGGAGTGGCGGCCTGACCGCCCGCGTGATGGCCAACCGCTTCTGGTATCTCCTCTTCGGAACCGGAATCGCCAAGCGGCTCGACGATTTCGGCGGCCAGGGCGAGCCCCCGGTCCATCCGGAATTGTTAGATAACCTCGCCGTCGAGTTCTACGAGTCCGGCTGGGACACCAAGCATCTCGTTAAACTAATCGTCACCAGCCGCGCCTATCGCCAAAGCGCCCTGGAATCTCCCGCCTTGCGCGAGCGCGATCCAGCCAACCGCCTGATCGCCCGTCAATCGCGCTTCCGTCTTCCCGCCGAGACCATTCGCGACAACGCCCTTTTCATTTCCGGCCTCCTGCGCCACGACCTGGGCGGGCCAAGCGCGAAGCCGTATCAACCGGCCGGCTATTACCGCCACCTCAACTTTCCCACTCGCCAGTATACCCATCACACCGACCAGCAGCAGTGGCGCCGCGGGGTCTACGTCCACTGGCAACGGCAGTTTTTGCATCCCATGCTGCGGGCCTTCGATGCCCCCACGCGGGAAGAATGCACCGCCGAGCGCCCGCGCTCCAACACCCCCATCGCGGCCATGACCCTCCTCAACGACCCCACCTTCGTGGAAGCGGCCCGCGTCTTCGCGGAACGCATTCTTCGCGAGGGAGGAAAATCGAACCAGGACCGTCTCGAATTCGCTTACCAGCTCGCGGTTTCTCGCTCTCCCGACGAGACCGAGCGCAAACTCATGGGCAAACTCTTCACCCTCGCCGAAAGAGAGTTCACGGCGGATCCCGCCGCGGCGACGAAACTCATCTCCGTCGGACTGGCCCCGCTCCCCGAAGATTTCGATCCCGTCCAACACGCAACCTGGTCGACCATCGCGCGGGCAATCTTGAACCTCAACGAAACGTATACGCGGAACTAATTATCCGTGATTGGTTATCTGTTATTGGAAAATCCCAACCAAATCTCCTTTCGCATGCTTCACAGCTTGTCAACATGATCTCTCCAACCCCCTTCGCCACCGACCTCAACCGCCGCGCCTTTCTCGGACAGGCCGGGATCGGCTTTGGCTCCGCCGCGCTGCTCTCCCTTCTCGGCCGGGACGCCCTGGGCGCCGGAATCGACACCTCCTACCATGGCCTCCCCGGGATCCCGCACCACCAGCAGCGCATCAAGCGGGTGATCTTCCTCTGCATGGCGGGCGGGCCATCCCACCTCGAGACCTTCGACTACAAACCGAAACTCGACGAACTCAATGGTCAGCCGATGCCAAAGTCCTTCACCAGGGGACAACCGATCGCGCAATTGCAGGGCCAGGCGCTCAAGGTCCAGGGCCACCTCACCAAGTTCAAACAGTATGGGCAGGGCGGGCAATACATCTCCGACTTTCTCCCCTACACCGCGAAGATGGCGGACGATATTTGCATCGTGAAGTCGATGCTCACCGAGCAGATCAACCACGATCCGGCTCACACCTTCATGAATACCGGCACCGCCATCAGCGGCCGTCCCTCGATGGGGGCCTGGATTAATTACGGCCTCGGTAGCGAGAGCCACGATCTTCCCGGCTTCGTGGTCCTCACCAGCGTGGGCGGCCGCAATCCACAACCCATCGCAGCCCGCCAGTGGGGCGCCGGGATGCTCCCCAGCCGCTTCCAAGGAGTCGAATTCAACTCCGCCGGCGATCCCGTCCACTATGTGAGCAATCCCGGAGGAGTTTCTTACCATCAGCAGAACGCGTTGGTCCAGACCATCCAGCAACTCGACAGCCACCGCAACGCAACGGTCGACAACCCGGAGATCGAGGCCCGCATCGCCGCCTACGAGATGGCCTTCCGGATGCAGGCCAGCGTGCCGGAACTCACTGACGTCTCCAAGGAGCCCCAGCACATCCTCGACATGTACGGCGCCAAACCGGGTGACGGCTCCTACGCCTCCAACTGCCTGCTGGCCCGCCGCCTGGCCGAACAAGGGGTGCGCTTTATTCAGCTTTACCACCGCGGCTGGGACCACCACGGAGGCCTCGAAAAGTATATGGATATCTGCTGCGGACTCACCGACAAACCCACCTGGGCCCTCCTCACCGATCTCAAGCAACGCGGCATGTTGGACGAAACGCTCATCGTGTGGGGCGGCGAGTTTGGACGCACTCCCATGTTTCAGGGCAAGGGCGGCGCGGGTCGCGATCACCACATCAAGGGATTCTCCATGTGGCTGGCCGGGGGCGGGATCAAAGGCGGCACCAGCTTCGGCGCCACCGACGAACTCGGCTATAACTCGGTCAAGGACATCGTCCACGTCCGCGACCTCCACGCCACCATGCTCCACCTCTTGGGCATTGATCACGAACGCTTCTCGATGAAATACCAGGGCCTCGACATGCGCCTCACCGGAGTCGAACCCGCCCGCGTGGTCCATGGCGTCCTGAGCTGAGTGACACAGGCGTCCCTCCCGTGAAAGTGGGCCAGACCCTCATTTTGGAAACATCACCCAGTTGGATGAGGCGCTGGGGCAGGTCTTGAGGCGTTGGACGAGATCGGGGCGAGTGAGAACACGCTGGTCTTCTACACGTCGGACAATGGCCCGGTTGTTTCCAATGGCGGCACGACGGGTGGACTGCGAGGCGCCACGCGCAGCGATCTTGAGGGCGGGAGAAAAGGACGTTGCGGGGGAAAGGGGACTCCCTCCGCTTCCGCTTCGTTCCGGTTCCCGGAGGCCGTGGTGGCGACTCCGAGATCTGTTCCTCAATCTTCCGGAGGCAAGCCGGCGGTCTACTTGTTCCGCCGTTCGGGCCAGCTTGCCGGGTCGGTCCAGACTTCGTGGGTGATGGTGCCGTTTGCGCCCGTGGGATAGGGTGAGAGGTTCGCGCCCGGGATGACGGTGAGGGTGGTCACGCCGGGGGGAGTCCAGGCGACGGAAAGGTTGTCCCCACCCGTGTTCTCCTTGTGGATCGCCGCAATGTAGTAATTCCTGCCCGCTTCAAGGCGGATCGGCTTCGACATCTGCGACGGGAACTTCCTGAAGTTCGCCGCTTCCGTCCATTCGGGGGAGGACGCGATCAAGGTCCTGTTCTTCGGATCCTGGTCGGTGCTCAGGAAGAGCTTGGTCTCGTCGTCCCCGGCGATGGCGAAGGTATAATCGCCAGAGACGGAAGGGTGGACAAACCCATGCACGCGCGCCCCGTAGTTGTCCCCGATTTCAGCCGGGGTTCTGAAGGACTGAAGCGCGTGGGTCTGATCCGGTTTTGCGCCGAGCGGAATCGAGTCGATGGTTTGTTGCGCGGCGAGGGCCTTCCGGTCCTCGGTAGCCGCCCACTTGCCCTCCGGCATCTGCCCGCCGGTGGTGTGTTTCAGGACAAAGTTCACGATGGGGGTCGGATCCGGGAGGCTGTGGGGGCGGTGCCCGGCCTTGGGTTTGCGAATGACTTGGACGTCGCCGCCGAGCGCCTTGTAGCGCTCCTCGAGCAGCAGGGTGTTGGCCTCGATGGGCACCACCCAGTCGTGCATGTCACCGCAGACACAGAAGATCGGGATCTTCGCCTTGGCCAGCGGTTCGAGATTGTCGATGGGGTTGCCCTTGTAGGCCCGCGCCTGGGCGTCGGTCATCTGATAGGCGCTGAGACAATCCCGCCAATCCCTGCCCGACATCGGCACCCGCCCGCCCCCGCCAGGCCAGCTCTTGAAATCGCACACCGGTGCGTCCAGGTACATGCACGCCACGCGATCCGGGTGGCGGATTGCCCAGTTGAGGGCATACAGGCCGCCGCGGCTGAAGCCTTCCACAACCGTCTTGGCGTTGAGTCCGAACTCCTTGCGGACGTAGTCGTAGTACTTGTCCATGGCATCGAGCGCGACCGGTGCGCCAAAGAGGCCGCCCACGCCGATGTATCCGACATAGACTCCCTCGCCGAGGAGGGCGATGTCGACCTGGGGGTCGATGCCAAAAAATTCCGTGCGCCAGATCCAATGTTTGCCGGGGGCGGGATTCTTCGGCACCACGAGGAGCGCCCCCCGGCCATCGACGTTGAAGTTGATCTGCTCGTAGCCGTTCCAGTCGGCTTTCGCAAACCCCGCAGTCAACATGCCCAGGGTGAGAGCCAGCAGGGTGCCCCGGCGAAGGCGCTTGAAAGAGGGTGCAGGCCGGTGGGGGGCGGTGATTGGTGTTGCAGTTTTCATGGTCGTTCCTCCGTCACGAATAGTCGGAAGAACGGCGGATTGCCATTGCATAAATCGGTTTTCAGGTGCGGGACGCAGGTGGCTGAGGGTGCACCGGGGTTCGCGGGGAGCCGGAAGGGTGCTGCAGGCTCTCCCAGAATACCTTCCCCAGAATAACTTCCCAGATAAATAATAAAAAGCGCCTTGCAACCCCTGCGGTTCCGTGCTTTGCTCATCCCCGTCATGCCGAAAGCTCGTTATCTCGCCCCT
>JAQCFL010000321.1 GCA_027619375.1 Verrucomicrobiota bacterium | reverse complement strand
CCACCCCTCCCATCCCCATTCCCCATTCCCCATTCCCAATTCCCTCCTTAAAAATCGGACATTGATTACCTGCCCCGGCATAGCTCTTCGAGCGACGCCGGGTTCGACATTGGGTGTTCCTGTCCTGCCCCCCGCTTCAATATTCGACATTCCAGATTCGACGTTCGATGTTCGGCGTTCCCATCTCCCCATCTCCCCATCTCCCCAATAACCAACAACCATGCTCCAGGTCCTCCTCCTCACCACCCTCGCCAGCCTCGCCATTCCCCTCGGTGCCTGGCTGGGCCGGATCGAGCACCTCCACTCCCGCTGGCTCGAGCAGGAATTCCGTCACGCCGTCATTGCCTTCGGCGGCGGCATTCTCCTCGCCGCCGTGGCCCTCGCCCTCGGTGCCGCCGCCGCCACCAACACCTCTCTCGCCTTCCTCCTCGCCCTCCTCGTCAGCCTCCAAAATCTCCCCGAGGGCTTCAACGCCTACCGCGAACTCGCCCCTTCCAAGCCCGCCCTCCGCAAGCGCCTCCCGCTCCTCTTCCTCCTCCTCGTCCCCCTCGGCCCCCTCTGCGGCGCCGCCGGCTACCTCTTCCTCTCCGGCTTCCCGGCCGCCATCGGTGCCATCATGCTCTTCGCCTCCGGCGGCATCCTCTACCTCGTCTTCCAAGACATCGCCCCCCAAGCCCAGCTCAAGCGCGCCTTTGCCCCACCCCTCGGCGCCGTCCTCGGCTTCCTCTTCGGCCTCCTCTGCCATCAACTCCTCTCCTCACTCCCGCTCCTCCCTCACGTAGCGGCCTCTCTGCGAGAGGTCGGCGGTTCCACCTCCATTCCGCCCTCGCCCCTCCCGCCCCACCCTCAACCACCGCCTTTTCCAGTGGCTTGACCGTCCCGGTCATTAGCCCTCCCACCCTCCAAAGACCCCGCCTACCCCACCTTCCCCTCTCCCCATTCAAAGTCAGCATTCAACCTTCTGCGTTCCCCCCAGGCCCCCACATAGCCCCAATCCAACGAATCACGCCCCTTCCAACCCGGGGCATCCCGATCCCCCGCCATTCCCGATTGGATCTCCCCCACCAATCATGCTAAAGCCTTCGGGCTCGACCGGAAACGTCTCCCTCCTCATCCCTCCCGGTGCTCTCAAACACCAGGCTCATGAAACGATCCTCTCATTCCCTCAGCTCCGCACTGAGCTTCACTCCCGAGCCTCCGGGAACCCTTCCCGTCTCGCACGCCTCCCCACCGCACGAAAAGATCGCCCTCTTCCGCTCCCTCTTCCGCGGACGCAGCGATGTTTACCCCCTTCGCTTCGAGAGCACCCGCACCGGACGATCCGGATACCAACCCGCCTGCGCCAACGAATGGGTCCGAGGGGTCTGCGAAAAGCCACGCATCAAGTGCTTCGACTGCCCAAACCGCCGCTTCCTCGCCGTGACCGACGAGGTCCTGCGTCACCACCTCACCGGCAAGGACGAACAGGATAAAGACTTTGTCATCGGAGTCTATCCCATGTTGCTCGACGAATCCTGCCACCTTCTCGCCGTCGATTTCGACCGCCACAACTGGCGGGAGGATGCCCTCGCCTTTGTCGCTACCTGCCGACACTTCGATCTGCCGGTCGCACTGGAACGCTCTCGCTCCGGCAACGGGGCCCACGTCTGGTTCTTCTTTGCCGAGGCCCTTCCCGCCATTCTCGCCCGCCAATTGGCCTCACACCTCCTCACCGAAACGATGGAGCAACACCCCGGCATCGGCCTGCGCTCCTACGATCGCCTCTTTCCAAATCAAGACACCTTACCCAAAGGTGGCTTCGGAAATCTCATCGCCCTCCCCCTCCAAGGCCAGGCCCGGGAAATGGGAAACAGCGTTTTCATCGACCAAAACCTCACTCCCCATCCCGATCAATGGGCCTTTCTCAGCGCTCTCTCCCGAATTCCCATTGACCAGGCCACCGCGCTCACGAACGCCGCCGAGAAGCACGGGCGCATCACCGGCGTTTGCTTCGCCCTCAGCGAAAATGACGACGATGGGCAACCATGGACCGCCCCTCCCTCCCGTCGCCGTGCCGAACCACCCCTCGAAGGCCCTCTCCCCACCCAACTCGAAATCGTCCAAGGCGATCAACTCTACATCTCAAAAGTCGATCTCCCCCCGCCGCTCCGCAATCGCCTCCTCCGCCTCGCCGCCTTCCAGAACCCGGAATTCTACCGCGCCCAGGCCATGCGCCTCCCCACCCACGACAAAGCGCGCATCATCGGCTGCGCCGAAGACCATCCCCAGCACCTCGCCCTCCCAAGAGGCTGCCTCGACGAACTCCACGCCCTCCTCAAAGACCTGAATATCACCCCCCTCCTTCGCGACGAACGCTTCGGCGGCGAGGAGCTCAAGCTCACCTTTCAAGGGACCCTACGGGAGGATCAACAGGCCGCCGCCGAAGCCATGCTCCAATATGACACCGGAGTCCTGGCCGCCACCACCGCCTTCGGCAAAACCGTGTTGGCGGCCTGGATGATCGCCCAGCGTGGAGTCAATACCCTCGTCCTGGTGCATCGCCAGCAACTGCTCGAACAATGGGTCGAACGTCTCTCACAATTCCTCGACATCACTCCCAAGGCAATCGGGCGCTTGGGAGGCGGACGCAAACGCCTGACCGGCACCCTCGACGTGGCCTTGATTCAGAGCCTGGTGCGCAAGGGGGTGGTCGATGATCGTCTCGACAATTACGGACACGTCATCATCGATGAGTGCCACCATCTCTCGGCCCGCAGCTTCGAACTCGCCGCCCGCCGAACCAAAGCACGCTTTGTCCTCGGCCTCTCCGCCACCACCACCCGCAAAGATGGCCATCACCCCATCATCTTCATGCAGTGCGGCCCCATCCGTCATCGGGTCGATGCCCGCACTCAGGCCTCCTCGCGCCCCTTCAGCCATCAGGTCATTGTCCGACCGACCGGCTTTCGGCCTGCCGCCACACCCGACCCCGACCAACGCCTGGAGTTCCAACAACTCTATCAGGAAATCTCCCACTCTGACGCCCGCAACCAACTCATCCGCAACGACGTTCTCGCCGCGACCAAAGAAGGCCGCTCCCCGCTCGTTCTCACCGAACGCACCCAACACCTCGAGGAGCTCACCTCCCTCCTCAATGACCAGGTCCAACACCTCATCACCCTCCGGGGCGGCATGGGAAAGAAGCAACTGGCGCAGTCCCTCGAACAACTGAAATCCATCCCTGAAAACGAATCTCGCGTGATCGTTGCGACCGGGCGGTTCGTGGGCGAAGGATTCGACGATTCCCGTCTCGACACCCTCTTCCTCACCCTTCCGGTCTCGTGGCGCGGGACCATCGCCCAATACGTCGGACGACTCCATCGCCTCCATCACGACAAAAAGGTGGTCCGTGTCTATGACTACGCCGACCTCGACGTCCCCATGCTCTCCCGCATGTTCGATCGCCGCTGCGCAGGATATGAAGCGGTGGGCTACACCATCCTCCTCCCCGCCAGCGCCATGCCGGGATGGCCCGCCGACATCCCCCTCCCCATCGACCCGAACTGGAAACGCGATTACACCGCCAGCGTCCGCCGCCTCCTCCGCGACCAGGTCGACCCGCCCTTGGCCCGCCTCTTTGTCGAAACCACCCGGGAGTTCGACCAAACGGCCACCGGCATCGCCCGTGCCCGCAGTGCCTCGGAAGCCTTCCTCTACCAACGCCTCCAGTCCCTCCCGGAAACCGCCGATCTCTTCCAACTCAACACCCGCCTCCCCATCCCCTTCGCCCAGTCCGGTCACATGGAGGTCGATTTCCTTTGCGCGAAGCATCAACTCGTCATCGAACTCGACGGGCACCAGCACCTGGAAGACGAAACCGCCTACCGCAGCGACCGCCGCAAGGACGCCCTCCTCCAGGAACAGGGCTACTTCGTCCTCCGCTTCCTCGCCAATGACCTCGGCCCCCATCTCGACGAAATCCTCGACACCATCCTCCGCACCCTGAGCCATCGAGCCCTGCGGGGAGAGTAGCCTGGCCCAATCGTGCTCCCCCTTGCCCCGCAACGGCTTCCCGCAATTCCCCCCCTCCCTCAAAGCCCCTTCAACAGGCTTCTCCCTCCAGTTCCGCAGATCCAGCGCATCCGAAAGCCGGTCCGCCCCCAACCCCGTCGCCACCCGCGCCGCCACGTCCCGCCC
>JAQCFL010000320.1 GCA_027619375.1 Verrucomicrobiota bacterium | reverse complement strand
CCCCAACCCCCCCCCCCGACTCCCCCTTCCTCAACGAAGAGGCCCGCCTCAACTCCCAAGGCGAACTGCTGTAAAAAGTAGCCCCCATGAAGAACGTCCTCGCCGGCCTCCACGACTACTTGCGGGCTCAGCGACTCCTCCTCCGCAGGGGACTCTGGCCCGCCTTCCTCATCCCCGGCATCTTCAGCCTCCTGTATTTTCCCCTGAGCATCGCCAACACCTTCGCCCACGCCTGGCGCCACCGGGGACGGACCATCGGACACGGACTCGGCTTTACCCTCCTCCTCTTCCTCCCCGTCGTCGGCTGGTTCCTCGCCCCCAGCTACGGAATCGTCGCCGGGACCCTCGGCGTCATCGACACCCTCGGAGAAAACCAACCCTAACCCTCCGGACTCCCCACTCCGACTTCCGACTTCCGACTTCCGCATTCCGCATTCCCCTCACTCCTCCACCACCAACGCCGGATCCAGACTCAAATCACTGCTCTCCTTCGAGATGTTGTGCCCTTCCAATCCGATCACGTTCTTCCCCTCCTTGAACACCCCCGCAAACTCCGCCAACGAATAATACTCCGCCCCGCTCGCCTCGTGGTTCCCGATCTTCGGCTCCCCCTCCTTCCCACGCTCGATGTCCCTCGACAACAATTCCTTGCCGTTCACGTGCAGGACAAAGGCATCGTCATAGTTGATCACCAACCACAGCCGCTTCAAATCCGTCCCCTTCGGAATCACGAACTCACGACGAATGAAGATCGCGCTGTAGTTCCCCTGCATGTCCTTCAACTCCGTCCGGTCATCCCCATCCCCATAGCCGAATCCCGCCTCCCCTGACTTCCAGCCCTTTGCCGGCGCATCAAAACCCACCTGCGTCCACTCCCCCGATCCCGGCACCGCTCCACCAGCCAGATACTCCCACGTCGCATTCGACGGAATCAACGCCTTCACCTTCGCCGGCATCAACCCCGGCGCATGCTTCTCCCCCGCCTTCAGCGCCTCGTTCGCCGCCGCCACCGTTTTCGGCGCACCCAGCACCCCCGCCCCGGTCCGCTCCTGGGTCGACGCGTCCGGCGTCCACGGATTGTTCACGATGCTCTGCTCCACCACCCCGCGCTTCACAATCGCAAACTTGTCCCGCTCCTTGCCCCGCAAATCCAACATCGTCCCCGTCAGCGTGTCGCCCTCAATGTCCAGGATGAGCGAGCCGTGATCCAGCACGATGCTCCGCATCACCGGCGAAATCCCCAGTGCATTCCGCCCCAGCGCCCCACCATGCCCGGTCACAATCGCCACCGTCCCGTTCCTCGCCTCGATCTTCCCGCTCTTCCGATACGCTCCATCCCCGTCCGGCCGGCCGTCCCCGTCATCAAAGACCACCCCCTCCGCCGTGGTCGGCGTCGCGTAGGCCCCGTCGATCAACATCGACCGCTCATAAATGTGCGAATGCCCGCTCAACACCACATCCACCCCGCCGTCCTCCAGGATCGGCATGATGAAATCCCGCATCTCCACCAACTGCCGCTCCTTGTCGCTGTCATGCGTGCCCTTCGTGTACGGAGGATGATGAAAGAAGGCGATGATCCACCGCCCCTTCACCGCCGCCAGATCACGCACCAGCCATTTCGCCATCTCCCCCTCCGCAGTCCGGTCAATGTCGTGCGAGTTCAGGCAGATCAAATGAATGTCCCCGTAATCGAGCGAGTAAAACGACTCCTTCCCCGACGGCATACCCCCCGCCTCGCCTTTCGTCGGACATACATAGGCATCATAATACGGTCCCACCCCGGTCCCGCCGTTCGAGCTACCTCCCTCGTGGTTTCCCTTCGTCGCCCAACACACCGTGTTGCGCAGCGTCTCCTGATACGGCGCGAAAAACCTGTCCTGAAACTGCGCATCCGTCCCCTGCCCGTAGGCCATGTCGCCCATGTGCAAATAGAAATCGAGCGGACGCTTGCCCTCCGTCGTGTAGGTCTGCATTGCCCGATGCACCAACATCTGATGCAAATCCCCCGTCCCCGAATCCCCCACCACCCACATGCGGGTCGGCGTCACCTTGCCGATCGGCGGATGCGTCGTGAAATGATACTCCGCCCCTCCCTTCATCAAGGCC
This sequence comes from Verrucomicrobiota bacterium, assembly GCA_027619375.1. Lineage (GTDB taxonomy): Bacteria > Verrucomicrobiota > Verrucomicrobiia > Verrucomicrobiales > Akkermansiaceae > JAPKDA01. Next base: position 2,071 of record JAQCFL010000320.1, on the reverse strand, counting down.
GTCTCTCCATCGAACACCGCATACCGATAGGTCGTCTCCGGCGTCAATCCACTCAGCGTCGCCTCATACTGCACCGTCCCCGCCGGAGCCTTGCTCAACTTGTTCTCCCCCGTCGTCCAGCGCCGCAGGATCGACGCCCCGTCACACATCAGCGTCTCGTCCGATCCCTCCCGCTGATACATCACCCGCGGATGCTCGATCACCTTGTCCGTCCGCCAAACAATGGTCATCGCCCTCTCCTGCGCCATTTGTAAATACGGCCCCCGCGTGATTTCCGCCGCCCCGCAGAGGCTGGCCAAACTAACGAATAGGAAAACTGATCGATAAAGCATCACGCCTGATACTGCGCAGACCTCCCCGCCTCTATCAATCGAGATCCGTTCTCGCTCCCCGAAACAACGCCACTTCCTCCCCACCCAGCCGCCGCCACGCCCCCGGCCCCAGCCCCGCATCGAGCACCAGCCCGCCGATCGACTCCCGATGCAGCGCCGTGACCCGGTTCCCCACTGCGTGAAACATCCGCTTCACCTGATGATAGCGTCCTTCGAAAATCGTCAACCGCGCCTCCCGCTCCCCCAGCACCTCCAATTCCGCCGGACCCGTCGTCAGATCCTCGTAGGCGAAATAAATCCCCTCCGCAAACTTCCCCGCCGCCTCCGCTCCGATCACCTCCCGCGTCTCCACCAGATACCGCTTCGCCACCCCCTGCCCCGGCTCGGTCACCGCCTTGGACCAGCGACCGTTGTTCGTCAGCAACAACAACCCCGTGCTGGCCCGATCCAATCGCCCCGCCAAATGCAACTCCCCGGCCAGTGGATGATCAATCAACGTGATCACCGTCGGATGCTCGTCATCGCTCGTCGCACTCAGATACCCCGCCGGCTTGTGCAACATCACGTAGAGCGCCTCCCGACACGGCAAGGCCTCCCCCTCCACCGACACCGCCGTAAACTCGTCCACCGGGTGCCGATTCTCCCGCGCCTCCTCACCCTCCACCACCACCGCCCCCGCCCGGATCAGCCGCAGCACCTCCTTCTCCGGCCGCCCGGTGTGCTGCGTGATGAATCGATCCAATCGCATGCCCTCATCGAGTGCCCATCGCCCCCCGCAGGTCAACTCAATACCCCCATTGCGAAAAAAGCAGAAACGTTCGACCGTAAAGTGCCATCCTCTGCTGGACCCCCGCGTCTTTCCACCACCCTCGCCACCATCAATCCCATGCACCTCCTCAAACTCCTCCCCCTCGCCGCCCTCACCGTCTTCTGCGCCCACGCCGCCGAGAAACCCAACGTCGTTCTCATCTACGGCGACGACGTCGGCTACGGCGACCTCGGCTGCTACGGCGCCAAACTCATCCCCACCCCCCACCTCGACCAGCTCGCCACCGAGAGCCTTCGCTTCACCGACGGCCACTGCTCCGCCGCCACCTGCACCCCCTCGCGCTTCTCCCTCCTCACCGGCATCCACGGCTTCCGCCACGGCGTCCACATCCTCGCCCCCAACGCCCCCATGACGATCACCCCGGAGATGTTCACCCTTCCCCAACTCTTCAAGCAAGCCGGCTACCAAACCGCCGTCATCGGCAAATGGCATCTCGGCATCGGCGACGGCAGGACTCCCGTCGATTGGAATGCCGACGTCAAGCCTGGTCCCCTCGAGATCGGCTTCGACTACTCCTTCCTCCTCCCCTCCACCAACGATCGCGTCCCCTGCGTCTATTTGGAAGACCACCGCGTCGTCAACCTCGACCCCAAGGACCCCCTCTTCGTCGGCAAGAAACCCGACGACGTGGACTGCACCATCTACCCCGACGGCCGCAAGAACCCCGAGGCCATGACTTACTACAAGAACACCCACGGCCACAACCAGACCGTCATCAACGGCATCGGCCGCATCGGCACCATGTTCGGTGGCAAGGCCGCCCTCTGGAACGACGAAACCATGGCCGACGAGTTCGCCAAACAGGCCCGCAAATACCTCGCCGCCCGCAAGAAGGACCAACCCTTCTTCCTCTACTGGTCCGCCGCCGACATCCACGTCCCCCGCGCCCCCAACCCCCGCTTCCGCGGCA
>JAQCFL010000319.1 GCA_027619375.1 Verrucomicrobiota bacterium | reverse complement strand
CCTCCGCCCTCCGCCCTCCGCCCTCCGAACTCCGAACTCCGAACTCCGCCCTCCGAACTCCGCATTCATGATGCCCGACCCCACCACAGTCACCGCCGCCCTCCTCACCGGCCTCGTCACCAGCGTCCACTGCGTCGGCATGTGCGGTCCCATCGCCTGCAGCATCGGCACCATGAAAGGCGGCGAGTCGCGCCGCCTTTACGCCGCCACCGCCTACCATGCCGGCCGTCTCCTCGCCTATGGCAGCATCGGTGCCCTCTGCGGCGCCCTCGGCCAACAACCCCTCCTCTGGTTTTTCGATTCCCCCTTCGTGGTCCTCCCCTGGCTGCTCGTCCTCGTCTTCCTCCTCATCGCCACCGGCCTCTCCAAACGCCTCCCGCGCCCCACCTTCCTCAACCGCCTCCTCACCCGCGCCCGCCTTGGGGCCTGCCGCATCTCCGCCACCAAAGGCGGCTTCGCAATGGGCCTCGCCACCCCCCTCCTCCCCTGTGCACCCCTCTACCTCCTCTTCGGCGCCACCCTCCTCTCCGGATCCGCCCTTCGCGGCGCCGAGTTCGCCCTCGCCTTCGGTCTCGGCACCGTCCCCCTCCTCTGGCTCGCCCAACATTCCTTCCAAGCCCTCCACCGCCGCCTCTCCCCCCTCACCCTTCTCCGCCTCCAACGCACCCTCGCCCTCCTCGCCGCCCTCCTCATCGCCCTCCGCCTCCACGACACCCTCCCCCTCTTCGGCGAGCTTCAAGCCGCCGAACCCCAACTCCCCGGCTGCTGCCACTAACCCGCTTCGCCTCCCCTGATAACCAAAATCGGATAACCGTCAACTGCGGCGCAGCCCCTCCTCAAAATCCGCGCACTCATCCGCACCCCGTGCCGAGAAACCCGCGGGATTTCCTGCGAATCTACCCCCGTCAACAGACACCAACCATGAACCAACTGCACTCCACCGCCCTCCTCCTCGCCCTCACCGCCACCGCCTTCGCCGGTCCGGACGAACTGGTCAGCATCCCGCCCCTCGAACCCTCCCCCACCGGCTTCGAGAACGCCCGTCGACCGATCTCCAACCCCACCCGCTTCGATCTCGCCCTCCCCCGGACCAACATCCACGCCCTCTGGATGCACCACAACTTCCCCAACCACATCAACCGCGCCGGCGGCGGCACCCTCCCCTTCGGCGGCGACCTCGACCTCTTCGCCGTCCAACTGGAGTACGCCTTCAACGACCGGCTCTCCCTCGTCGCCAACAAGGACGGCTACATCGACTTCAATCCCGACAACACTTTCTCCTCCGAAACCGGATTCGCCAACCTCGCCGCCGGCCTGAAATACGCCTTCATCTTCGACCCGGACAAGCAATTCGTCCTCTCCGGCAGCGCCGTGGTCGAGGTCCCCACCGGAAACCGCGATGTCTTCCAGGGCGAGGGCGACGGCTCCCTCCACCTCAGCCTCTCCGACCTGAAGCTCTACAACCAATGGCAGTTTGCCGGAGCCGCCGGGGTCGAGATCCCCTTCGACAACGACTTCTCCACCACCGGCTTCATCAGCGCCCACGTCAGCTACGAGGTCTGCAATTGGTTCATCCCCCTCGTCGAACTCAACTGGTTCACCGTCCTTGATGAAGGCGATGGCGGCTCCCGATTCGCCAGCCAGGCCGGCGGTGCCGTTCCTGCCGTCGCTTCCTTCGAAGGCGCCGACCTCATCAACTGGGGCGCCGCAAACGGCGGCGACCACGACTACGCCACCGCCGCCTTCGGCTTCCGCAGCCGCCTCTCGGAAACCCTCGACCTCGGCTTCGCCTACGAGATCCCCCTCACCGACGAGAACGACAACATCACCGAGAACCGCCTCACCGTCGACCTCACTCTCACTTTCTAACAGGGAGTGGCCTCCTGCACCCATTGTGGCACCGAATTCTCCCCCTCGCAGGAGGAGGAGAACTTCTGCTGTCGTGGCTGCGAATTCGTCCACGATCTCATCCAGGGCCAGGGCCTCGAACGCTTCTACGACCTGCAGGACGGCACCGTCGGCCAACCCGTCCGCGACCGCCCCTTCCAACCCACCGAGTTCACCTGGCTCGAGGAACTCTGCACCCCCGCCGAAGCCAAGGCCGCCGACCTCCACGGCACCGCCTCCCTCCTCCTCCGCGTCCGCGGAATCTCCTGCGTCGGCTGCGTCTGGCTCATCGAAAAGATCTTCCTCCGCCAACCCGGCGGCCTCCGCGCCGATGTCTTCCCCTCCACCGGCAAACTCCACCTCACTTGGCAACCCGGCGAAGCCTCCATCCCCGCCTTCGCCGCCACCCTCCTCCGCTTCGGCTACAAACTCGAACCCTGGCAGGAAAATTCCTCCCCCTTCAACGAACGCGACACCCTCGTCTCCCGCCTCGGCCTCTGCGGTGCCTTCGCCCTCAATTCCATGGTCTTCACCCTCCCCCGCTACCTCGGCATGGGCGACGACTTCGCCCTCGCCGCCATCTTCTCCCTCATCACCCTCCTCTCCGCCACCTTCAGCCTCCTCGTCGGCGGCAGCTACTTCATCAAACGCGCCTGGTCCGCCCTCCGACACCGCGTCCTCCACATCGACCTCCCCATCGCCCTCGGCATCCTCCTCGCCTACACCGGCTCCCTCGCCGGATGGATCCTCCACGCCGAACACCTCCTCTACTTCGACTTCGTCGCCATCTTCACCTTCCTCATGCTCGCCGGCCGCTATCTGCAAATAGGTGCCGCGGAAAAAGTGCGCGCCCAAATGCTCTGCCAGGCCCCCATCCCCACCACCGTCACCCTCCCCACCGGCGCATCCATCCCCCTCGATGCCCTCGAAAAAGGCACCGAATTCCTCGTCCCCAGCGGCGCGGTCGTCCCCGTCACCGGACTCCTCACCACCCACGGCGCGGAGTTTTCCCTCGCCTGGATCACCGGGGAACCCGAACCCGTCTCCCTCCCTCCCGGCCGTCGCGTCGCCGCCGGGGCCGTCAATCTCAACCGCCATCCCGTCACCCTCCGCTGCGAGGAACCCTGGAGCGATTCCCTCGTCGCCGCCCTCGCCCAGCACAGCGACCGCCCCACCCGCAACCTCCCCCTCGAACGCATCCTCCGCGCCTACCTCCTCGTCGTCCTCCTCCTCGGCCTCGTCGGCGGCCTCACCTGGGCCATCACCTCCGGCGATCCCGTGCGCGGCATCCAAATCGCCATCGCCGTCTTCGTCGTCTCCTGCCCCTGCGCCCTCGGCGTGGCCCTTCCCCTCGCCGACCAACTCGCCACCGCCCGCCTCCAACGCCGCGGCGTCTTCATCCAGAACCCCTCCCTCTGGTCCCGCCTCCGCCACATCCGCCGCATCCTCCTCGACAAAACCGGCACCCTCACCCTCGAACACCCCCGCCTCGACAACCGCGAGGCCCTCATCCAGCTGAACTCCGAAGCCCGCCAGGCCCTCGCCACCCTCGCCGCCTCCTCCCTTCACCCCCTCTCCCGCTCCCTCCTCGAATCCCTCCCCACCACCACTCACTCCCGCTTCCCCATCTCCGATCTCCCCGGCCGCGGACTCTACTTCGACCACAACCACTCCCGCTGGTCCCTCGGCCGACCCGGTTGGGACACCACCACCGACGCTCCTCCCGATGAAACCAACAGCCTCGCCTGCGACTTCCGCCGCGACGGCAAACTCCTCGCCCGATTCACCTTCTCCGAAGCCACCCGCCCCGAAGCCCGCGAAGCCCTCCACACTCTCCAACACCGCCACCACCTCACCCCCGTCATCATCTCCGGCGACGCCCCCTCACGCGTCCAACTCCTTGCCGCCACCCTCGGCCTCGATCCCGCCAACGCCCACGGCGGCCTCTCCCCCACCGAAAAGGAATCCCTCGTCCGCCAACTCGATCACCTCGACACCCTCTACCTCGGCGACGGCGCCAACGATTCCCTCGCCTTCGACGCCGCCTACGCCTCCGGCACCCCCGTCGCCGACCGCAGTGTCCTCGACCAAAAGACCGACTTCTTCTTCACCTCCCGCGGCCTCGGCTTCCTCCCCCACCTCTTCGACACCGCCCGCCTCCGCACCCTCCGCGTCCGCCAAGTTTTCGCCTTCGCCATCCTCTACAACCTCGCCGCCATCGCCCTCTGCCTCACCGGCCACATGACCCCCCTCCTCGCCGCCATCCTCATGCCCCTCTCCTCCCTCGCCTGCCTCTTCCTAGCCG
>JAQCFL010000318.1 GCA_027619375.1 Verrucomicrobiota bacterium | reverse complement strand
CCGTGGCTGTCGGCGTCCCGCCGCAGGCCGTTCCCGTGGCGTCCCGCCGCGTTCCCCAACTCTGCCGTCACCCCCCCAACAGCCAGTGCACCCATTTGGACTGCGGTGGCAGCCTGCCCCGCCGTAGCGCAGCGAAGACGGGAACGGAGCGTCGACACCGCTTCGCGCGGCACCTCCGCCCATCCTCCCCCTTCTTCCAATAACCAATAACCAATAACCGGCAACTCTGCGGCCACCCTACCTCCCAAACCCCTCCTTCAACTCCGCAATCGTCGTCACCTTCAGCTTCAGCACCAACCAACCATACAAACTCGCCCCCAATCCCACCAACAGCACCAGCACCCCCACCTTCTGCCACGGTCCCTGCAAAAAATACTCCTGCATTCCCACCCACCCGAACCACAAGGCCACCCCCATCAACACACTCGCCAGCACCATCCGCGCAACCTGCTTCCGACCCCGCCGGTGCATCCGCACAAATCCCCTCAATCCCCGCCACAGCAAAAACACATTCACCCACGCCGCAATCGAGGTCGCCACCGCGATCCCCACATGCCCGAATCCATACGGCCGCAACAACAGGAACAGAATCAGACTGACCACCACATTCACCAGCACCGTCACCCCCGCCATCAACATCGGCCCCTTCGTGTTCTCCCGCGCGAAATACCCCGGCTGCAACACCTTGATCAAGACATACCCCGGCAACCCCAGCGCAAACCCCGCCAGCGCATAACCGGTCTGCACCGAATCATGCGCCGTGAACTCCCCCCGCTCAAACATCGCCGAGATCAACGGCACCGGAATCACCATCATCGCCACCGCCGCCGGAATGGTCAGCAGCAACCCCCACTCCATCCCCTTCAAAATGCTGTTCGCCGCCCCCTCCGGATCCCCACCCCGCAACTGCCGCGTCACCTCCGGCAGCAACACCACTCCCAGCGATATCCCGATCATCCCCAACGGCAGCTGATAAACCCGCTCCGAAGCATAAATGAACGAAATCCCCCCCTCCTGGAACGAGGCGATGATCCCCCCCACCAGCAAATTGATCTGCTGAATCCCCGCCGCCAACACCCCCGGCCCCATCAACAAAAACAGCCGCTTCATGTTCGCCGTCAGCCGCGGCCGCATCGGCAGAATCGGCACCTTCTTCAGCAAACAGGTCAGCCACAGCGCCGCGAACTGCAGGAACCCCGCCACCGCCACCGCCCAAGCCAGAATCTCCCCCTCCACCTTCCCCGTCGACCAAATCCATCCCAGTGCTCCCAGCAGCGAGATGTTCAGAAGGATCGGTGCCGCCGCCGGCATCGCGAACGACTTGAAGGTGTTGAGCACCCCGCTCAAATGCGCCGACAGGGCCATGAAGAGCAGATAACAAAACATGATCCGCGACAGCCTCACGGTCAGCGCAAAGGTCCCCGGATCGTTCCGATAAAACCGCAAATCCGCCGGATAGACATCCGCGTTCGCCTTCAAATCGCGCACGTCCACCACCGCCTGAAAGGTGTGATACTTGTGCTTCCGCGGCAGCAGGATCCGCACCAACCCCGTCCCATCCAGATAGGCCCCGCCATCCCCCGTCACCGTCAACCCCTCCACCGTCACCTCCTCCGACAACAAGGCCAACTCCTCATCCTTCCCCGTCTCCGCATTCTTGCGGATCAACACCGGATCGCTTATTTTGATCCGCTCCGCCCACTGCCCCCGGATCTCCCCGCTGTTCCCGTCCAACTGCACATAGATCCCCCGCGCCCCCTCCGTGTCGATCTCCACCGTGTAGGAGGCATGCGTCTTCCCAATGACGGCCAGATCCCGCTCAAATTTCGGCCGGAACCCCGGCACCACCGCCATCATCAGGAACTCCATCCCGATAATCGCGAAGATGCTCCCGATCCCCAGCACCATCAGCAGCGTCGAAAAGGCGTTCCGCGCGAAATACATCGCCTCCGGCCGCCCCTCCTCCTCCAGCTTCCGCCCAAAAAGCGGAATGAAGGCCGAATTGAAGGCCCCTTCCCCGAAAATCCGCCGAAACATGTTCGGAAATCGGAACGCCGCAAAGAAGGCATCGGTCGTCATGCTCACCCCAAAGGTCGCCATCAGGATCACGTCCCGCAGAAACCCCAAAATTCGGCTTATCAAGGTAAAGCCGGATACCGTCATCAACGACCGCAGCATCTGCCCCGATCATGCCCGATCCCCGACGATGTTCAAGAGCCTTGGTAGAGCCTTGGTAGGGGACAGTCACTCCGTGCCGTCCGCCTGTTCCACCACCAACCCTCCCCACCCTCACTGGCGCAGTCCCTCCACCACTCTCCCGCTCCAGACCCGCATCGCAGTGCGAAGGAACCAACCACGGTGAGGCCAAAACCCCCGCATAAAGCCTGCAACCGCTCCTTTCGCACTCGTTCCGTCTCAACCACCGGACCGCCCGGAGGTCGGTCCCACCCACACAACCACTCCCCCATTCCGAACTCCCCCATTCCCAATTCCGCATTCCGCACTCCCCCTTCCGCACTCCCCCGACCTTGTCCCGGCATAGCCCGAGAGGGCGACGCCGGATCCCCCCAATAACCAATAACCAATAACCGTCAGCTCGCTGACCCCGCCGCCTTCCGCAGCCGATCCATCACCGCCGCCCCCAACCGCGCCGTGCTCACCGGCTCCGCCACGATGGCATCCACCCCGCTCTCATCCAGCTTGCGCAGCAAATGAAACAGGCGCACCGCCGCCTCCGACATCTTGCCGCTGCCCGGACTCATGATCTCCGTCACCGCCCACTCGTGCCTGCCCACATAGCCGTCCTTCTCCTCCCCCCGATACGACAGCAACCCATACGTCTTCCCCTCCTCCGGCACGAAATCCTCCGGCTTCTCGAACAGCAACAGCGGCGTCCGTGGCGCATAGTGGGACTCCAACTGCCCCGGTGCCGCCACCTGCCCCTTCCCCTCCTTCGGCTTCGCCACCCGCGCAAATTTCCGCAGATCCTCCCGCGTCACCGGACCCGGCCGCAACATCCACAAGACCGGCTTCCCGCCGTCCATGTCCACCGCCACGATGGTGCTCTCGATCCCCTCCCCGCACGCCCCCCCATCCACCACCAACGGAATCCGCCCTCCCAACTCCGCCAGCACCGCACTCGCCGAGGTCGGACTGATCCGCCCGAAAATATTCGCGCTGGGTGCCGCGATCGGGTTTCCCAACTCCTTCGCCACTCCCCGCATCACCTCGTGCTTGCTGATTCGCACCGCCACCGTCGGCAACCCGCTCGTCACGATGTCCGGCACCGCCTCCGTCTTCGGCAAGACCAGTGTCAAGGGCCCCGGCCAGAACTCCTTCGTCAGCTTCTTCACCAGGTCCTGCAACTCCTCCGGCACCACCGCCACCTTGGCCAGATCCTTGGCCCGCGCCAAATGCACGATCAGCGGATCAAACGACGGCCGCTTCTTCACCTCGAAAATCTTCGCCACCGCCTCCGCATTGAAGGCATCCGCCGCCAGCCCATAGACCGTCTCGGTCGGCAAGGCCACCACCCCTCCGGCCTTCAATTCTTCCACCGCAACTGCCACTGCAGTGCGCCAATCCTCAAAATCTGCGATCTCAACCCGTGTTTCCACACCCGGGGAGTAACAAATTGCTCCCCCCTCGGGAAAATGAATTTAAGGTTTCACGCAGATGAACGAAATGCCCCCCAAGAACATTGTCCTCATTGGCTTCATGGGCTCCGGCAAGTCCTCCATCGGCCGCGAACTCTCCCACATCCTCAACTACCCCCTCGTCGATACCGACCACCTCATCGTCAAGCGCACCGGCCACTCCATCCCCGAAATCTTCGCCTCCGAGGGCGAAACCGCCTTCCGCGACCACGAAAGCGCCGTCCTCCAGGCCCTCCTCGACGAAAAAAAGGAGCGCCAGATCATCGCCACCGGCGGCGGCATCATCGAACGCCCCGAAAACCGCCTCCTCCTCCGCCAACTCGGCTACGTCGTCTGGCTCATCGTCTCCCCCGAGGAAATCCTCCGCCGCACCTCCCGCAACCGCGACCGCCCCCTCCTCAACAATGACAACCCCGAGGACACCGTCCGCACCCTCCTCGACCACCGCATCCCCCTCTACAAGGAATCCGCCCACGAAGAAATCGAAACCGACTCCCTCACCTTCCCCGAAATCGCCACCGGCATCATCGAATCCGGCCGCTACTTCTTCTCCCTCCTCTAGA
>JAQCFL010000317.1 GCA_027619375.1 Verrucomicrobiota bacterium | reverse complement strand
GGGATGGGGAATGGGCTCGACGGGTGGTTATTGGCTTATTAAATGGAGAGAGGGCTCACTGGTGGGGAGGGGTGGTGAGGTGATACACAGTTCTCCTGCGATAGAAAATGTCATGCAGGTATTCGGCATCATAATTACGTCAGTGCTTGCTGCAATGTTCTACGGGATCATCCACGATCAGGTTACGGCGCGTATCTGTGTCGAATATTTCACGATCGGACATCCCCGATTGATTGATTCTGACTCTCCTGGGGTGCTCGGTTTGTTCTGGGGTGTTGTGGCGACTTAGTGGGTCGGCTTGTCGCTGGGAATCGGACTCGCGATAGCCGCTCGTGCAGGCCGACGACCGAAGCTGTCCTGCTCACAGTTGATCTGCCCAATCAGCATTTTCCTTTGCTGCGTGTTTGGAGTCGCGATCCTCGCTGGGCTGATCGGCTACTTTACCTCACGGGCAGGGATATTCCAATTGGTTGAGCCTCTTGCCTCGCGGATTCCAGATGAGAGGCATGTCGCATTCCTTACGGCAGGATGGGCGCATTCTGCATCCTACCTTGCTGGCCTTTTTGGTGGGCTCGTTCTTTGGATCGTCATTTGGCGTCGCCGCGGCAAACGACAAGCCGGAGGATAATAGGGCGGCACGGGGGGGAGAGCAGAGTTCGGGAGGAACTTGGGTCGGTAGTTGGTGGTGGTATCGCCGGATTGAGGAGTGGAGGGAAGGTGATCCCGGAGGGAGCGCGGGAGGGAGGCGTGGGCGGGTGGGATGGAGGGGAGACGTGTGGGTGGGGTTTGCGGCATCCCTCCGGGAGGCTGTGTGTTTGGGGCGCGGGGGGCCGGTGGTGGTACCACCGGCTACCGTATGGACCCCCGCCGGGGGAGGTAGGTTGTGGCGATGCGACAGAGGGACGACGTGGGGGTCGTTGGTCCGGTTGGGGAGGGCGGAGTATCGACATTCTTGTCGAAAGGGGGGAGCACAGCTCGGGGGAGGGGTGGTGGTGGTTGCGTCTTCGAGCGAAACTAGGCCGGGATAGGAGTGTGTGACTGGGTATGTCGCAGCCGGGGGGCTGCTCTTCGACAGGAATGTCGATGCTCCGGGGGAGGCTGGCGACCCAGTCTTCGCCAAGGCTACGACCGGCACGCGGGACCCGTCCTCCGTCCCGCAGGGCGGGAATCCGGAGGGCAAGCTGGTCACGCCACGGTGGGGCGCTGGGCCCAGCGAAGTTTGGCGGAGGAGGCGCGGGGGTTGTCGCGTTGTTCGGCGAAGGTGGGGCGGAGGACTTGGTCGCTGATGGCGGCGTAGTGGCCGTCCTGGAGGGCGGCCTGGAAGGCTTTCTTAACGCGGCGGTCCTCGCCGCTGTGGAAGGTGAGGACGGCGACGCGGCCGCCGGGGCGGAGGCAGTGGGGGAGGGTGCGGAGCCAGGTGTCGAGGACTTTGAATTCGTCGTTCACAGCGATGCGGAGGGCCTGGAAGACGCGGCGTTGGGTGTCTTGTTTGCGCTCGGTGTCGAAAAAGGCGGGGAGGGCCTGGTCGATGGCGCGGGTGAGGGTGCCGGTGCTTTGGAATTGTTGTTTGGCGAGGGCGGTGGCGAGGAGGGGGGCGCAGGGTTCGTCGGCGTTGTCGCGGAGGAGGGTGGCGAGTTGCTGCTCGTCGAGTTTGGCGATGAGGTCGGCGGCGGAGACGCCCTTGTTGGGGTTCATGCGCATGTCCAGGGGGCCTTCCTGTTTGAAGCTGAAGCCGCGGGCCGGGTTGTCGATCTGCATGGAGGAGACGCCGAGGTCGGCGAGGATGAGATCGGCGCCGTCGGGCCAGCCGATCTCGCCGAGGACGCGGGGGAGGGCTGCAAAGTTGGTGCGTTCGCAGCGGAGGGCGTGGTCGGGGAAGCCGAGGGCGCGGAGGCGTTCCCCGGCTTTGGGGAGTTCGAGGGGATCCTGATCGAGGCCGAGGAGGGTGCCGCCGGGTTGGATGGCTTTGAGCAGTTCGGCGGCGTGTCCGCCGTAGCCGAGGGTGCAGTCCACGGCGCGTTCGCCGGGTTGGGGGGCGAGGACTTCGAGGATTTCGGTCACCATGATGGGGACGTGCTGGCCAGCGGGGGTTTTGCCGCTGGCGAGGACCTTGGCGACGGTTTCGGGGTGGAGATCGGGGTTGTGCTCCTTGTATTTGTCCTCGAAGCGCCGGGGGTTGCGGCCCTTGTAGCGGACGCGGCGCTTGTGGGGTTGGGGGGTGTCGGGATCGCTCATAGCTCGTTGTATTTGGCGTTGGAGCCGTGGGCCTTCCCGACCGGATAGCGCTGCTCGTTTTTGGCGAGTTTGGCGAGCATGGCGTCCTCCACGGAGATGCCGAGGTTGTGGGCGAACTCGAAGAGGAGGATGGCGACGTCGGCGACCTCCTCGGTGAGGTAGTCCTTTTTCTCGCGGGCCACCGCTTCGGATTGGGCGGGGGATTTCCAGACGAAGGGCTGCATCAACTCGCCTGCCTCGGCGGCAATGGCCACGGCGAGATCCTTGGGGTTGTGAAACTGCATCCAGTCCCGCGCATCGCGAAAGGCGCAGATGCGGGTGGTGATCTCGTCGATGGTCATGGGGGGAGGATGCGGGAGGCGGTCCGGGCGGCAAGCGGAATTGCGGTGGGGGACTCGGGTTCCTTGGTTGTCGGGGAGGGATTGACCGCTGATTTCGCTGATTGCACTGATGGAGACTGATTTTTTGAGTGTTGAGCCGTTTGCTCGGGCGCATTGACGGGGCTGCGGCGGGTCTTCAGACTGCGGGTCGGACCAGGGCCTCGGGCTGCACGGAATGATGAAGACGACCACGCTAATTGGACTGCACGGAATTCTGCTTTTGACTGTTTTGACGGGAGGGTTGCTGAAGGCGGAGGAGAACTGGCCGCGCTTTCGTGGGCCGGGGGGATCGGGGGTGGCGGAGGATCAGGGTGTGCCGACCGTGTGCGATGAGACAACGCGGGTCTGGTCGGTGCCGTTGCCGGGGACGGGGAGCAGCTCGCCGGTGGTGTGGGGGGAGGCGTTGTTTGTGACGGGGGAGTCGAAGGAGGACGGGGTGGTGAGCCTGATTTGTCTGGATGCCAGAAGCGGGGCGAAGCGTTGGGCGAAGGAATTGCGGACGGGGAACTATCGGACCCACACCATGAACAATGCGGCGGCCGCGACGCCGTGCGTGGATGCGGATGTGGTGGTGGTGAGTTGGTTTGATTCGAAGAAGGCGGTGGCGATGCTCTCGGCGTTTTCGCACGGCGGGGAGGAGCAGTGGACGTATGAGATCGGGGCCTTCAAGGGTCAGCATGGGATCAATGTGCAACCGGTGGTGGAGGACGGGAAGGTGGTGCTGGAGCATCTGCATCAGGACGGCGGCTATGTGGTGGCGTTGGCGGCGAAGACCGGCAAGCCGCTGTGGAAGACGGACTATCCGGAGAAGACCGAGAAGGCCACCTACACCACGCCTTTGGTGCGGAAGCGGCATGGATCGGAGGAGAAGGAGGTCGTGGTGGTGAGCACCAGTGTGGGGGTGCGGGGATTGGATTTCGAAACGGGGAAGGAGATCTGGGCGCTGCCCGGCGTGTTCAAGGAGCGGACCATTGTTTCGCCGGTCGATATTCTTGCGGGAAGTGGTGCGAAGGACTCGCTGTTGACGGTGGGGTGCAAGAACGGGGTCTTCTTTGCGGTGCGTCCGCCGGATGCGCGGAAGGGAGGAGGAGTGGAGGTGGCTTGGCGCTTTGGGAAGAAGGCGCCGTATGTGCCGACGCCGGTGTCGGATGGCGAGACGCTTTACGTGTTGGAGGACGGCGGGACGCTGGCGGCGTTGGATCCGTTGACCGGCGAGGAGCGGTGGAAGGAGCGGTTGATGGCCAATTTTTATGCCTCGCCGTTGTTGATTGGCGGGAAGCTCTACTGTCTGTCGCGGGAGGGGGAGATGTTCGTGGCGGAGGTGGGGAAGGAGTTAAGGCTGCTCTCCAGCAGTGATTTGAAGCCGGGGGACGAGGTGAGTTGGGCCGACGCGACGCCGGCGGTGGCCCATGACAGCCTGTATGTGCGCCTGGGGGCGCGGCTGGATTGTTATCGGGCGGGGAAGTGAGGGGGGGCGTGGATGCACTCGGCGATTGTTCTTTCGGCAGCCCCTTGGTAGAAATCCGGCAGTGATGAGTAGGAGCCTAGCAGCCTGTCGGACATAGACCAGCGACATTTGGCGCATGGCCTGCTATGCTGCCGCCCATGGCA
>JAQCFL010000316.1 GCA_027619375.1 Verrucomicrobiota bacterium | reverse complement strand
AAAGCGCCCCCCACCCAACCCCGAAGCCAGGCCCAGCCACCTGAGAGCCCCGAAGATGGCTTGATCTCCAATCGCCATCGCCCAAGCGCACCCAATCCCTTGGCAGAAAAGACCACTATTTACCTCACCCCCGCGCCCGCCGAGACCCGGCGAAACCAAGTCCGCCCGGGCCATCCCCCAAATTAAAAAGTCCTCGCCGCTGTCCCCTCGTTTCCGCTAGGATTCAATTGATGTCCATCCCTCTCCCCTCCATCCAATGAACTCCTCCCCCCTCATCCTCCTCGCCCTCCTCAACTCTCCCCTCCACGCCGACCTCGTCGCCTACTGGCCCTTCAACAACACCGCCAACTCGGCAACGATAGCGTCGGCGGTGCGATCCTCACCCCCAACGGTGGCGCCGCCCACACCGCCAGCGGAAAATTCGGCGGCGGACTCGCCCTCAGCAGCGCCTCCTCCCAGTTCCTCTCCGGAACCGTCGATGCGCTTCCCGTCGGCGACAGCCCCTACACCATCTCCGCCTGGATCAATTCCGCCTCCGCCGCCGACAAGGGCATCGTTGGTTGGGGAAACTACGGGACCTTCGCCCAAGTGAATGCCTTTCGAACCGCCGGCTCCACCCTCCTCAACTACTGGTGGAGCGCCGACCTCGCCACTCCCACCCTGCTGATCAACGACAGCAACTGGCCCCACGTCGCCGCCACCTATGACGGCACCAACCGGCGCATCTACTTCGATGGCACCGAAGAGGCCTCCGACACCCCGCCAACTCACAACGCCACAAACGCCAACTTTCGCATCGGCTCCACCAACTCCGCCGAATTCTTCAACGGCACCCTCGACGAGGTCGCCATCTTCGACCACACCCTGACCGCCACCGAGATCTCCGGCCTCGCCAACGCCACCGGACCACTGGTCAGCACCGTCACCTCGAACAGCGACACGGGCGCCGGCACCCTGCGGGAAGCAATCACCACCGCAGCCGCCCATCCCGGCCCCAATGTCGTGCTCTTTGCATCCTTCGCCGTCCCCCGCATCCTCTTCGGCAGCGAGATCACGGTGATCGACTCGGAGGGCCTGACCATTGATGCCCGCAATACCCCCAAGGGAATCACCCTCGACGGCGACGATGCCACCCGCCTTCTTCGCGTGGTCACAGGCTCCCGTCTCACCCTCCATCACCTCACCCTGACCGGTGGGTCGGCAGACGTCGGTGGAGCCATTAGGAGTGCCGGCATTTTGACCCTCGACTCCTGCACTCTCGGCGGGAACTCCGCCAGCTTCGTCGGCGGCGCGGTCGCCAACGAGTTTGGAACGCTGATCCTCAGAAATTGCACCCTTCATGAAAATACCGCCACCGGCGGCGGCGGAGGAATCTTCACCTCCTACGGCATGGTCACCGTGGTGGGCGGCAACATCTCCAGCAACCAGGCCTCCTACGGCGGGGGAGTCGGCAGCAACGACGGATGCTTCTTCTTCACCGATGTCACCATCGGCGGACCAACCCCAGCCGATGGCAACACCGCCACGAACGATGGCGGCGGACTCTACGTCCCCGGGGGCAGCCAATTCGCAGGCATGGACATCATCCGGGGCTCCATCTCCCACAACACCGCAGGCATAAATGGCGGAGGCTGCTGGAACACCTCCGCCGGCCCACCCTTGATCGACGGCACCCTCATCACCAACAACACCGCCGGAGATGAGGGCGGCGGAGTCTGGACTTCCTATAACACCCTGAACATCACCAACGCCACCATCACCGGCAACACCGGCAACACCGCAAACAGCGGGAACAACGGCGCCGACGATCAAGGCGGCGGAGGGGTGTTTCACTCCAATGGAACCCTCACCATCAGCAACTCGACGATCAGTGGAAACAACGCCGCACTGAACAACGGTAACGGTGGCGGAATCTACAACGCGGCCAACGGCAATCTCACTGTGGACTTCACCACCATCGATGGCAACCAGGCCTACTTCGGCGGCGGCATCCAGAGCGATGACGCCATCGCCGTCGTGAACAACTCAACGCTGTCCGGCAATTCCGCCACGAGCCAGGGAGGAGGAATCAACCGCGACTCTGGCACTCTGACCCTGGATTCCTCGATCCTCGCCAACAACCAGTCTGGCACGGAAGGCGACAGTGATATCTCCGGAGACTACGTCGCCGCCACCGGGAGGACCAGCATCGTCAAAGCCCATCCCTCCGGCACACAGAGCGGCTCGGGAACGATCCTGACCTCCGACCCCCTCCTCGCTCCCCTCGGCAACTACGGTGGCCCCACCCAAACCATGCTCCCCCTCTATGGCTCCCCCGCCATCGACGCCGCCGCCAATTCCACCGCCACCACCGACCAGCGCGAGCTCGCCGTCATCGGCACCCCCGACCTCGGCGCCACCGAGTATCAGGAGAGTGCCGACCTCGCCCTCCTCTGGCCCCTCGACTTCGATGGCGACGGCTCCCCCTACGGCGCCGAACTCGCCCTCGGCACCGATCCCCTCGTCTCCGATCCCGGCAACCCCCGCAATCTCACCGCTCCCGAGTTTCAACCCAACGGCAGTGTGGAGCTAACCTTCGGCTACAACGAGTTTGCCCCGCCCGGCACCAACTGGGTCCTCACCCGTTCCACCACCCTCTTGTCCGGCAGCTTCGCGGAAATCGCCCGAATCAACACCATCAACCCCGGTGTCGTTGGCTACACGAGCAACGACCCCTCTCCTCCCCAGCCCGCCGCTGGCTACCGCTTCGAGGCCGAGTTCATTCCACCCGGGCCCTGATCACCCTCGCGCCCGCCGTCGCGCCACCGCCCGCTTCACCAACTCGTCCGCCACCACCGCCACCAAGATCACCGCCCCCACTACCGCGAACTCAATGTGCGTCGGGATCCAGGTCACCAGGTTGATCATGTTCTTCAGCACCTGCATCACCGCCGCCCCGATCACCACCCCGATCACCGTCCCCTCCCCTCCCCGCAGCGAACAGCCTCCCAGCACCGCCGCCGCGATCGCATACAGCTCGTAGAAATTGCCAAAGTCACTCGACTGCGCCGACCCCACATCCGCCACGAAGAGCACCCCGCCCAATCCGGCCAGCAACGAACACACCACGTAGGCCAGAATCACCATGCGATCCGTGTTGATCCCGCTGAACCGCGCCGCCTCCTCGTTGTTCCCCAGCGCCCGTAGATAGCGCCCGTAGATCGTCTTGTTCAGAAAGATCCACGACAGCACCGCCACCAGCAGCAGGATCATCCACGTCCACGGGATTCCAAAACTGCCCCCGAGGGAAATCTTCTCCGTCGCCACGCTCCGCAACCCCTCAAAGCCCCCCTCAAATCCCTGGCTCTGATCCGCAGTGAACCCTCGCGTGATCCCCCGGTAAATCAGCAAACCGCACAAGGTCACCACAAACGGCTGCAGCTTCAGCTTGGTGATCAACAACCCGTGCGACAATCCGATCAACACCGACACCACCACCACTGCCAACAACGCCAGCCACGGCGGACAGTTGTGCTTCACGAGCAACCACGGCAACCCGCACCCCGTCAGACACACCACCGACCCGATCGACAGATCAATTCCCCCCGTGATGATCACAAACGCCACCCCGACCCCCAAAATCCCGTACAACGCCGTCCGCTCCAGCAGCTGCTCCTGATTGTAGGCGCTCAAGAACCCAGTGCCCAGCGCCGCCGTGATCGCATACAGCGCCACCAGCGTCAGAAATATGCCGAGGATTTTCTTCATGCCTTCACCTCCATCGCCCCTCCGCCACCACCCGTCGCCAGCGACATGATCCGCGCTTCGCTCAACTCACCCTTCTGCAGTTCCCCTGTCACCGCCCCTTCATGCATCACCAAGACCCGGTCCGACAAGCCCATCACTTCCTCCATTTCACTTGAAACAAACAAAATTGCCATCCCCTTCCGCGCCAGCGCCTCGATCAACCCATAAATCTCCTGCTTCGCCCCCACATCGATCCCCCGCGTCGGCTCATCCAGCAGCAACACCTTCGGCTTCATCGCCAGCCACTTCGCCAGCACCACCTTCTGCTGATTCCCCCCCGACAAATACCGCACCAACTGCCAGTCCCCCGGCGTCCGGATGGAAAGGTCCCGGATCCCCTCATCCGCAATCTCCTGCTCCGCCTCCCGGTTCAAAAATGTCCCGCCCCGGCTGTCCCGCTTCAGACTCGCCAGACTCGCATTCTCCAACACCGCCATGTCCAAAAT
>JAQCFL010000315.1 GCA_027619375.1 Verrucomicrobiota bacterium | reverse complement strand
AATAACCAATCCCCGTGAACGAAGTGAACAACTCCATCTGCCGCCGCACCTTCCTCGACCGCTCCTTCGCCGGACTCGGCGGCATCGCCCTCGCTTCCCTCAGTCAGCGCGCCGCCGCCTCCTCCACCTGGCCCGGCACCTTCGACGACCTCAAGCACCACGCCCCCAAGGCCAAGCGCATCATTCACCTCTGCATGGCCGGCGGCCCCTCCCACCTCGACACCTTCGACCCCAAACCCGAACTCAACCGCCTCAACGGCCAACCCTTCCCCGAGTCCTTCACCAAGGGCCAGCAACTCGCCCAACTCCAGGGCAAGACACTCACCGCCCTCGGCTCCTTCGCCAAGTTCAAGAAGTTCGGCAAGGCCGGCCTCGAAATCTCCGAACTCTTCCCCCACCTCGGCTCGGTCGCCGATGAACTCTGCATCGTCCGCTCCATGAAGACCGAGCAGATCAACCACGATCCCGCCCACGCCTTCATGAACTCCGGCTCCATCGTCAAGGGCCGCCCCTCCATGGGCTCCTGGCTCCTCTACGGCCTCGGCGCCGATTGCGAGGACCTCCCCGGCTACGTCGTCATGATCAGCCAATCCGGCCGCAGCGCCCAACCGGTCTCCTCCCGCCAATGGTCCTCCGGCTTCCTCCCCAGCCGCTATCAGGGCGTGCAGTTCCAATCGAAGGGCGACGCCGTCCACTACATCGGCAACCCCGAAGGCATCTGCCAATCCACCCAGCGCCAGGTCGTCGACGAGGTCAAACGCCTCAACGGCATCCTCGAGGGCGATCACTACGACCCCGAGATCGCCACCCGCATTTCCCAATACGAGATGGCCTTCCGCATGCAGACCTCGGTGCCCGAACTCACCGACATGTCCGACGAACCTCAACACGTTCGCGACCTCTATGGCGTCGAAACTCCCGGCGACGGATCCTTCGCCTCGAACTGCCTGTTGGCCCGCCGCCTTCTCGAACGTGGCACCCGCTTCGTCCAACTCTACCACCGCGGCTGGGACCACCACGGCGATATCGAAAAAAACCTGCCCGTCTCCGCCGCCTCCACCGACCAGGCCAGCGCCGCCCTCATCACGGACCTCAAACACCGCGGCATGCTCGACGACACCCTCGTCATCTGGGGCGGAGAATTCGGCCGCACCCCCATGGGCCAGGGCTCCGGACGCGACCACCACATCAACGCCTTCTCCACCGTCCTCGCCGGCGGCGGCGTGAAGGGCGGCCTCGCCTACGGCAACACCGACGAACTCGGCTACGCCAGCGTCGAAAATGTCGTCACCGTCCACAACCTCCATGCCACCATGCTCCACCTCTGCGGCATCGACCACACCCGCTTCTCCTACAAATTCCAAGGCCTCGACTTCCGCCTCTCCGGCGTCGAACCCACCAAGGTCGTCACCGACATCCTCGCCTGACGCCTTCTCTCCCGCGTAGCGGCACCTCTGCGAGGCGTCGGCGGTTTCACCTTCCGCACCCGCCATCCACCTCCGCCTCACCATTTGCCTCAGCGCCTCAGCAGTGGCGTGACCGTCCCGGTCGCAGGCCCCCGTGGCGGCGGTTTCCTACCAACAGTGTTCGGCATGGATCGTGCTCTAAAAATCTGACGGATTGGTCCGGATACAGGGTTGAATTTCCACTGGCCAATTTCCAAATAGATTCCATTCATCAGGTTCCAATTCGAAAAACGAATCGAAGGAGAGGCACCAGCTCGGACTCTCGTGCTTGTCATTCGCGATTCCGGATGTGGGAGCTTCAGCAGTTGAGATTTGGTCTTGGATTTGAAATTTATTTGGAAATTGTCGGTTGGAAATTCTGAGAAGCTAGCCTCGGCGAGGAATGCCCCCGCTTTCATTGCGGGCCATTACCAGTTCAGCATTCACCGTGCCGAACACGTTTGGTTTCCAACCGCCCAGCCGAACCGCAGCGCGAAGCAGCCCGGCATCCTCTCCCGCGCTCAACCTAAAAACCATTCCCACACAGGGCCCATCCACCTCCGCGACCGGCCCGGTCGCAAGCCCTCCTCACCCCGCATACCCAAACGCCGGCACCCCCTTCACCCCCAATCCCCTCACCACAAACAAGCGCCCCGCCTCCTCCTCCACCTCCGTCTTTGGCACCCCCGTCGTCACATAAAGCTCCTCCAAACCCTCCCCTCCAAACGCCACCGCCGTCACCTCCCGCACCGGCAACTCCACCCGCCGCAATTCCTTCCCGCTCACATCAAAACACACCACACACGATCCGTGGCAAAACGCGATCCACAGGTTCCCCTCCGCATCGATCGCCATTCCATCCGGTGACGCACCCACCGCCTCCGCCGTCGAAAACGCCACCCGCTCATTGCTCATCACCCCACTCCCCTCATCATAGTCAAACGCCAGCACCGCCAAGCGCGGCGTATCGATGTAATAAACCGTCTCCCCATCCGCACTCCAGACGATCCCATTCGAGTTCGTCACCCCGTCAAAAGCCAGCGACACCGTCCCATCCACATCAAGCCGCCACAGCGCCGCATCCCCTGTCTTCTTCACCGTGCTGATCGTCCCCGCGAAAAAGCGCCCCTCCGGAGAGCACTTGCCGTCATTGAACCGATTACCCCCCTTCTCCGCCTCCGGATCAGCAATCGGCGTCACCGCCCCACTCTCCTCATCGAGAAACGCAAAGCCATCATCCCCCGCGATCACCAGCCCACCCTGCAAACGCGGCACCACCGTCCCCACCCGCTGGCCCACCTCCCACACCCGCTCCTCCCCCGTTTCCGGCGCAAACCGCAACACCCGGCGCCCCTCGATATCTACATAGTAAAGCGCCCCCTCCCACCAAATCGGCCCCTCTCCCCACTGCGCCCGATAGCTCCCGATAGGTGTAATCTCCATGTCCCCCGTGCCTACCGACCCCTCCCTCCCCTGTCGAGGCCCGAAATATCGCCTCGCCCGAATCAAATTGCCCCGATCTTCGCATTGAGACTCAGACAAATTCAGGGTAAGAATGCGTTACACCTAGAGCATATTCACCCCTACCTCACCGTACCGACCGATCCCGACACCAGACCACGTCCCTTCGCAATGAATCTCCGTTCCGCCGGAAACCACCTCCTCACCGCCATCCTCGCCTCTCTGCTTGTCGCCACCGCCGTGGCCTCGGGCGCAGGTTCGTGGGAGACCGTCAGCTACAACGGCAACGAGTACGTCACCGTCCGCAGCATCAAGAATTTCTACGACTTCGACACCATGACCCGCCGCGGTGGCGAGGTTGTCCTCGAGAACAAGGCCGTCGAAATGCGCCTCGCCGTCGGTGGTCAGGATGTCTGGATGAACGACATCAAGTTCGTCTTCAGCTACCCCGTCATCTTCCACGACGGCCGCTACCTCGTCTCCCGCATCGACCTTTCCAAACTCGTCGATCCCGTTCTTCGCCCCCAATACATCCGCCCCACCACCCCCTTCACCACCGTCATCATCGATCCCGGCCACGGCGGAAAAGACCCCGGTGCCGTCAACAGCATCGGCCACGAAAAGGACTACGCCCTCAAGGTCGGCAAACTCCTCCGCGACGATCTCAAAAAGCGCGGCTTCAACGTCGTCCTCACCCGCGAGACCGACACCTACCTCACCCTCACCCAGCGGGTCGAAGTCGCCAACCGCTACCAGAACGCCGTCTTCATCAGCATCCACTTCAACTCCGGTGGTCGTGGCCGCGCCCTCGGCATCGAAACATTCACCCTCTCCCCCGTCGGCGTCGCCCACTACGGCCGCGGACTCAAGGACAGAGACTACAACGCAATGACCGGCAACAACCAGGACTCCGCCAACATCGCCCTCGCCACCGCCGTCCACAGCACCGTCCTCCAAGGCACCGCCCGCCCCGACCGCGGCATCCGCCGGGCCCGCTTCAGCGTCCTCACCGGCGTCCGCCACCCCGCCATCCTCCTCGAGGGCGGCTTCATGAGCCACTCCTACGAAGCCCGCCTCATCGCCAACCCCACCTACCAAGCCAAGCTCTCCGCCTCCATCGCCTCCGCCGTCGTCAAATACAAGATGGCCACCGAAAAAATGGCCGCCAAACGCTGACGTGGCGCGGGATTGCATCCTGCAAATGGCCCCCGGAACTCCGTTCCAGCCCACCCCGGTCCCGGCATCCCCCAAGGGAGCGTGGGCGTCCCGCCCGCCCCAATGCCCCGACTCCCAAATCCCCCGAAACCTGACGGCGGTTTCCCACCAC
>JAQCFL010000314.1 GCA_027619375.1 Verrucomicrobiota bacterium | reverse complement strand
GGGGGAAGGTGGGGTTGATGCACCAGGGGAGTGTGTTGGGGTGCGGTGCGTTGCGCAGGGAGTTGGCGGGGTGTTTGGGGGAGAATCTTAGGCCTTGGGCTCCGGGGGAGGGTCTCCTGGCGAGGGCGCACGAGCTGGTGCGGGGGAAGTATGCGTTATCGGACTGGCTGGAGCGGAGGTAGGCCGGAGCGTGGACATTGGTCCGCCTCGTCGGCGGGGAGCCAGGGGTGGGAACGCTCTTGCGAGTGTTAAGATTTGAGGTTCTTCCGCAGAATCTGTGGGTAGCCTGGTGTTACCGTCGAGCCGATTTGTTGCCGATGCGGAAGCGCTGAAAGCAGGTCGGTTCAACGGACCCTCAACCGCAACCCTTACCCGGACACCCTTAACCGACCACCTTAAACGTTCTCGGTTAGCCGCCCCCGACCAAGCGGCGCTGGATGGAATCGCAAACTGCTGAAGAGGCCCCTTTTCACTGTCGGGGCCGGAGCAAAAGGGGACAGAGACGGAGCAAAAGGGGACGGCTTGGCGGTGATTGCTGGGAAAACAGATGATTGTCCGCGCCCCGGAGCCTGTCCAGGAGGAGGCCGGAGCGTAGCGGAGGCCGACGGGGGACTGGCTCCGGGGCGCGGATCGCCCGGACCGAGGGGGCGGCGAGAACTCGCTCCGGATGGATCTCGCGGTTCTGTTCACAGGGGCGATTATTCGCTTTTGAAAAGCAACAGATCATCCACCGCCTGCCAACGGAGTTCGTCCTCCAAACACTCCACAGATTCAACGACGGCCTCTTGGACGCCGAGACCGCCGCCGACCAGTTGGGTATCGGCAGATCCCAACTCTACCGCATGAAGACCGCCTGGCTCGCCAGTGGTGACACCTACCGCCCGAAAGCGAGCGGAGGCGACCACTGCGGCCTCTGGCCCGCCAAGATCCATACCTTTCTCGAAGGCTTCCTGCCCGTTCAAAACCCGCCCAACTTCCAGCTTGTCGCCGACGAGTTGGAACGCCTCTGCGGCTTTGTTAGGGCGCGTTCGAGCGTCGAGGCCTACGTCAAACTTTACTTCCCCCACTTGGTAGCGCTCCCTCCCCGAAAGCAACGTGTCTATCGCCGGTTCCGCCGCGCCGCCATCGGCGAACTCTGGCAGCACGACAGCTCCATCCACCAGTGGTGGCCCGCCCCCCCGCAAACAGACGCTCCTGCTCACTGTCGATGATCATTCCGGCCTCAACGTGGCGGGCCGCTTCGTCTCCTCCGACACGACATGGAACCACTTCCTCCACTTCCGCGAGGCGTTGGAGACCCACGGGATTCCCGAGATCGTCTACACCGACGGCCTGAGCCTTTTCGGACCGAGTTCGAGCAGCGATCACGCCGACCCCAAAAGCCAGTTCCAGCGTGCCTTGCGCGCCCTCGATATCGCCCACCTGGTCGCTCCCACCCCACAGGCCAAGGGCAAGATCGAACGCCGCTTTGGCACCTTCCAGAAGCGTCTGGTCACTCTCATGGCCCATGCCAGGATCGACTCATGGGAGGAAGCCGACGAGATCCTCCAGATGGACATCCGCCGCCAGAACAACAAGACCAACCGTTCCATCGGAAAGGTCCCCGCAAGGGTGTGGGAGGACGCCATGCTCTCGGACTCCGGATCGATGCGGGCGTGTCCTCCATCCGCCTTGCTCGATCTCCATCTTTCCCTGCGCACTTCCAGGAGAGTCAACAACGACCACACCATCGATTTCGAGGGGCAAAATTACGAAATTTCCGACACCAAACGCAAGAGCGTGACCATCGTGCATCATCCAATGAGCAAATTCTGGGTCGTCGAACGCACCCCGAAGGACGTTTGGCCCCCTGTTTTATGGGCTTACAGCCTCTGACCAACTGTCCCCTTTTGTATCGGCAAGAAATCCCCTTTTGTACCGTCGCCGACAAGAGGCCCCTTTTCACTTGACAGCGGAAGGGAGGCGGGCAGTTTCGCAGAATGAAATTCATGGCATTTTTCAGTTTGGTCAGTGCGCTGCCCCTTTACGGCGATGGGGCTGTGGCGGACGTTCCTGCCGTTGGGGACGTGCTGCCCGCCTTCTCGCTGCCGACGCACAAGGAAGACAAACTGTCATGGAACCCGTCTGGCAACAGCCTCCGGGAAGCGGAGCAGACCACCAATCCTGACGCGATGGTGCTCCACTTCTTCCAACCGGATTGCAATGCATGTCAGGATCAGGCGAAGGCACTTGAAGCACTTCGTTAGGAGGACCAGAAGACGGCCGTGGTGGGCGTGGCCCATCGCGGTGTTGCCGGCGCAGTCGGTGAATTCGCAGAGGCGACGGGGTCCACCTATCCCCTGGCGATTGGAACCGACGTTGACTGGGTGCGGACCTGGGCGCGCGGTGACCGGCTCTACATTGTTGGGAAAGATGGAATGGTCGCTTACTCGCAATACGGATTCCGTGAGCAAGATCCGGAGGTATGGAAGAAAGTGCTTGCCGACCTCCGGGCAGGCCGTGCCGCCAGCATCACCGAGGCGACGCGCAAGGAACTTCAGGTCGGGGACGTGCTTCCGACCATCGACATGCCCGAGCTGACCGGAGACAAAGTGATCCGCCTCTCGCCGGAGTCCGGGCATTTAGTATATCGGGATGCGAAGGGGCAGGAACGATCGTTCAAGGCTTCCGTCGGCTTCTTCTCCCGTTACTGAGCATTCAGCCGGGAGGAGATGGTCCATCTCCAAAAGTTCCACGAACGCTATGCCGCCGACGGGTTGTTTGTCTATACGATCGCCATGTTGGAGGAACGCGACAAGGTGCAGGAAATTACCCGCGAACTCGCTGTTACTTTTCCGATCTTCTGGGGTGTCGGCTCCGAGTTGGGAGATCGGTTTGCCTTCGGGTGACCGGCCTACATCACCGACGCCGTGGGCGTCGTCCGATACACCCAACGGGGATTCGAGGAAGGGGACGAGAAACGCTACGAGAAGATCGTGCGTGAATTGCTGGGCAAGGCGGAGGCAGATCAGTAGCCGTGCGAATCCCGATCTGCCTTACGACGCGGAGTTGCCGCGCATAACGCACTTCCCCAACGGACCATTAGTGGGCTTCGAGGTGTTCTTTGAGGAGGTCGCGGCCGAAGTCGTTTTTGAAGTCGCGCCAGACGGCGTGGGCGTGGTTGGCGTTGTTCTGGGTGTTGGCATATTCCATGAGGAAGGTTTCGCCCTGGACGCGAAAGTAGTGGGGGTCGCCTTTGTTGAGACCACCGGCCCAGGCGAAGTGGATCTTGCCGAGGTCGGCGGCCTTCATTTCGGCGACGGTGTCGGCGATGGCGTCGGCGGGATGATTGTCGAGGTAGGCGATGATGAGGTTGCGGAGTTGGGCGCGTTGGTCGTTGTCCATGTCGCCGGTGGTGACGCCTTGCACTTCGAGGGCGGTGACGGCGCGTTCCTGGCCGGTGATGATGTCGTCGGGGGCCTTGTCGGTGAAGACGACGGGTTTGCCGGCCGCTTTGAGGGAGGTGGCGAGGGAGCGGCCCAAGTCTTCGATGTTGCCGAGGGGGCGGAGGCCTTTGCGGGGGCCTTCGGTGATTTCGGCGGGGTTGGTGCCGAAGAAGATGGGGGTGAGGGCGAGGGCCTTGCCGTTGGCGACGGTGACGTTGACAGAGAGGTGGTGGCCCTCGAAGCGCCAGCCCCAGGTGCCGCCGGGTTTTGGGGTGCCGAAGATGGCGACGTAGTATTTTTGCGGATTGCGGAGGACGGGGTTGTTCTCGCGGACGGCGAGGAACTGCTCGAGGCTCATGATGGAGGTGGCGCGGAGGAGTCCCTGGGTGCTGAGGGCGGATCCGAGGAGGCCGAAGGCGAGGGTTTGCTGGGCGGGTTGGAGGTCGGAGAGGATGATGCCCTTGCGGTCGAGGGGGACGAAGTGCCAGTTTTCGCGTTCGTCGTTTTTGAATTCGAAGACGGCTTTGGCTTTTTGTTCGTCGTTGAGGGTGTCGAGGAAGGTGTCGGCGGCGGCGGCCATGGCGTCGGCGTGGGAGGAGGGGGAGTGTCCCTCGTGGGCGGAGGCGAAGGGGGTGAGGAGGAGGGAGAGAGAGAGGAAGATGGATTTCATGAGGTGAGGGATACGGGGGGATTGGGCGGGTGTTTCAGTTTGAGGGAGAGAGAGGCCGGAGGCCAGTGTTCAGAGAGCAGTGTTCAGAGAGCAGTGTTCAGGGAGCAGTGCTTAGAGAGCAGAGAGGGGGGGCTGGGTGGTTG